>DXAW01000088.1 GCA_019116865.1 Candidatus Coprenecus stercoravium | reverse complement strand
GTCCTACGCCATGACTCAAACCATTTTCAACGAGATTTACACGGCCGGATTCTCATCCATGCCCGCATTCGGCAATACGGACGAGCTGGATTCCTACTGCCGCTGCCTGGCCGCAGACAATTTCCCCACCGACGAACGCAGAATAATACTCAGCTTGAAAGACAATGACAACTTCTACTGGGGAAAATTCTATGCGAAACTGCGTTCCATCACCGCAGCATTCTGCTACCAGATGTCAGGGATTAAAGGCGAGGAGGCCGTACACGACATATGGAGCGACACCTGCATATCCGTCAACAGAGCTGTCGTGGAACAGAAACTGAAGGAGCCGGTGAATGCAAAGGCCGTCATATCATATTCCGTAGGCGTATTGAAAAACAAAAACAAAGAGCTCGCCCGCGCCAGGGCCAAGACTCCTGCGGACATAGATGCCCTGCAATACAGACTTACGGAAGAGGAGGACAATAAATGTTTCAACAACGAATTCACATCTCCCGCCGGTTTTCCGTCACAAATCGACAGTCTCTCCACTTATATAGACTTCAATGACAAAGACTCAGTCCGGGGCTACTTCATCGTTATATTATATAATAAGGAGCACCCCCTGCACGGAGAGCTGGTCGCAGGCTATGAGGAGAAGGTGGACAGAATGTTCGAGCACTACATCGACGGCCTGTCCTACGAGGAGATAGTCGAAAAGCACTACGGACTGAAAGGCGGGAAGGAGGCGGCAAAGGAATGCGCCAGACTGAGACAGGAGATGAAGCGTTTGAAGAAGAGTCTGACTGACAGGTTCAAGAAAATTACTGAGAAATACAGATGAGCAGGCATATCGACATAGAGACACTTTCAAAGTACTTCCTCAATCAACTTTCCAGGGAGGAGGAGACTGCCGTACAGGAGCATCTCAGGTCATGCCCGGAATGCGCCGGAAAACTGGCGTCCATGCGCCGCCTGCGCCGTGAGTTTTTCGAGGACGCAGAGAAAAAGCCGTCGGTAATGTTCCGCATAGTACATTCCGGCTGGACCAAGGCCGCGGCCGCTGTAATACTACTCGCCGGCATCGGATTCTTTACGGCCGAAACAGTCAGAAACCGGGAGAGTATATTCGAGCAGAACCGGATCAACGGGGCGGAGCAGCAGGACAATGTTCTGGCCGTGGACACTTTCGACAGAGAGGACTCCGTATATTACAGAGAGAAGTACGGAGAGGATTTTAAATTCTGACTTTTTTTGAAAACGGGTATTTTCTCACCCGTTTTTTTATTTTCAATTATCATGCGCCCCGGAGAGATATCTTCGCAGGCATGGAATACGATGAGACTGTTTACGCCTGCGCCGTCAACCGCATCTTCAACTACAACTGTCGGGAAGCAAGGATACTAACGGCACATTTCCCCTCACCGGGAGAACTTTTCAGACTGTCAGCCGCCGAGCTGTCCGGATTTATCAGACGCCGGGAGCTGATAGAAGCGATACTTGACAGCCGCTACCTTCAGGAAGCTGAGGAGGAAGTCCGCTGGGCCAGAGCGCATGGAATACAGATTCTGTATATCAATGACAAAGAATACCCGTCCAGGCTGAGAGAATGCCCTGACGCCCCGACAGTTCTCTTCCACAAAGGAACAGCAGGTCTCAATCCACGCAGAGCGGTAGCCATAGTAGGCACCAGGAAAGCCACTGATTACGGATGCGCCCAGTGCCGGAAGATAGTGGAGCATTTCGCCCGCCTCGACATCAAGCCTCTTATCATCAGCGGGCTAGCCTACGGCATAGACATATGCGCTCATCTGGCCTCGCTTGAGTGCGGACTGGACACGGTAGCGGTGCTGCCCACCGGACTCGACTCCATCTACCCGGCCGCACACCGACGGCACGCCGTCAGGATTGCCGGACAGGGTGCCCTGGTCACAGACTTTCCGAAAGGCTCGGCTCCGCAGGCAGTCACCTTCTTGCGACGCAACCGCATCATCGCAGGCATGTCCGACGCCGTACTCCTGATTGAGTCCGCCGAAAAAGGAGGCGGCCTGATTACAGCCTCCTTGGCCCAGTCCTACTCGAGAGAGGTATTCGCCATGCCCGGAAGAATAACCGACGGATATTCCAGCGGATGCAACGCCCTCATCGGCAGGAACGCTGCGGAAATCATCACATCACCGTCTTCCCCCGCCGATTCTTTAGGATGGAAAATACTTGACAATAAGGGGGATATCTCACTTTTTGAAAAAATCTTCGAGAACAGTGGCTACATCAAACGGAATATTTTACTAGCTTTATCGGCTGATTTGACGGTAGACCGGAACACTCTGATTGAAAAAGCAGGCGGTGACCCGGCCGACGTACTGCCCGGACTCACAGAGCTGGAAATGGACGGAATCGTCGAAGCAGACATTTACGGCAACTACAGACTGAAGACTTTCAGATGATAGACACCCATACACACCTCTACGACGAAGCTTTCGCCGCAGACTTTCAGGAAACGCTCGACAGGGCCGTCTCCGCAGGAGTCGAGCATTTCATATTTCCCGGCATCGACTCCGCCTCCCATGACGCCATGATGAGAACGGCGGCTTTGGCTCCAGGACTGATAAGCACTGCCACCGGACTGCATCCCACCTCAGTGGGCGCCGGCTGGAAGAAAGAACTGGATTTCGTGGAAGCCAGACTGGCCGAAGGAGGATGGTGCGCCGTCGGGGAAATCGGACTGGACAGACACTGGTCCGACGAATTCTTCGAACAGCAGAAAGAGGCCTTCAGAATCCAGATGTTGTGGGCGGCACAGGCCTCACTGCCCGTTATAATCCACGTCAGAGACGCACACGACACACTTTTCGAGACACTTGACAGCCTCCGGGACGAAGGCGTGCCCATGAAAGGAGTGATGCACGCATTCTCAGGAAGCATCGAGACATACCGCAGAATCAAAAAATACGGAGGCTTCCGCATAGGCATAGGCGGTGTGCTGACGTACAAAAACGCCGGCCTTGCGGAGACCGTCAAACACATCCCGCTGGAGGACATCGTCCTGGAGACCGACTCACCGTGGCTTACCCCCGTCCCCTGCCGCGGGAAAAGAAACGAGTCTTCATACATTAGGCACACCGCCGCCAGACTGGCAGACATAAAGGGGACAACCATAGAAGAAGTGGACCGGGTGACCACTGCCGGCGCCAAAGAATTGTTCAACCTGAAATAACCTCATATGCAAGACTCTACATCCATACTTCTCATCTACACCGGAGGCACTATCGGCATGAAGCAGGATCCGGTGTCATTCGACCTCAGGCCGTTCGACTTTTCCCAGATACTGGAGGAAATGCCGGAGCTCAAGAAATTCGGCTACCGCATAGACACCTACTCATTCGACCCGGTCATAGACTCATCGGACGTGGACATTGACTTCTGGATCAGACTGACACGGCTGATAGAGGAGAATTACAGCCGTTATGACGGATTCGTCGTCCTGCACGGCACCGACACCATGTCTTTCTCAGCCTCCGCACTCAGCTTCATGCTTGAGAACATCGAGAAACCCGTCATCTTCACCGGTAGCCAGCTCCCCATAGGCATGCTGCGCACCGACGGCAAGGAAAATCTCATCTCCTCCATAGAGATCGCCGCATCCAAGGACAAGGACGGCCATCCGATGGTACCGGAGGTCTGCATCTACTTCGAGAGCCAGCTGTACAGAGGCAACCGGACCACCAAATACACAGCGGAGAACTTCCGGGCGTTCAGGTCAGCCAACTATCCGGTACTGGCGGAGGCCGGCATACACATCCGCTTCAACACCGCATTCATAAGATATCCGGAACAATGGGGAAAACCGCTGAAGGCCACCTACAGGCTCGACCCGTCCGTACTTATTATAAAGGTAACCCCCGGCATGAGGCAGGACATCCTCCAGTCCCTGACGGACACGCCGGGCATAAGGGCGATCATTCTGGAGACCTACGGCTCAGGCAATGCGCCTTCCGGCAAATGGTTCACCGACTGCATCAAGCATGCCGTGGACAGAGGTGTCATCGTTCTCAACATCACGCAGTGCCTGGCCGGCAGAGTTGATATGGACGCATACTCCACCGGAAAATCGCTAAAAAAAATAGGCGTGACCGGAGGCGGAGACTGCACGACTGAGGCCGCTGTTACAAAATTGTTTTTCTTACTAGGTCAATACTCTGATAATGAGACTATTGTTAATTTGTTGAAAAAAAATATCAGAGGAGAACTCACAGAAGTGTAGATTTTATGAAAAATAATTTTTAATTTTGGCGGTAATTTTCAAGGAGAGGTGGCCGAGTGGTCGAAGGCGCGCGCCTGGAAAGTGCGTAAACTCCAAAAGGGTT
>DXAW01000087.1 GCA_019116865.1 Candidatus Coprenecus stercoravium | reverse complement strand
TTCCGCATCAGGTTCCATAAGATATTCTCTGCTGACCAGAACATCATCTTCAGTCACCGGGACAATCCTGTAGCTTTTGTTTTTACCTCTATGTATCAACAGTTCCTGCCCTGCATCTACCATATCCAGATAATTTTTCTGGTTGGCCCTGAACTCTCTTGATGAAACTACTAACATAATGCTTATCTTCGTGTACCATTCCTGCACACAAAGATAAGCATTATCTGAAATAACCTCAATCCCGACGGCTTATTTTGTACGGGTGACGGTGTGGAGGATCTTGCCGTTCTTGTCCAGCATGTGCAGGCGGAGTGTGTCGGCCGAGACTGTCACCAAAGACCAGCCGCTCTCAGAGCTGCAGAAGACTGTCCCGTCTGTCGGCTCCACATCACGGCTGAGCGAGCCCGAGCTGTTGACCACATAGTCGATACCGCACCCCTCCTTACGTATGTGCTGGAAAGTGTGCAGATGTCCGCAGACATACATGTCCACATTGTCGTGCCTGAGCAGTACCGAATTGACCCTCTGCTGCATGTCGGTGCGCTCGCACTCGTCCTTGTCTGTGAAAGCGTATACGGGATGGTGTCCCACCACTATCACCCAGTCCTCAGAAGCGGCCGAAAGAGTGCTGTCAAGCCACTCCAGCTGCACATTGTAGTCGGACTTGGACGCATCGGCGTACTTATCCGTCTCCTCCCTGTACTTGTCGATGACCGGAGTCGTGTCCAGCATCACGATACGCACCGTCGTGCCGTCCTCCTCCTTTACGAAACTGTAGTAACGGGAGGGCATATGCCAGCGGGCGCTCACCTGAGAGTAGTCGACGCATGCCTGCGTATTGCTGCGGTACTCGTGGTTGCCGCAGACGGCATACCAGGGCATCATCAGGTCGGGGTGGGTATAAATCAACTCGTAGTTGGTCATCCAGAGAGGATCGCTTACGCTCTGCACTCCCTCGAAATGATGTACGTCTCCGGCTGCGACCACAAACTCTATGTCTATGGTCTCGGCCATCCTGCCCATAGTTTCTGCTATGGGTTTCTGGTCATAGTAACCGTTGCGGCCAAGGTCGTTGGCGATGTAGAAATTGAGCGGCTGCTCAAGGGCCTTCCACTGCCCGGCAGGGACAGTGTCAGCACACGACACTGCCATGAAAGACAGGGCCGCAAGGCCGATAATGTGGATTTTTCTCATTGTCATGTCTGTTTTCTAATATGCTAATCTAAGAATTATTATGCTCCGAAGGCACCGAACCAGTTCCCGACTGCGGGGGAGGTGTAGGTCTTGCCGTTCACCTCAAGGCCTGTGGTCCCGAAATAAGGCTGACGGTCACCGCCCGTATAGGTCTTGGAAGCGTCAAGAGCGGGAGAGCCGGCTGTCAGATGGAAGTCCCAGCTGTCATTGAAAGTATAACCGGCAGGATCCACGTTTATATCGTAGTTCACGAACTTGGGATCAAGTTCCTCTGCCTCCTCCTTTGTCCTGGCCATAACACTGTGGACATCGACCTTCTCCGTATCATACCACTCGTGTTCAAAGGCATAACCCTCGTATGCGTATTTCACTCCGGAGTAGAGCAGGGTCTCTCCGTCATCCTCATATTCTCCACTGAACACTATAGAGCTTTCCACTGTGCCGGAAGCATAGTAGTTGTAGTCAATCATCGAGTGCTCCCTGTCGTAGCAGTCTTCGGAACCCTCTTCCTCATACGCAGGAGTAGTAGCACGGAACTTGCAGTTTACCAGCAGGTTGTTGAATACCCCCGCATCGGCGTTCTCCTCCACATAGATACCGCCGCCTTTCTCACCGTCCCTTCTCCAGCCCGAACCGATGATGGTATTGTTGTAGGCCTGAATCTTAGCCTGGTGACGCACCTCGCTCTGATCGGAGCTGGAGAGCTTAAGACCGTTGGTATTGGCACTGAACATCACGTTACGGGCCACATCCACGGTGCAGCCGGACTTCACGTTCACGGCCTCGGCTCCGTCATATCCGATAGCGCTGAAGACATTGTCCGCTATTATGGCATTGCCGCCCATCATGTAAATGGCATCGGACCAGCCGTTGCGGAGAACGGAATTGGTAATCACATAGCGTCCGTCAACATTATTGGTGGTAATGTGGGGATAGGCGTCATCGCCGGCTGTGTAATAGCCGTTCTCAGCAGCGGGAGAGCCTTCGATAACCTGACCGCCGCAGTACTCTATGATTGTATGGTCGATAAGCATCTCCTCACAGGCGGCACCGGCCACAATACCGCCCCAGAGTCCCTTGAATGTGTTGGCCGGTGTTCTGAGTTCCTCAGCCACTGTAAGAAGCACGGGAGCCTCCTCAGTACCGAGGCAGTAAAGACTGCCGTCCACCGAGAACTCGATAGCTGTGTGGTTGACACCTACTCCGGCATCACTGAATATTACAGTCACACCCTCCTCGATGGTAAGGCTCTTACCCTCGGGCACCACGATATGACCGGTCACATTGATTACACTTCCGGCTTCCCATACTCCGGACACTTCACCGGACACCTCACCTGCCTCAGGTTTCTCCACACCTGTAGTATCGGTCGTACCAGGCGTCTCGGGAACATCAGGCACCTCAGGCCTGTTCTCCTCACATGAGGTCAGGGAAAATACCATTGCGGCAGCCGCAATGACAAAAATGCTTTTTGTTTTCATGATAATTTGACAATTAATAATGTGTATTGTTATTTCTCTTTAAACGAATATCTAAGGCCTATCATCAGGGACTGCCCGTGCCATTCACGGCGTTCGATTACGCCTCCCCTGTATCTCTCGTAGTCTTTCAGATTCTCGGTACGGGGATTATCGACGATATACCTGAGAACCGGTGTATCGAGCAGATTGTTGGCCTTTGCATATATGGTAAGACCGCATTTGAAACTCTTCTCTATCGAGGCGTCCAGCTGCACATAGCCGGCCTCCCAGATATCGTTGTCGACCCAGTTGGAAATCTCACTGAGCCTGCGGCCCGTATAGCTTCCGGACACCTGAGCCTCGACTCCGGCCCCGGCGAACTTGAAAAGCAGCGACAGGTTGGCGACATGGGCCGCCTGACCGTACAACGGCCTGGTCTGCTGCACGGCTATCACCTCCGTCCCTTCCATAGCCCTCTTGGTAGTGGTTATGGAAGAATGGGTATAGGTATAATTGGCCTTGACTCCGAACCAGTTGAAATATTTCATCACATCCACCTCCACTCCGGCGTTGACCGCATTACCGAAGTTCATAGGCGTCAGATATGTTGCCTGACCCTCCGATATAAGTCCGTACTCAATCGGATTGTAGAGTTTCTTGTAAAACAGCCCCACCATCAGCTGCTCGGAGGACTTGGGGAAGAACTCGTAACGCAGGTCCACATTATCCGCAGTGGTATGCTTCAGATCCGGATTACCCTGCTCGTCATAATCCTCGTTAAGAATAGTGTAAGGCACTATCTCGAAGAATCCGGGACGGTTGATGGACCGGCCGTAGGACAATCTCAGATAGGCGTTCTTATGAACATTGTACTTGAAGTGAACACTTGGCAGCAGATCCGTATACACCTGATGACCCTCTCCGTCAGTCTGCCTCGGGAACACCAGCTTATAGCCCTGGTCAGTATGCTCCACACGAAGACCCGCTATGACTTCCAGCCTGTCCCAGGTATAGGTTCCCATCAGATAAGCTGCCCCTATCCTCTCGAAGGCATCGTAGTTGAGCGGATCACCGACATTGCCGTAACGCCTCGGTTCCAGAAGCAGCTCGTCGAAGTTGGTCCAGTCCTCACCGTATATCTGGAGGTCATGTATGCCCGTGGGAGAGTCGAATGTATATTCGTTGAACAGGCTGCTGCGCACCTTGTCCCTGTACATACCGCCGGCCTGAAGATTGAGCGAGGAGCTGTTGGCAAAATCGAATCGGTACGACAGGTTGATATATCCGGCCACGTCACGGTCACTGTTGTGCTCCCAACGGCGGTCCGCCGAATCTGTGTTGTACAGATGGTCCCCGTTTATATAGATACGGACATTGTCAGGAGTCGTGCTGTAAGCCTTGGAGAATACGCCTGACCAGTCAAGTTTCAGACGGTCGGAATGAAGGAAAGAGTGTTCTCCCTTGAGAGTGGTGTTGAAGATGTATTGATGATTCCACTTCATCCTCACAGTACGCTCCTGGTCATTGGCTCCGTCACGCACCTCACTCTCCTTAAGGTCCATATATCCGGCATACAGCATGACTTTATGCCGGTTGGAAAAGCGGTAGTCAAGTTTGGCATGGGCACCCATACGGTTCTGCTCGTCGGAATAATACCTGTTTTCCGTACCTTTGCCGGAGGAACCGGGTATATAATAGAGGGAAGCATTCTTGCCCCTGAACAGATTCTGATAACTGAATGCGGCCATCACTCCGAGCCTGCCGCCGAAGAAACGGTCTCCATATGAGAAGCCGCCCACTATATCGGGACGGGGACGACTCCATTTCATGTGAAGATTGTCCATGGTGAAATCATCCGCACTTACCGAATAATTCTGGTCATGAAGCTCCGGACGGCCCATCAACTCATTGGGCGAGAGTTTCTGTATAGCTCTGTGATTGAACGACTGAAAATCCCGGTCTATGAAAAGGGCACTGTATCCGGTGGACAGATTGGCCGTTATCTCCATCTTCTCCGGAGCGTCCTTCATCACCAGATTGACAGCACCTCCTATACCGTCCCCCTCCATATTGGCCGTAAGGGATTTGGTCACCTCTATACGGTCCAGCATCTCCGAAGGGAATATATCCAGAGGGACAAAACGGTTCTTATTGTCGGGACTTGGTATCTTAACGCCATTGACCAGAGTATAATTGTAGCGTTTGTCCATACCGCGGAGAATGGCGTACTGCCCCTCTCCGCTGCTGTTGCGCTCGACCGTCACACCGGACATCCTCTTTATCACATTGGCCACCGTAATGTCCGGAGACAGCTCCATAGCCTTTGCGCTCATCACATTGACCACATTGACTGAATTTCTTTCAATATTTCTGGCCGCCACCTCTGTACGGCCATGACTGACAGCCGTGATGACAGCCGCATCAAGCATTTCCGCCTCAGTCTCCAGAGAAATTATCAGATCCGGGGATGAAGGGCTGAAAGGCACCTCCACTGTCTTGTACCCCATAAGGTCACACAGAAGAATACCGGCTGCTGATCCGGCGTCTATGACAAAGCTGCCGTCAAGTCCCGTTACGGCCCAACAGTCTGTAGTACCTTTAACTATTACGGTCGCGCCTATTATCTCCTCACCCGTGGATGCATCCACGACCTTTCCTCTTATAGTATCCGCAAACAGGACCGAAGCCTGTAGAACTGCTGCGAAGAACAGCAAAAATCTTTTACTCATACCTTTTGTTTTCGGGCGCAAAAGTATGCCGGCCTTGTTTCACCCTTATTACATGCGGTATGTGTTAATGTTAAGTTGTGGTTACATCTGTGTTACAGCATTAAATAAAAAAATCCCGGCCGCTTCTTGAAAGAACAGCCGGGATTAACTGATTTACAATATGTTCTGATATATTACTCTTCTTCCTCGGAAGTCATCAAAGACTCGGTGGCACCCTTAAGCTGAGCATCGAATCCGTTGATTACATCTCCGGGAGCATTGTAGATAAGGATGTCAGGCTCCAGCTCGACATTCTCCATATACTCGCCTTTGGAAATATCCCAGCAGCCTACCTGAGGTATACCGAATATGATGGTCGGGTCGATCTGGCTCTCCCACCATACAGCCGTCATGGTTCCGGGAACAGGTGCTCCGACGAGCTTGCCTATGCCCAGATGCTGGTAAACCCAGGGGGTTCCGTGAGCATTGCTGTAGTTGTCCTCGCAGACAAGCATGCAGGAAGGCTTGAGCCACTTGCTGAACGGATCGCTGCCGATATACTGGCCGCGGGGCTTGAACTGCTGGTACTCCTTGCCCGAGAGCAGGGTCACGACATCGTCATGGAGCCAGCCGCCGCCGTTATGACGGGTATCCACCACTACTGCATCGCAGTGACGGAAACGTCCGAGCAGTTCGCTGTACAGAGTCCTGAAGCTGGGGCTGTCCATACCTTTGATATGCACATAACCGATGCGACCTCCGGAAATGGAGTCCACTATGTCGCGGTTGCGCTCAACCCACCTCTGGTAAAGGATGCCGCTCTCAGAGTACAGACCCTTGATTACCACATCGAAACGCTTCGATGTCTCAGGATCATAGATACTCAGACGTATCTTCTTTCCGGCCTTGCCCTCTAAGAGAGGGAAATAATCCTGTCCGGCCAGCACAGGCTCACCGTCTATCTTCTCGATGATGCATCCGGCCTTGACATCCGAAGGCACGAGCGTCAGAGGACTGCGCTTGATAATCTCCTTTATCTTAAGACCGTCTCCCTCATAAGACTCATCGAGGAACACACCGAGACGGGCAGTAGGATAAGCCGCACTTCCGCCATAATAACGGGCGCCTGTATGCGAGGCATTGAGCTCTCCGAGCAGCTCGCCAAGCACGTCGGCGAAATCGTAATTGTTGGTTACATAAGGCAGGAATTTCTCATACTCGGCCTTATAGCCTTCCCAGTCTATTCCGTGAATATCCGGATCGTAGAATTTCTCCTTGACCTGTCTCCACGCATGGTCGAAGATATACTCACGCTCTGCGTAAGGCTTGTAATCGAAGATACCCTCTATCTCTATCGGAGTAATCTGTCCGGAAGCCACGTCTATCTTCTTGATGTTTCCGGTGTTCATGAAGATGCTGCTGCCGTCGTCGGACAAAATCAGCGAGCCGTAGCCAACTCCCTTGGCGAGGATGCGGGTCTCGTCCTCCTTCAGGTCATGCACCCAGAGGTCCATACCGCCCTCGAACGAGGTGATGTAGTAGAGCTTGCTGCCGTCCTTGCTCAGGACTGCGTCTCCGAGGTTGGAAGAATTGACGGTCAGACGGAGCACGCGGTACTCGGCATTGTCCAGATCAAGCACGAGGGTCTCGGCCTCATCCTCCTTATCCGCTTTCTTGTCTTTCTTTCCCTTCTTGCTGTCTTTCTTGTCAGCATCCTCCTTCAGTTTCTGCTCCTCCTCATAGAGAGCCAGTTCCTCCTCATCCATAAGGAATTTCTCATAGGCCTCCAGATCAAAGAACATAATGTAGACATCGCTCTCGGAGCCCCAGCTGCCGTGACTGCGGTAACCCGCACGGTCGCTGAACCAGATCATAGCCTTGCCGTCCAGCACCCATTTGGGCTGAGTATCGGTATAACCGCTGTTGGTCAGGTTTATCGGCTCCTCTTCTTTCTGAGCATTGAGCAGAGCCACATCCTGATTGTTCCAGCCGCCGTAGAATATGCAGTTGGAAAGTATCCACTTACCGTCGGGCGACCACCTGTACCACTGGTCACCGTCGGTATACGAGTACTGGTACTTGCCGTCCATGACAGTACGCACCTCCTTGCTGTCGAGATTGATCACACGGATAGCGGTACGGTTCTCCAGGAAGGCTATCTCCTTGCCGTCAGGACTGAAAAGAGGCTGGAAGGACACATTGTCCGAATTTGTCACCCTCTCCTCCTTTATCTCGGTGGCATAAGGGAACATCTTCTCGTCGTCATTGACGATAGAGGCCATGTACACCTGCCAGAGTCCGTCACGCTCCGAGGAATAGATAAGCGAGCGTCCGTCCGGAGCGAAATCAAGGTCACGCTCCTGCTCGGCGGTATTGGTGATGCGGCGTGTCGTAGCATAGTCGGTCATGGTAACATACACATCGCCGCGGTATATAAAGGCCACCTGCTTGCCGTCCTTGCTGACAGCAATCTCATCGGCATATCTGACAGGACTCTTGATAAGGTCGCGGTCCTGCTTGTCGGCTATGATTTCCACAGCCACCTTCTCAGGCTCACCGCCTTCCTTCATGGTGTAGATC
>DXAW01000086.1 GCA_019116865.1 Candidatus Coprenecus stercoravium | reverse complement strand
CCTTGTGGGTTCCGGGGGTTCGAATCCCCCTCTCTCCGCAAAAGGGAACGAAGAAGCCGCAGAGCTTGCTCTAGCGGCTTTTTTGTTCCCTTTTGCAATGCCCGCCGCAGGCGGCAGGGGATGTGCGACCGTAGTATTTGACTTGTGACCATGAAGCACCGTGCGAAGGTGCAATCTGTTGATATACAGCGTGATGGTTGTTGGGAGGCGGCTTTATGCCTCGAAAAAATAGGCCATACCGCCGCTTGCTTTGTGGGAAGCCGCTGTAATAAAGTTAGTTAGGTTGCGGGCTGGTGCTTCATGGTGAAGGGCCGGTGCTGAGTAGCCGCAATGAATAGCCGGACACTGAATAGTCTGCACTGAGGACCATGGTGAAGAGCGGGAGTGCCGCTGAATCTGGTCAGAGAGCAGGCGGACCACAGCTCGCTCGCCATGACCAACATCTATATGGGAGACAGCGGCGGGCGCACGAACAGATCAAACAAGTCAGCACATTTGTTACTAATGAGGTGTGCCGGAAAGTTTCAGAACGATGCCTGGATACCTGCGTTGCCGGCACCGGCAATAGATTCGCTGCACCGGGTTCGCATCAAGGTCAACCGTATCCGGCATCATGTCTCCGAATTTTAACAAAGAAAATTAGCATAACTCACATTTTTGTGATATATTTGCATTGTCAAACAAACATTACAGAGTTCTATGAAATGGAATGAATTTGAGAAATTGGCGAGAAGCAAAGGGTGGTACTGCTGCCGCAGCGGCGGCAACCACGACATTTACCGACATCCGGAACGGAGCGGTTCGCTGGTCATCGAGCGGCACTGGTCACAGGAAATAAGACCGGGACTGATGAAAAGATTGTTGAAACAGATAGGGGAAGAATGACTCCCATACATATCTTTAAAAAGCAAAATAATATGAGAAAGACTTTGGCTATTATTGAGAAAGACGAGAACGGATACGGGGTGTATACTCCGGATTTGAAAGATTCTGTAATAAGCGGCTCCGGTATGAGCGTGGAGGCCGCAAAAGCCGACTTCCTTACGGCCTACAAGGAAGTCATCGACAGCTACACTGACAGCGGAGAGGCCGTGCCTGATGAGTTGAAGGACCTGACATTTGAGTACAAGTATGATGTGTCGGCTTTCTTCAATCAGTTTGACTGCATCAACGCCTCCAAGTTCGCTGCGCTCGCCGGTATATCTCCCTCCCTGATGAGACATTATAAATTAGGCGACCAATACATCTCCGAGAAGCAGCTGGAGAAGATTGAGTCAGCGGCTCACGAGCTGGGACGCAGACTGCTGGCCATATCCATGTGATGTTTGTTTGACGACTCCATTTTATGGATGCGAGAGGGTGAATCTTAAAATAAATTTGGATTTAACTTAGAATTCACCCTCTCATTATTAAAGGACAGAAAATATTAGATTTTACCTTTCTTTTCCAGTCTTTTCTGTTCGATGCGGTTAAAATGCTCGTATGTCTTATTCTCCATGAATCTTATGATCCGGAGCAATAAATAAGTTGCCCCAACAAAGACTCCCAGTAGAAAAAGCAGATATATGAATATTCCTCCATTCATGGTATATGACCTTGCTCGCTTCAAATGTAGGCAAATCTTTTCGTAGATGCAAACTTTCACTTCAGATACTCAGTATCATATGGGAAAACCTGGGATATCTGACGGCGGATCTCTCCGGTGATTCCGGCCATCAACGCACGATAAACCCCGATGTAGATATAGCCATAGACGTATTTGTTGTATATCGGCTCGTAGACTTTCTTTTTCTTTCCTCCCGGCGTTCTCTTCAAATCCAAAAAGCGGATATGCATGGGGTACTGAATATGCATCTGTCTGTCGCTTATCATTGCAGTTCTGGAGAGAGCAGACACAAGCTGCCCTGTACGCTGACCGTAATAGGCGGTTGCTATCGAATGCTGGACATTGAGAAGATATCCGCTCTTCTCGGCTAAAATCTCATGTATGTATTTCTCAGTCATCATATCCAGTCGATGCCTCGCATCTTGAACATGAGGGTCCAGCCGTAGCTGTTGGAGAGCTCGCGGGCGTAGAACGGGGTGATGTCGTTGGGGAAGAGCATCCGGCGGATGAAGGAATCTGAGTCGTCTGAGCGCATGTCATCCCTGATGGAGGCGATGACGGAGAGCAGGCGGTCCGAGACCAGCAGCTCATCGGCCATGTCCAGGGCGGCTGAAGACATTTGGTATTCGCCTAGTTGTACACCCCAGTATCTGTAATGGCGCTTTCCCGCATAAATCGCTATAAGATAGGCAAATATGCAAAATATGGCAAAACAGATACGGCCGTGTGAAGGCGGATTCCGTGCAAAAAGTGCCGTATCTGTTATGAGGCTATGGCAGCAAGTGGGTGAATATGCGTGCGTTATGACGATTACCGGATTACAGATACTGAGGTGTGCCGGAAAGTTTCAGAACGATGCCTGGATACCTGCGTTGCCGGCGGCAGCATGGCCAATACGGAAATAAAAAGAGCAGCCCCGGATGGAACTGCTCTGTAATAAACGTAAGTTGCAAGGTTACTACTCTGCTTCTTCTACATCGACGCTTCCGCTGAAGGTATGTCCTATATCATCCTTCAGGGTGAAGTTGATAGTATATACGCCCTCAGTCTCGGTGATAGTAATCTCACCATCATAGGCGGGACAAGCTATTACCTCGCCAGCATCTGTGGTATAGATAAGACCAGTTCCGAGACTGTTAACTGAGCTGTTGTTGGGCTTGGACGGACTGTAGTAGCATGATATTGTCGGAATATATTGGCCGTTGACATATTTTTTACTTAAGGCTTGACCCATTACGAAGGAGTCGTTGTTCTTATCTTCATATGTAGTCGGTCCGAATGTGCCGATCGGGATTCCTGAGCCGCTTCTCATAAGAGTGATGTTCATTTCTGTATTGGCGTCCGTAATGCTTAAACGTATTTCATCGCTCCAGTCTCCCATGCTCTTACATACAGCATTGTCGGCAAATGTGATGGTCATGTCCTCTGTCATGGTAGAACCGATGGATGTTACCGCAGCCACGCTGATGCTGCCCTTGTAAGTGGCGCTGATGGAGTTGACGTTAGTAGTGAAGTTGAAAGCGATCTCCCCCTCGCTGACAATCATGCTGCCGCCTGTGATGGCTGTGACAACACCCTCGGCCGTAGTAAGGTATGCGAACCCGGCTGAAGAGGGAGCGTACTGCTCACCTGGCCTGATGTCACCGGCGTCGAGATATGTCTTCGACACGCTGTATGTGCCGGCGGCCACGTTGCTGTTGGCGTCCAGATTGCACTTGAATGTGACTTTGAGTTCATTGCCCTCCTCGTCGCCGAATGCTATGGTGAGGTCCTTGACTTCCCCGTTGGAGTTCATTTTCTGCGATTTGATTTCTGTGAAAGTGAATTCCTGCGCATCTGTGGTGGCGCCTGAGCTGAGAGTCCTGAAGTTTTTCCTGTTAGGCTCAGAGTACACGTCGCCGTTGCGGGCCGCCAGATGGAGCACATAGGTTCCTTCGGCCTCCAGATTTTCCACTGTGATGGCCGCATCGCTTACCTTAACGACGGTGCCTTTAGAGAAGATGGCCTCGGCGCCAGGGTTGGTTCCGGGAGACTCCTCGATAACATAGGCGATCTCCGATGCGTTCTCGGCGGTGTAGGTGAAAGTGACGGTGTTGATGGCCGGAGTCACATCACCGATGGTCACAGCGGGGGTCTCTCCCTCGGGAACGTCCGGGTCAGGGTCTGTACCGGGATCGGGCTCGGTGCCGTCGGCCTTGAGAGTGGTGGCCTCGACGGTGGCCACGGCGCTCAGGGTCTCGCCATTTGCAGCGGCGGCCGCCACGGTGTACTTGGTCTCGGGAGTCAGGTCGGATATGGTCACGGTCACGGTGTCGGCGATATCGACAGCGGTGCCCTCGGCGAGGATTGCGTCAGCCGCAGGCACCTCCTCGCCGCTGTTGACGAGCACGTATGCCACACGGTCCGCATTGGCGGGGATAACGTTCACTTCGAAGGAGGTGCTGTCCACCGTACCCAGAGTCAGGGCCACTGTGGGAGCCTCAGCCGGTTCTCCTTCATCGGGTTTGTTGCAGGACACAGCGGCCACCAGAGCCACTGTGGCGAAGGCTGTTACAGCCCAACGGAAAAAGTTGCTTCTCATAAGATAAAACTTTTGTTAGTAGATTGTTTTTTCAAACCGTAAAGTTGTGGCTTTTTATTCAAAATTCCAAATTTTACACAGAACAAAAATACAATTTATCATGAGAAGTACTTTTAGGACAGCTTTCTACGTCAATAGAAGCAAAGAAAGAAACGGCCATGTTCCCATTATGGGCCGGATTACGATTAACGGAACAATAGCGCAGTTCAGCTGCAAGCTGCTTATAAAAAAGGAATTGTGGGACGCTAGAGGCAACAGGGCCTCAGGCAGGAGCCATGAGGCCGAGGAGGTGAACAATGCCCTCGACAGCATAAGGGCGAGGATTGCGGGGCACTACAGGTCCGTCTCGGAACGTAGTGCCTATGTCACGGCGGAGATGGTCCGCAACGCCTTTCATGGATTCGGAATCGGGCAGGAGACGCTTCTGCGCGCATTTGACAGAGAGAATGCCGCATTCTCCCGAAGGGTCGGAAAAGACCGTTCCATGCGCACCTACAGAAAATATCTGACAGTCCGGAAATATGTCGGGGAGTTCATGCGGAAGCGCTACCGGCGTTCGGATATGGCGATGTCCGAACTTTCGGAGGATTTTATCCGGGATTTCTGCCACTATCTGCGCTGCGAGGCAGGACTGTCGCAATCCACCGTATGGGTCTATTCTCTGCCGCTGAAGCACATTGTGACCGCCGCGCATTGCTCCGGCTCCATTCAGCGCAATCCCTTCGCATTGTTCCGGGTAGGATGCGGCAGGACGGAACGGGGCTTCCTGACGGAGGCGGAGATGCAGGCATTGAGCGCAGTCAGGCTTGACGACCTGAATCTGGCGATGGCAAGGGACTTGTTCCTGTTCGGGTGCTGGACAGGCATATCATTTTCCGACATAAAGAACCTCACTGCCGAGCATCTGGTGGAAATCAACGGCAGGCCGTGGATTGTATCCAGGCGGCAGAAGACGGGTACTGTATTTCAGGTAAGGCTGATGGATGCCCCGATGAGGATACTGAAACGGTACGAGCCGTTCAGGACTGACAGCAGGCTGTTCAATGCCGGCAGCCTTGGCACTATGAACCAGCGCATTAAGAATGTGGCAAAGAAGTGCGGCATCAGCAGGCCGGTGTCGTTTCATCTTGCCCGTCATTCTTTTGCAGTGATGGCTATGAACTACGGAATGCCAATAGAAAGCATCAGCAGGATTTTAGGTCACACGAGCATTGCCACGACTCAGATCTATGCGAAGGTTATCTGCGCCAGACTTGAAAGGGACATGTCCGCCTTTGAAGAGACGGTAAGGGGCATGTTCCCCGGCTGAAATGCTTCCAAATCATTACCTTCCACCAGGCTGCCGCTATAAATGGCAAGCATTCAGACAATTGTCTTAACACGTTGATTTTGAATAAAAAGCCACAACTTTACAGTTTGAAAAAACAATCTACTAACAAAAGTTTTATCTTATGAGAAGCAACTTTTTCCGTTGGGCTGTAACAGCCTTCGCCACAGTGGC
>DXAW01000085.1 GCA_019116865.1 Candidatus Coprenecus stercoravium | reverse complement strand
ACTATATCCTGCAAGGCCCTGTTTACGGACTGGACAAGTCTCTCACGGATAAGGACCTGTGCGGTTTTGTAAGTAATCCTATGGAACATGCTGAGGCTTCAAAGGCGGCTCTGTACGGAGTCGCTGACTATACATGGAATATTCAGGATTACGATCCTCTGGCGAGCTGGGAGAGGGGTCTGAGGGCAGTGGCCGGGGAGGAGGCTGCTGAGGCTTACCGTACATTCGCCATTCATTCCTGTGACACCGAGACAGGTTACCGTCGGGACGAGTCCTGGGAGACGGAGACATTCCGGGTAGGCCGCTACACGCAGGAGCAGTTCGACGCGCTTGTGGCGGAGTTCGGGCGTATCGTGTCTGCTCCAGGTGAGCTGCGTAGCAAATGCGCGGATACGGCTTTGGTGAGCGAACTGGAGCCGTGGCTGGAGGAGTTCGGCAAGCTCGGGGAGAGAGGCCTGCGGACGATGGACCTGATAACGATCTACGAGAGCGGGGACAGGGCCGCTTTCTGGGCCGGTTATGTGGACAACCTTATGAGCCAGGAGGAAAAGGACGCTTATGAGGCCCATAAGTCCGGTACGCTGAAGCTACAGCCTTTCTATCAGAATGCCATGGACGATATGGCGGACGGATTCTACCGTGAGGTGGCCGGCCGCAGCCCGTATTCATACACGGCCGTGGGTTCGTTCTCCAATGTCGGCACCGTTCTCGGGAAACTGATGTTTGACGGGGATTCGGCCACATTCTATACCTCGGGTTATGCCCAGAAGACCGGAGACTGGATTGGAGTGGACCTCGGTCTTGTGCGCGGTGTCCGGGAGATAGAGATACTTCAGGGCCGCAACTCGGTGGATGACGTGGACTATTTCGACAGGGCCGTACTGGAGGCTTCCAAGGACGGTCAGAACTGGTTCGCTGTCATACCGGACACTTTGCAGCAGCAGTATGTCATTCATTGGCAGGGCCGTAGGATAGACGCCCGGTATGTGCGTCTGCGCAAGCTGGAGTCAGAGAAGACCAATTGGGCCGCAGTCCGTACTTTCAGCATCAATCCTCTCAGGGCGGACAGTCTTGGCTTCGCCCTTCAGGCTCCGGACAGGGAGAAGGCGGTGTATGCATTTGACAACAATCCCTTTACATGCTATGAGCTCGACGGCGTATTGTCTTTCGGTATTCCCTCAGGAGAAGGATCGGCCCGGGACCTTACGCTGTTGCTGCGTCCCCGTTCGGAACTGAGCATCCGTCAGTATGCCGCTGACGGTACTGTGCTGGATGCGCTCCTGACAGAGGAACCGTATTGTGAGCTTCGTCTTTCTCCGGATGCGGTGAAAGTCGAGATCGAAGGAGACACTGATATTTTCGAGATATTGTAAACCTGAAAATACACGTTATATGAGAAAAATACTGTTTTCCCTGCTGATGCTTGCGGCGGCTCCCGTCCTGTCGGCTCAGACTTACTGCAACCTGCTGCCCGAGCCCGTGAGCGTGGCTCCGGGGCAGGGCGTTTTCGTCATGGAGGACGGCCTTTCGATATGCGCTCCCGACGGTCTGGAATTCGAGGGAGGATATCTGAGAGAGCGCCTTGAGTGCGTATTCGCCTTTGAGATAGAGGTTACGGATGTCCCTTATTATAATGGCATTGAGCTGCGCTTGACAGACGGCATGGCTCCTGAGTCCTACAGGCTTGAGGTAGGAGAAGACAGAGTGCTGATCCTGGCTCCGGATGCTTCCGGAATATTCTACGGTATACAGACGCTGCTGCAGATGATGCCTGCGCAGGTGTACGGGGACAGGTGCATGGAGCTGACCCGTTTTGTCCTTGACGCCGTGACTGTGGAGGATGCGCCGAGGTACGGTTACAGAGGAACGATGCTGGATGTGTCCAGGACATTCTTCGATGTGGAGCATGTGCTGCGGCTGCTGGACTGGATGGCATATCACAAGCTCAACCGTTTCCACTGGCATCTGGCCGATGACAACGGATGGAGGATAGAGATCCGGCGCTATCCTGACCTGACCCGCAAGGGTGCGTGGAGGGGAGACGACGAGGTCTCTCCGGCCGCTTACGGTCAGGGCCACGGCCGTTACGGCGGATATTATACCCAGAAGGATATCCGCAGAGTGGTCAAATATGCGGCAGAGCGTCATATCGAGATAATTCCGGAGATTGACCTGCCCGGGCACAGCCGCTCGCTGGTAGGGGTCTTCCCGGAGATGGCCTGCGACATGGACGTGCCGTATATAACCGCCAACGGGGAGACCGATAATGTCCTCTGTGTGGCGAGAAAGGAGAATTATATTATCCTCGACAACATCTTCAGGGAGATAGCGGCGCTGTTTCCTTCAGAGTATATCCATATCGGCGGAGATGAGGTGGACCATACCTCGTGGAACAACTGTCCTCACTGCCAGGCCATGATGAAGGAGTATGGCCTGGACGGTCCTGAGAATCTGCACAGTATGTTTGTGTACAGGATGGAGGATATCCTTCACCGTCATGGCAGGAAGATGGCCGGCTGGGACGAGATAATCAATACTGACGCCCGCTATGACAGTACGGCCCGGGTATATGCCTGGAGAAGTGTGGAAAGCGGCCGTGCGGCTGTGGAAAAAGGATACAGCACAGTCGTGCAGATAGGAGAGTACTGCTATCTGGACATGAAGCAGTCGCCGGCGGAGAGAGGTCACAGCTGGGCCGGTATAGTGCCGCTGTCCAAGACCTATTCTCTTGAGCCTGACGAGATTCTTGTCGGCTCTCCGGCGGACAGCGCGCTGATAGTCGGTGTGCAGGCCGGTCTGTGGGCCGAGCTTATGGCCTGGCCTCCGAGGCTTATGGAGTACCAGTATTTTCCCCGTCTGTGCGCTTTGGCCGAGGTGGGATGGAGCAGTAAGGCTGACCGCGATTTCGAGGATTTCGAACAGAGGCTGTACAACAAGCATTTCTCCCGTCTTTACAATATGGGCATAGCATTCAGGGTGGCGCCTCCTGAGGTGACTTTTGACGGTCAGGTGCTTGATGTCAGGGTACCCCATCCTTCAGTTGTGGTCCGTTATACGATGGACCGTACCGCTCCTGTGGCGTCGTCCCCGGTATGCCGCGGAGAGATTGTGACGGACCGGCCGGAGGATTTCCGGTTTGCGGCTTTCTTCGGTGAGTCGCTCAGCAGCATATCCGTAGGAGCATCCAATATCAGTCTCTATGATTATCTGGAACCGTCAACGGTCGTGAAAGCCAATTTCCCTATGTCTGACAAGTATCTGGAGTCGCTTGCGTCAAGAGACGGTGTCGGTCTGTCGGACAGGACTCTCAGGGCCGGGGATACTCTTACGTATGACTTCGGAGCACCTGTTGAGTGCGGCAGGATAACATTTACTTCCGGGGCGCCGTCTTCGGGAATGTTCTATGTCACCGATGCGTATGTGGAATATGTTACCGGAAGCGGAGAGGTGCTGAATGCCGGGCCGCTTTATCATGGCGGACTCAGTTTCGAACCGCAGGGCCCGGTAAGGGAAGTCCGCATAGTGATGACAGATTCCAATGATGCCTATACGGCTGTGTTCAGGGGTCTGACTGTGGAAAGATGAGGCATCTGAAAATAAGACTGATATTACTGAGTTTCCTGCAGTTCGCCGTCTGGGGTGCATATCTTGTCAGTCAGGGACGTTATCTGTCCGGAGTAGGATTCGGTGACAGGATAGGACTTTTTTATGCGGTGCAGGGAATCGTCTCGATGTTCATGCCTGCGCTTATGGGCATAGTGGCGGACCGTTATGTGCCGGCCCAGCGGCTGCTTGGAATATGTCATGCCCTGGCCGGTACGGCAATGGCGGCGGCCGGAATCTACGGAGTCATGACCGGTGCGGAGGTGGAGTTCGGAGTGCTGTTCAGTCTTTTCGCTCTGAGTATATTGTTTTTTATGCCGACCATAGCCCTTTCCAATTCTGTAGCCTATACTGTGCTCGAAAGGGCGGGGATGGATCCTGTGAAGGAGTTTCCTCCGATAAGAGTGTGGGGAACTGTAGGATTTATCTGCTCCATGCTTTTTGTGGATGTGGCCGGATTCCGTGGACAGTCCATGCAGACCACATCCGCGCAGTACGTGGTCTCCGGCATATTGAGCCTAGCCCTTGCCGTATATACATTGACGCTGCCTGGTTGTCCTGTCAGCAATGCCGGTAACCGTAAATCGATAGCCGACGCCATGGGGCTGAGAGCCTTCGCATTGTTCCGGCAGCGCAGGATGGCCGTGTTTTTCATATTCTCGATGCTCCTGGGAGTAGCATTGCAGATAACCAACGGCTTTGCCAGCCCTTTTCTGGCCGATTTCGGGCATCTGCCTGAATATGAGAACTCATTCGGCGTCGCTCATTCCAACGTACTGATATCAGTCTCGCAGGTCTCGGAGGCTCTGTGTTTTCTGCTTATTCCGTTCTTCCTGAAAAAGTACGGGATAAAGACAGTGATGCTCATTGCCATGACGGCATGGACTCTTCGTTTCGCTCTTTTCGCAGTCGGAAATCCTGGCAACGGTGTATGGCTTTTTATTCTATCCATGGCAGTATACGGTGTGGCCTTTGATTTTTTCAACATATCCGGCTCGCTTTTTGTCAATCAGACTACGGACAAGTCCATGAGGGCCAGTGCGCAGGGGCTGTTCATGCTTATGACCAACGGAATAGGGGCCGCAGCCGGAACACTTGGTGCTCAGGCGGTGGTCAATGCTCTTGTCAATGTGCATAAGTCTCCGGTACAGGGAGCTTCGACGGACTGGTACGCCGTGATGTCCGGATGGAGCGTCTGCTGGTGGATTTTCGCAGCCTATGCCTTGTTTACGGCTGTTCTGTTCGCTGTGTTTTTCAGATACGGACGTGCTGAGAAGCATTAAATTTTACTAATTTCGCATCATGATGAGAAATAGGATACTGTTTGTGATAATGGCCGTGTCGGCTGCTCTCCTGTCGCTGACCGGATGCCGGAAGCCGACGGCCTCATATGGAAATCTCCAGGGACGGGTGACCACGTTGTCCACCGGGGAACCTCTTTATGGAGTGTCTGTCGTTTACGGAGATTCGGCGGTGTATACGGATCTTGACGGAGCTTATCTATACGCTGATTTGCCGGACGGTCTGCAGGGCGTGTGGTTCAGGATGGACGGATATTATGAGGTGATGCGTCAGGTGAATATCCCTGCCGGAGGAACAACTGAGTGTAATGTGTCGCTGGATCTGGTGTTGTCCGGCTGGGCGGCCGGAGCCGGAGACAGCGGCTACGGAACCATTCTCCGTACGACCGACGCCGGACGCTCATGGGTGCGTCAGGGGAGTACGGCGATGGTGCCGGATGTGAGACTTACGGATGTGTGCGCCGTCAGCGATCAGGTGTGCTGGATAGGCGGCGAAGCGGATACGTCTGCCCGCAGATCCGTGTTGCTCAAGACGGAGGACGGCGGTACGACCTGGGTCAATCAGGGCTCTTCCCTGGGCGGATTGCCTCCGGTGTCCATATCGGCGGTTGTGGCAATGGACGGGGATACGGCATGGGCGGTATCGTCGGATACTTGTGTCGTGCTGAAGACCGTCAACGGAGGCTCCTCGTGGAGTATCTGCCGCGAATCAGCGTCAGTGCAGTCCTATTCGGCGATAACGACGATGGACGGAAAGAGCATATGGTGCTGCGGCAGCGGATTGTCAGGCGGAGTAGTGGTGGATTATTCTCCGGACGGAGGCAATACATGGTCGGAGTTCAATGTCCCGGCGGCCTATGAACTTCAGCAGCCGACCGATATATGCGCTGTCCCCGGACCTGTCGTGTATATTGCCGGAACCAATACTATGGGCGTGCTTGTCTCCAGGGACGGAGGCTCTTCGTGGACGCAGACTGTTAGCAGTGACGTGGACCTGCTGTCGCTTGACCTGTATGGAGAAAGCTACGGCTGGGCTTGCGGTGCCGGGGGCCGTCTGTATCTTTCCACGGACGGATTCAGTACAAGCCGCAATCTTTCGCCGGTGCCGGCTTATTCGGACGGAGTGATAACATCCGTCTCTTTTCTCAGGGACGGAAAGCGCGGAGCCTTGTCCGTGGTATCGTCGACCGGAGCTACGGGTGCCGTGTATTTTACTGAAGACGGAGGAGACGTATGGAATGAAAGCTCCTTGCCCTTTGAGTTCAGTATAGAATCTGTGGATTTTGTCGGAGGAGCCAATTAGTGTGGCACGGAGTTTGCAAGTAATTTAATCGATAGTTTTTTCATAGGTTAAGTTTTAGGTTAAGTTAGGATGTGCTCCACGTCGTGAGATGCGGAGCACATTTGCTTTATGGTATTATCACCAGTTCCTCAATACTCCGCTTGGGGACATGATGCGTGCCGTCGGCATCCCGCCAGTATTTGAACTGACCGTCCCTCATATCTTCAAGGACGATTTTCTCGGCCGGTTTCCCGAGGGCAATGACATTGAGTATCCGGAGTCTGTCCGGCAGCCCGAGGCTTTTTCTCAGTACGTCTCTTTTCACCGCTCCAATTATACATCCGCCGTATCCTAATTCCACGGCCTGCAGCAGCATACTCTGGGCTGTGATGCCTTCTTCGCACAAGGTGCCGGCGGCAATGCCGGTGTCGAGCAGCTGTATGATATATGCCGATGGCCTTTCCCCCTCGGCGGGACCGGCCCAGTCCGTAAGATAGCCGGCCCATGCGAGAGTAGGGAATATAAGGTTGTTGATGTCTTCCTTGTTGGAAAGGTAGAATTTAAGAGCTTGAATATTCCGTCCTGAGGGGGAAAGGCGCGCTGCGTCCGCAATGACGAGCAAGTCTTTCTCCGGGATACGGATATCCTGATGGAAACGTCTGTAGCTGCGGCTTTTGAGCAAGGCTTCCCTGACGTCCATCCTGTGCTAGATGACGGGAGTGATTTTTATTATCCTTACGTCTGACAGAGGCCTGGAGGTCTGGGAGTCCACACGTACCGTCGCTATGCGGTCGATGACATCGAATCCGTCCAAAGTCTCTCCGAATACGGTATACTCACCGTCCAGCTGGACGCATGCGGCCTCATTCTGCACGATGTAGAACTGTGAGCCGGAAGACTCTTTCTTGGGGTTGGCCAGGTCGCTTTGTCTTGCGGCGGCCAGAGCACCCTTTTTATGGGTGTGGTTGGGCAGTATCTCGGCAGGAATGGTGTAGCCGGCGTCGCCCGAGCCGTAGAAGGCCGATTTGTCAGGATCCTTGGTCAGCGGGTCTCCGGTCTGAATCATGAATCCGTAGATGACTCTGTGGAACAGAAGACTGTCGTAGAATCTCTCAGAGGCGAGTTTGATGAAGTTGTCTCTGTGAAGAGGGGTGTCCTCATAGAGCATGATGGTGATGGTTCCCATGTTTGTGTGTATTTCAAACACGGGCTCTTCCGGCAGGTCGGCCGGGTTGAATGCGAGTGTCGAGTCGAACGGTGCTGTCTGAGTGGTGTCCGTACCGTCGTTCTGACCGGGTCCGCCGGTGCTGTTATTGTTGTCGCAAGAGGCAGCTGCAATGATACCTGCCAGCATCAGGATAAAAATTTTTGATTTCATAACGATGTTTCTATAATCTTTCTATATCTTTGAATGAATTTTACAAAGATAGTAATGGTATTCCGAAAAATATCAATCTTTTTGCTTTTATTTGTTCTTCTGTCGGCGCCGAGGCTTTCCGGTCAGTCTGTCGGACTTGTCCTCAGTGGCGGAGGAGCAAAGGGCCTGTCGCACATAGGAGTGATAAAGGCTCTGGAAGACAACGGGATACCTATTGACTACATATCCGGTACTTCCATAGGTTCCATTGTAGGCGGTCTTTATGCCATCGGTCTGTCTCCTGATGATATGATAGCCATGATGAAGACCAAGGAGTTTCAGGCCTGGTATACCGGAGCCGGGGAGAGGGAGTTTTTCTCCTATCTCTACTACGGATATCCGACGCCGTCAATGGTGAGAATCAATATGCGTTGGGATGAGAAGGAACTGAAGCAGGGCAGGAAGAAGGTTAAAATATCACTGCCGGCCAGTCTGGTCTCGCCGTTCCCGATGGATATAGCTTTCGTGCAGATGTTCGCCAATGCATCTGCTGCGGCGCAATATGATTTCGACAACTTGATGATACCGTTCTTCTGTGTTTCGGCCGATGTGATGCAGAAGCGTCCTTATATTTCGGATAACGGGGATCTGGGTTCGGCCATAAGGGCCTCAATGACTTTTCCGGCGTATTTCAAGCCTATAAAGATAGACTCGGTGCTGCTGTTCGACGGCGGTTTCTACAATAATTTCCCTTGGGAGATAATGAGGGACAAATATCATCCCGACGTCATTATCGGCGCCAAGTGCGTCAAGGGCGAGCCAATAGGAGCGGACCAGGATGATCTGTACAAGCAGCTGGAGACCATAATGACAGTTGATACGGACTATGAGATACCGGAGGAGGAGGGCATCCTCATATCCGGAATCTATGACTATTCGCTTCTGGAGTTCGACAAGATAGACGAGCTTGTGCGCAAGGGCTATGATACGGCCATGCTGTATATGGACAGTATCTTGAAGCGGATAGAACGGCGCAGGTCCGCCGCGCAGGTGGACTCGATGCGCATAGCGTTCAGACAAAGGTGTATGGACCTGAAGTTCGATTCACTGGAGGTGACCGGAAATCTTACTGATGATCAAAAGGAGTATATAGCCAGGACCATTACTGACAGAAAGGACGTATTCTCCTACAATCAGGCTAAAAGAGGATATTACCGGGTGTTGTCCACCAATGCGATTCAGTCGTTCTATCCCACTGCCAGACAGGACGGAGACTCGCTTTTTGTCCTCCGGCTCCAGGCGACTCCTAAAAATGTGCTGTCGCTCTCGGTGGGCGGCAATATCTCTTCCTCCTCGCTGATGCAGGGTTATGTGGGCTTGTCCCATGTGCATTTCTCAAGGCATCCATGGAATGCGGCTGTCAATCTGGATATAGGCCAGCTGTTTACAGGCGTCGGGCTGTATTTCCGCCAGCATATCGGTGTAAAGCCGCTGTTCCTGTATGAGGTGATGATCAATGCGCAGCGGTATGATTATTTCGGAAGCAGCCAGGGCAAGCTGCTTTCCAATTCCCTGGCGTCCAACCGGAGAGAGACGGAATATTATGCTACCGTCAATATGGGAACGCCTCTCTCGTACAACAGCAGCATTCTCCTGGAGTTCGGAATTACCGGGGGCATAAACAAATATGATTATTTCCCGGCGGATAATTACACACAGTATGATGTCCGGGACAATACATGGCTGTCGTATCTGACGGCCAGGCTAAAAATGGCTCAGAGCACGTTGGATTATGTGATGTATCCGTCTTCCGGAAGGAGAAGGCTGCTGGAGTTCCGCTATATATTCAGTCATGAGAGTCATGACGAGGGTACTATGTTCGTGGACATGAGCAGAGTGACCAGGCCGCTCAAGCATACGCTCATGGTGCGCCTTAATCTGGAGGACTATTATGACCTGGGACGTTGGTTCTCTCTGGGATACAATCTGGACATCACTGCGTCGACCAAGCTGGACCTGGTTGACTACACGTCAACGATGATGGCCATGCCTGCGTTCCAGCCTACGGTTCACAGCAAGACGCTTATGCTGGAGGCATACAGGGCGCCGGTCTATGCCGGACTCACTGTGTCTCCCATAATAAAGTTTACCAAGACCGTTTTCCTGCATCTTACGGCCGGTTATTTCCAGCCGTACAGATCGCTGGTGGAGACAGCTTCCGGAGGCTATGAGTATTCGGACCCTTTCCCTAAAGGAGGATTCATAGGCAATGCCGCATTTGTATGGCAGTCCCCCATAGGGCCGGTGTCGCTGTCATGCGCTTATTACGAGATGGCCAGGAAGACCAAATGGTATCCTTCATTCAATATAGGATTCCTGATATTCAGGGAGCACGGACTTAGGAACTGACGGAGGGACAAGGCATGGGCATGAGGCAGATATTGGGAAAACTCGCCGGGCAGACGGTTATATACGGTACCAGCACTATAGTGGCCAGGTTCCTTAATTATATGCTGCTGCCTCTGTATACCTATACCCTGACCGCTTCTGACTACGGAGTGCTGACGGAGTTTATGTCCTACATAGCAGTACTTCAGGTACTTCTGACCATGGGACTTGAGACCGGGTGCTTCCGTTTCGCCAACAAGGACGGCTACGAGCCGCGCAAAGTCTTCTCTGGGGCGTTGCTGGCCGTCTCCGCCGTCTCGGCAGTATTTCTGCTGCTGATGGTCATTTTCGGAAAGAAACTGTCTGTGCTCATGGGGTACGGAGGTTACTGGAATGTCTACGTGTATGTGGGAGTTATTCTTCTTACTGATTCATTCACGTCCGTTCTTTTCGCCAAGCTGCGCTGTGAGTCCAGGGCATGGAGATTCGCCGCCTTCAAGACGATAAAGATACTGACGGAAGCCGGCTGCAACCTTCTCCTTTTCCTCTGGTATCCCGCTTTCGCAGTCTCGCACCCCGACAACCTGCTGTCAGGATTTATCCCTGCCGTTCCGGATTTCTCATATCCGATATTCTCGATAGTGGTAAGTTGTGTCGTGTGCGTGCTCCTGTTTATTCCCGATCTGCTGCGCCTGCGGGTATCCATCGACGGCAGGACGGTCAGGGATATGCTCGGATATTCGCTGCCGCTTATGGTGGCCGGTCTTCCGGGAGTGGCCAATGATTTTCTGGACCGCATACTTTTCCGCTTCTTCAATGTGGATGATACTCTGTGGCGCGCCGACCTGGGTGTCTATCAGGCGGCCGTAAAAGTGGCGGTGATAATGTCTCTTTTCGTCCAGATGTTCCGTTTCGCCGCCGAGCCTTTCTTCTTCTCCAACACCAGACAGAAGGATTTCCGCAGGATATACGCCTCCGTGATGGAGTATTTCGTGATGTTCTGTATGCTGATATTTCTCGGTGTGACATTCTATTTGGATATTATACAGATGATTGTCGGCAGGGATTTCCGCGCCGGCATGGACATAGTTCCGGTCATGCTGCTTGCCTACATGATGATGGGTATGCTTTTCAACGTCTCCATGTGGTACAAGCTCTCCGACCGTTCCTCTTTCGCAATATATATTACGCTGACCGGTCTTGCGGTCACCGCTGTCATCAATATATGCTTCCTGCCGGTGTATTCGTATCATGCGGCCGCCTGGGGACATTTCGCCAGTTATCTGGTGATGCTGGTGCTGTGCGTACTGCTCGGCCGCAAGTACTATCCGATACCGTACCGCTGGAACCGGATACTGGCTGTCGTGGCTTTCGGTCTGCTGCTTTACGCCGCAGCCATGGCAGTGCCGGACACTGTTCCTTACGGCTGGGTTCTGGCTCTGCGTACCTTCCTGATTGCGGTGTATCTTGGCGTACTGTACTTATCTGAAAAATATTTTAAACGACATAAAGGATATGAAAGTAAGAATAGTTAATAAATCCCGGTTCGCACTGCCGTCGTATTCGACACCTCTGTCTGCCGGAATGGATCTCAGGGCGGATATCTCGGAGCCGATGGTACTCAAGCCCTTGCAGAGAGAGCTGGTCCCTACCGGACTTTACATTGAACTGCCTGAGGGCTATGAGGCGCAGATACGCCCCCGTAGCGGTCTTGCCGTCAAGCACGGCATTTCCCTGGTCAATACTCCGGGTACGGTTGACGCCGACTACCGTGGAGAAATCAAGGTGATACTGGTCAATCTCTCTACGGAGGACTTTACGGTCAATCCGGGAGAGCGTATCGCCCAGATGGTGGTGGCCCGTCATGAGAGGGTGGAATGGGAAGAGACGGACGAGCTGGGAGAGACGGAGAGAGGACAGGGGGGCTTCGGCTCCACAGGCAGGAAGTAGATATGGAACGGAACTTGGAAAACAGATTGTATGAGGCTTTTGTCTCCAGTTGCGGAGTGTCTACGGACAGCCGCAGGATAGAGAAAGGGCAGATGTTCTTTGCTCTCAAAGGAGACAATTTCGACGGAAACAGATTCGCCGCCGCTGCGCTGGAAGCCGGAGCCGCCGTGGCTGTCGTATCGGCAGACAGCGGATTGGCTGATGGAGACAGAATCATAGTGGTGGAGGACACTTTGGAGGCCCTGCAGGTGCTGGCCCGTATGCACCGTTCCCGGTTCAGGATACCTGTCATAGGCCTGACCGGCACCAACGGCAAGACGACGACCAAGGAACTGATATGTGCCGTGCTGTCTGCAAAATACAAGGTGACAGCCACGGAGGGGAACCTTAATAATCATATCGGAGTGCCGCTTACACTGCTTCGCATTACCGGGAGTACAGAGATAGCGGTGATAGAGATGGGAGCCAATCATCCTGGAGAGATAGCGGCTCTTGCGGGCATTGCCCTGCCTGACTATGGCCTGGTGACCAATGTGGGGAAGGCCCATTTGGAGGGATTCGGCTCATTTGAGGGAGTGAAGCGGACAAAAGGAGAGTTATATGACTACTTGCAGCGTACAGGTGATACTGTCTTCCTCAATGCAGATGATCATGACTTATGCGCTATGGCGGCTCAGAGACCGGATCTGCGTATAGTCCGCTACGGTGTCGAGGCGTCCGGTGCGGAAATAATGCCGGTGACGGAGAGCCTGCCTTACCTGCGTCTGGCTCTGGCAGACGGCTTCGAGGTGGACACTCATCTGATAGGCGGCTACAATGCCCCCAATGTGATGGCGGCCCTGTGTGTAGGACAGTATTTCGGAGTGCCGACGGAGGCAGCGGCAGCGGCAGTAAGGTCTTATGTGCCGTCCAATCTGCGTTCCCAGCTGGACAGGACTGACCGTAATCTGTTGGTGCTGGATACTTACAACGCCAACCCTTCGAGCATGAAGGCATCGCTGTGTAATTTCGCAGCCTCGAATTTTCCTCATAAAGTATTGATTCTCGGTCAGATGCTTGAGCTTGGCGAGGATTCGGTGGAAGAACATAGAAAGGTGATATCCAGAGTTGCCGGCATGAGCGGCTGCGAAAGGGCTGTCTTTGTGGGCGGAGAGTTCGAAAAGGCGGCGGACGGCTTCCAGGAGGCTTCGGACAGCCGCTTTGAGTTCTGTTCGGATGTGGACCAGGCCCGTCGTCTGTTGGAAAACAGTCCGCTAAGCGGATGTACGGTGCTTCTGAAAGGTTCCAATGCCGTGCGCCTGCCGTTACTGAAAGATGTATTGTAAAGCTTGTATGGAATGTCAACCACTGCGGTAGTCATACTTAACTGGAACGGAAAAGCCTATCTGGAAAAATTCATCCCCTCCGTGCTGGAGCATATGCCGGAGGGAGACGTGCTTTATGTTGCGGACAACGGTTCGCAGGACGGCTCCTTGGAGTATCTGCGTAATACATGGCCGGATGTGAGATTGATTGTCTTTGACCGTAACTATGGGTTTACAGGAGGTTACAACAGGGCGTTCGACAGGATAAGAAGTGATGGAGAGACATTTGACTATTATCTTCTGCTCAATTCCGATATAGAAGTGACTCCCGGATGGCTGGACGGCCTGGAGCGTTTTATGGACTCGCACCCACGCTGCGCCGTATGCGCTCCCAAGATTCTCAGCTATAGTGATAGAGGCTTTTTTGAGCACGCCGGAGCCGCCGGAGGCTTTGTGGACAGGTGGTATTTCCCGTATTGCAGGGGCCGTATACTGGCTACGGTAGAGCGGGATGAAGGTCAGTATGACTCGGCCTGCAAGGTGTTCTGGGCCTCGGGTGCGGCCTTTATGATACGCTCTGGGGTGTGGCATCAGCTGGGAGGATTGGACGAGGCTTTCTTTGCGCATATGGAGGAGATAGACCTCTGCTGGCGGGCCATGTTGTCCGGCTGGGAGGTATGGGCGTTCCCGGGTTCCAAAGTCTATCATGTCGGCGGCGGCACCCTGCCCAACAACTCTCCGAGGAAGTTGTATCTCAATTTCCGCAACAACCTGCTGATGATGTACAAGAATCTTCCGGAGCGGAACCGCAGACGGATTATATTCTCCAGAATGTGCGTGGACGGGGCGATAGCGGCTATGTATCTTCTTACCGGCAAGCTGTCCTTTTTCAAGTCGGTGGTGCGGGCCCATGCTGATTACCGCAGGATGAGAAAGGATGTGACGCGGACAGTTCCTCTCTGTCCTGTGCTGCGTCCCGTAGAGAATCTTCCCCGTCTTGTTCTTCGCGGATACAGGGATCCTGTCCTGCCTTTGCCGGCCGGGGAATGTCCTCCTGCATTTTACATCAGAGGTTATCTGAACCTTTTCACAAGAGCGTTTTTCAGAAGACGCTATAAAAAGATACTCTCATCCTATGACCGTCTGCTTCCGTTGCAGAAGCAGTATGTGGATTACAGGGTGACCTATTACAACCGGCTGTCCGGCGGCTTCAGGTCGGATGCCGGGCCTTTTGTCCCGTCTTCAGCCGTCAGACCCGATGCGGTGCTCGGCGGCGCGAGGGCCAATTCCAGATATATCTTCGATACCTTGAAGTATCTCAGATATTTTCCTGCCAAGGTGCGGGCTTCGTATCTTTTCGGAGACATCACATATGTGCCTTCGGTCCCGTCCTTTGTCAAAAGCCGTCCCATAGCCGGAGACAGTGCCTGTTCAGTGGTGCTGCCGCTTGATATGCTGAGGCATTTCCGCTTTGTCCGTCGGGATCCGGTGCCTTTCAGGAAGAAGCAGGACAGGCTCATTGGCATGTCCTATGTAGGCCAGCCGCACCGCCGTAGGTTCATGGAGATGTATTTCGGCCATCCCATGTGCGACCTCGGCAGCATCAATCCGTCGGAGAAGGAGCATCCCGAGTGGATACGTCCTAAAATATCCGTCCGGAGGCATCTCGATTACAAGTTTGTCTCTTGTATAGAAGGCAACGACGTGGCGACCAACCTTAAGTGGGTTATGTCCTCGGACTGCCTGCCTGTGATGCCACGGCCGGTTTACGAGACCTGGTTCATGGAGGGGACCCTGATACCCGGCTATCATTACGTGGAGATCAGACCGGATTATTCGGACCTTATAGAAAAGATGGAATACTATACCGCACATCCGGAAGAGGCTGAGGAAATCAACCGTCACGGCAAGGAGTATGCGGCTCAGTTTGCGGACCCGTCCCTGGAGCGTCTGATAGCTGTCAAGGTGATGGAGAAGTATTTCCGCCTCGGGGGTTCGTTAAGTTAAAAAACTTTTTATACTTTTGCAGCACTTTTATAACAACTTAACACTGAAATATGGCTTTTACAAACAACGTCATGATCGTGCGCCACAAGCTGTTGGCGATGATGGTAAATAAATGGAAGGAAGACAGGCTGTGTCAGGATATCGACAGGTTGCCCATCCAGCTCAGCCCGCGTAACTCCGAAGTTTTGGGCAGATGCTGTATCCATAAAGAAAGGGCTGTATGGAAATACAAGATGTTTCCGCTTCTCGGATATGACATGAGTGATGAGAAAGACGAGCTTACACCGCTTTCAGATTATGCCCGCAGGGCCATCAACGGAGAGAGGGAGCAGAAGGAAAATATCATGAGCGTCATAGACGAGGCATGTTCTTCCTGTGTGAAAACCAACTATGAGATTACCAATCTCTGCCGTGGATGTGTGGCCAGAAGCTGTTCGATGAACTGTCCCAAGGGAGCCATCACACATGACAAGAAGCGTCATGGCCAGGCCGTGATAGACCACGACCTGTGTATCAACTGCGGCAAATGCTATCAGAGCTGTCCTTATCATGCTATCGTGTATGTTCCTGTTCCCTGTGAGGAGGCCTGCCCTGTGAAGGCTATCTCCAAGGACCAGTACGGAGTGGAGCATATCGATGAGAGCAAGTGTATCTACTGCGGCAAATGCTTGAACGCCTGTCCTTTCGGAGCTATATTCGAGATTTCGCAGGTATTTGATGTCCTCAACAATATCTGGGACGGCAAGCCGGTGGTGGCTATGGTCGCTCCTTCTATCCTGGGTCAGTTCAACACCACCAAGGAGAAGCTCTACGGCGCAATCAAGGCTATAGGTTTCACTGCTGTAGTGGAGGTGGCCGAGGGCGCTATGATGACAGTCTCCAACGAGGCAGTGGAGCTCAAGGAAAAGCTCGGAGAGGGTCAGCCGTTCATGACTACAAGCTGCTGCCCGTCATATATACAGCTGGTAAGGAAGCATATCCCCGATATGGCGCCTTTCGTATCGGCATCAGGCTCTCCCATGTATTATACAGCGCAGATTATCAAAGAGAAATATCCTGACGCCAAGCAGGTGTTCATCGGACCCTGCATAGCCAAGCGCAAGGAGGCAAAGGAGAATCCCAATGTGGATTATGTAATGAC
>DXAW01000008.1 GCA_019116865.1 Candidatus Coprenecus stercoravium | reverse complement strand
AGGTCACTCACATTGCCCTGAAGCATCTTAATGAGTTCTTCGGCCTCATCAAGCGATCCTGTCAGAGCTGCAATTTGGTCTTCAATACTGGCTATCTGACCTGTCTCAAGCTCGTCAAGACGCTCGTTGAGTGAGTTGATGTCACTCTCGTAGTCAGCGCAGCCGGTAAACGCGAACACGCCGCACACCAGTGCGAGTGCCGCAATCACATTGAAAAAGTGTTTTTTCATAACTGCATTTAGTTTGTTACACATAGGAACAATGTAAAAACGGTGCTCGCGTTGGAAAGTATTAAAAACAAGACTAGAAGAACGATAGCCAGATGACGGTGCCCTTAATTTGCATACAACTTGCGTGTATGTGACAAAAAACTGCCGCAACCGTCTGGAATGACGATTGCGGCAGCATTGTCTCAAAATATGGGAGTTGTTCTGTCAGATGAACTGGGTCATGTAGAACGGCAGGCAGGTCAGCCCCTGCTCCTTAGCCAAGTCCTTGGAATAAATCAAGTATTTATCGAGGATTCTTGATGAGAACTTATCGCAGAAAATATCCAGCGACGCATGAGCCTTATATCCGGAAGACTTGACCTCCACAGGACAGATTTTGTTGTGCCTTGCCAGCAGAAAATCGATTTCGTAATTATGTTTTCCACTGTCAGTGGGGAAGGTGTGATAGTAAAGTTCGTTGCCTGATGCACGGAGCATCTGCGCAACGACATTCTCGTAGACATATCTAAGATTGGTGGCCAGTTTGTCACTTAGGAGCTGCTGATAGATAATGTTGTCCGTAAAAGCCTTATCCCTGAAGGCAAGGGTGATGAAAAGACCTGTGTCCGCTATGAACAACTTATAGCTGTCCATGTCCTTGGACTGCGACAGGCCTATGTTCGGGTCGCTGACGTTGTATGAGATATTGACGGTCATGGAACTTACTAGATCTGCCAGATATTCACTCATCCTGTCATTGCGGGCATCCTTGACAGCGTTGGAGACTCTGTATCTTGAAGAATTTCTGTTGAGCTCAGCCGGCACTGCCTCAAACATCATGGAAACCCTCCCCGAAGGGTCTATTCTATGAAAATCACTGAAATACAGATCCAGTATCTCACGCTTGACAACATCCACGCTGCTAAGGTTATTGGTCTCCAGATACTCGCTCACAGCTTGCGGCATTCCTCCGACAAGCATGTAGAGACGGAAATCCCTCATGAGCTTGCGGTGTGCCTCTTTTAACGGCAGCCTGTCCGCAAAAGCCTTCTGAAGAAGCGGCACTGTCACTGTATCCCCCATTGCCCAACGGAACTCCTCATAATCCATGGGGTTCATCCTCAGTTTCGTCTCTTCGCTCGGAATGACGATATTCCTCACATTTTTTTTAATGGAGAGCAGTGACCCCGTTTCTATATAGTCATACCGGCCGTCAGCTACAAGATGCTTTATAGCCTGCCGGGCCAGCGGCTGAAGCTGTACCTCATCGAAGATTATGACAGACTCGCGCTCATACAGACGGACATTGTAGATAAGCTGAAGCCTTAGGAACACATAATTCAGGTCAGATATATCATTGAACAGATTGAAGGTCTCAGTAGATGCCTTGGAAAAATCCACCAGTATGTACGAGCGGTATTCCTGCTTGGCAAAAGCTTCGACCAGCGTGGATTTGCCTACACGTCTGGCCCCCTCGACCAGCACGGCAGTCCTGCCGCTACGGTTTCTTTTCCAGTCCAATAGTCTCTGATAAAGTTTTCTTTTAAATGTTATATCTGCCATAACCCATATATTTTATGGCGAAAATACTGATTTTGTCAGAAACCTCAAAATGTTTTAAATCCAAAACGACAAAAACCTCAAAATGTTTTGAGACAAAAGTGACAAAAACCTCAAAATGTTTTGAGGTCATAATGTAAAAAAACTGCCGCAACCGTCTGGGATGACGATTGCGGCAGCATTGTCTCAAAATATGGGAGTGCCGTCAGCTGATTACATCATGCCGCCCATTCCGGGGTTCATGGCAGGAGCTGCGGGAGCGGGTTCCGGCTTGTCGGCGATAACGCACTCGGTGGTGAGGAACATACCGGCTACTGAAGCGGCGTTCTGCAGAGCCACGCGGGTAACCTTGGTCGGGTCGATGACACCGGCTGCGAGCAGGTTCTCGTAGCGGTCGGCGCGGGCATTGTAACCGAAGTCGCCCTTGCCCTCGCGGACTTTCTGAGCCACTACACTGCCCTCGACACCTGCGTTCTCGGCGATGGTGCGCAGAGGAGCCTCGATGGCCTTGGCCACGATGTTGATACCGGTCTGCTCGTCCTCGTTCTCACCTTTCAGACCCTTCAGGGCCTCGATGGCGCGGATGAAAGCGACACCGCCGCCGGGGATGATACCCTCTTCTACTGCAGCGCGGGTAGCGTTCAGAGCGTCCTCTACCCTGTCCTTCTTCTCCTTCATCTCGACCTCGGATGCTGCGCCTACATAGAGGACAGCCACACCGCCGGCCAGCTTGGCCAGTCTCTCCTGGAGTTTCTCGCGGTCATAGTCGGAAGTGGTCTTCTCGATCTGCTTGCGGATCTGGGCTACACGGTCAGCGATAGCGTCCTTGTCACCCTTGCCGTTGACGATGGTGGTGTTCTCCTTGTCGATGGTCACCTTGTCGGCCTTACCGAGCATGTCGGGAGTGGTGTTCTCAAGGGTGAAGCCTCTCTCCTCGGAGATTACCTGGGCACCTGTCAGTGTGGCGATATCCTGAAGCATCTCCTTGCGGCGGTCACCGAATCCGGGAGCCTTCACGGCAGCGACCTTCAACGTTCCGCGGAGTCTGTTGACTACCAGAGTAGTCAGAGCCTCGCCGTCTACGTCCTCAGCTATGATAAGGAGGGACTCGCTGTTACGAGCGATGGGCTCGAGGATGGGGAGAAGGTCCTTCATCGAAGAGATCTTCTTGTCGGTGATCAGGATCTTGGGGTTCTCGAGAACGGCCTCCATCTTGTCAGGGTTGGTCATGAAGTAGGGAGAGATGTAGCCTCTGTCGAACTGCATGCCCTCAACGACCTTGACCTCGGTCTGAGTGCCCTTGGCCTCCTCAACTGTAACGACACCCTCTTTCTTCACCTTGCCCATTGCCTCTGCGATGAGCTTGCCGATGAAAGCATCGTTGTTGGCGGATGTGGTGGCGATCTGCTCTACCTTGGCCATATCCTCACCCACTTCCTGGGTCTGCTTCTTCAGGTCGGCTACTACTGTCTCAACAGCCTTGTCGATACCGCGCTTCAGATCCATGGGGTTGGCGCCTGCGGTCACGTTCTTCAGACCTACGCTGATGATTTCCTGTGCGAGGACAGTAGCGGTGGTGGTACCGTCACCGGCCTGGTCGTTGGTCTTGGATGCCACTTCCCTTACCATCTGGGCACCCATGTTCTGGAAACGGTCCTCAAGCTCCACTTCCTTGGCTACGGTAACACCGTCCTTGGTAACCTGAGGAGCACCGAATTTCTTGTCGATAACCACGTTGCGTCCCTTAGGACCGAGGGTTACCTTCACTGCGTTTGCAAGAGCGTCCACGCCTTCCTTCATCAGGCTGCGGGCTTCCATATTGAATTTGATTTCTTTTGCCATGATTTTTAGTTTTTAAAAGTTAAACACTACACAGAATTAAAGAACTGCCAGCACGTCCGATTGACGCATCATCAGATAGTCCTTGCCGTCAACGGTGATCTCGGTTCCGGAATACTTTCCGTAGAGAACGGTGTCACCCACTTTCAGTTCCATGGGCTCATCCTTCTTACCGCTGCCTACAGCTATTACCTTACCCTGCTGGGGTTTCTCTTTTGCTGTCTCGGGAATATAGATTCCGCTTGCTGTCTTGGTCTCAGCTTCTTTGGGCTCTACGAGCACTCTGTCTGCTAAAGGTCTAATGTTCATATCTTTTAATTTTTAGTTGTTTTCAAACTGCACAGACTCATTAAACAAATTGAGTGCCACTCCGCACACTCTGCCAAAATGTCACTCAATAAGTATTCTAGCTTATTTTTATTTTTTATAAGCATTAATACTTATAATTTGCTGATTTAAGATTTTTTGCTTATGTTTGTTGGTATGAACACTGACAATCACATATATGCTTCTATCTCAGCGGACATCGTCGCCTCGACCAGCCTGTCTGTCAATGAAACCATAAGGCTTAAACGCGCGATAGAAGAGTTGCTTGGATTGCTTGAAAAGGAATTTCCGGGATTCTGGGGTAGACTCGTAAAAGGGGACTATCTGGAGTGCATCCTGCCGGAGCCGAGAAAGATTTTCAGGATAGCATTGATCTTGAAAACTTTTATCAAAGCCTTTGATGTCAGTTTGACAAAATACAATCAGCAATTCGTGACTTTCGGCATCCGGATAGCCATAGGCATCGGCGTGATGCGGATTGTCGAAAAGGCCGAGGGCATAATGGATGGGAAAGCCATTTACCTGTCAGGCAGAGGTCTTGAAAAGACAAACTCCACAGCGAAAGGGACAATGATATTCTGTGCGGACAACATGGAGGCATATCAAGGCGTAAACACAGTTGTCCTGCTCACTGATGCACTTATAAATGATGCTACCAGGCGTCAGTGCAATGTTCTTTATTACAAACTGCTTGGCATGAACGAATCAGATATAGCCTCCAGGATGGGAATCCGACAGCCGGCTGTAAGCCAGCATTCCAAATCGGCAAAATGGTACTGCATCGAGGAGGCTCTACGGTATTTTGAGAACTTAAAATTTGAAGGATATGAATAGTTGGTTGTTTTTAAGTCTGTTTACCGCTCATCTCGTGGGAGATTTCTACTGCCAGAATGACAAACTTTGCCATCAGAAAGAGACCTGTAAGATAAAAAGCCCCTTTTTGTACGTCCACTCTCTTGTAATCTGCATCCTGTCATGGTTGACGGTCCCTCAAACGGGATTCATAATTTACGCTTTGGCCATAGCCGTTTCGCACTGGCTCATTGACCTGTTAAAACTATATTTCAGAGAGAACCTGTCGGTTTTTATATTTGACCAGCTGCTGCACATAGCTGTTATCTTCGCAGTATCAGTCATATACAACGCGACAGACTTGTTGCCTCTGCAAAAGATTGACAGCATGTTCTCATTCTCTATCTCAATTCCGCTTCTCATTGCCGGAGCGCTGTTCTGCTGCAAACCGGCTAATATTCTGATAAAGAAAGTATTGCAAAAATATCAACTTGGAGAGGGCGCATCTTGCAGGAACATGAGAAATGCCGGAGCACTGATCGGCAGTCTGGAAAGGCTTCTGACGTTGATTTTTGTGCTTATAGGACAGTACGGGGCCATAGGATTTGTCGTCGCCGCCAAGTCTATTCTCAGGTTCAAGGATTCGGACACAGATAGGACAGAATACGTCCTTGTAGGGACGCTTCTAAGTTTTGGCATTGCCATTGCAGTCGGATTAATCATGGAAAAAGTCAAAATGCAGTGATGATGGACTTCGAGGAATATATAAGGCAGGGAGAGCCGTCGAGGGCGGAGCGGGCGCAGGCATGGCGCACGGCCATCGGACTTCAGGACGTGGACGGGCTGAAGCCCTCGGCGTACCTTATTGATACCGCCCGCGAGCATATCGAGGGAGACATCTCGCTCCGGGAAGTAAGGCAGCGCATTGAGTCCTACTATGAGAGCCGCACAGCAAGAGAAGACACCGGCAGTGATGAGCGGACAAAGGAGGCAGACACAGTATCTTACAGAATCACCGAACTTCTCGCAGAACAGGCATTCTCCATGACTCCGGCTGAACTCATCCGTATCCATCGGTATCTTTTCACAGGCATTTACAAATTCGCCGGACGCATCCGGGACTATAACATCTCCAAAAAAGAATGGGTATTGGACGGAGGTACGGTAATATATGCCGGTGCCGGCTTGATAACCGAGACCCTGGAATACGACATCTCTACTGAAAGGGATTTTTCATACGAGGGACTGACAGCAGATGAGGCTGTGCGGCATATTGCAAGATTCATATCCAATCT
>DXAW01000084.1 GCA_019116865.1 Candidatus Coprenecus stercoravium | reverse complement strand
ATCTCACAATCATCAGCAAATCAACAACTTGTAGAAAACAGATGTTCCTGCCCACCCTCAAATACCGTCGAAAGTCCCGCACCAAAATCATAACTATCATATATTCAGAACATTTCATTTATTATGTGCTCCTCTACTTACCGTTTCGCACTCCCCATTTGATTACATCCAGCGACCCGCATTCCGGACAGCGCTGGCGTCTCCTTATTTTAGTCCAACGCTGAACTACTCCAGAATGGAGTATTTTGCCATACCGGCATATACGAAAAAATCCCTGAAGTGGCTGGACTTCAAGGATTTGCTTTAATTTGCCAAATCTTTTGGCGGTGCGGACGGGACTCGAACCCGCGACCTCCGGCGTGACAGGCCGGCATTCTAACCAGGCTGAACTACCGCACCGTTCCTATTTGCTCCCTATCGTTTCCGAAAGGGACTGCAAAGATATAGTGTTTTTACTTATTTGCAAATTTTTTTAAACAAATTTACAGTGCTGCGATTGCTTTTTCGTAATCAGGCTCCGTTGTAATCTCGGGGACTAATTGAGAATAAACAACTTTGCCGTCCTCTCCGATTACCACGACAGCTCTGGCAAGAAGACCGGACAGCGGGCCGTCCGTCATAGCCACTCCGTAGTCCTCACCGAAAGAAGCATTGCGGAATGCTGAAAGAGGCACCACATTCTCTATACCTTCCGTCGTGCAGAAGCGTCCCTGAGCAAAAGGAAGATCCTTAGAAATGGCCAGAACCACAGTATTGGCCATGCCTGCCGCGAGTTGATTGAATTTACGCACAGATGTGGCGCACACCGCCGTATCCAGACTGGGGAAGATGTTCAATATCACTTTCTTTCCGGCCCAGTCACTGAGAGACGCCTCGCTCAGGTCTCCCTTGACCATTGTGAAATTTTTGGCAGTTTGTCCGGGAGTGGGAAACACCCCTTTGATATTCACGGCGTTGCCGCCCAATGTTACCGTTGACATAATTTATTATTTAAAAAATGAAAAATGTACATTACCGTATTTACGCTCCTTATCGAAACGAGGATGCTCCTTGAAAGAATAAGTTCCGGGATGCTCCAGTATAAACGTTCCGCCCTCCTTCAGGATACCATCAGAACACCCCTGAGCTGCAAAAACCCTGTCCGGTATGGTATCCAGTCCATCGATGCTGTATGGCGGATCCGCGAATATGATATCGAAGTCAAGCCTGCATATGTCCAGAAACTCGAAGACATTGTGTCTCACCACACGCATACCTTTTATATTGAAAGAGGCCGCAGTCTTCTTTATGAATGCGGCGTGCAGAGGATTCATCTCCACCGAATATATCTCCCCGGCTCCCCTTGACGCAAATTCAAATGAGATGCTTCCGGTTCCGGAGAACAGGTCCAGCACCCTCACTGAGGAAAGGTCATACTCGTTATTCAGAATGTTGAACAGTCCTTCCTTGGCGAAATCCGTAGTCGGACGCGCCTTGAAACCCGAAGGCGGCATCACCGTCCTTCCCTTGAGACTTCCTCCGATTATCCTCATAGCAACGTGCGTACCGATACGAAATAACGTTCCAGCTCGCCCCTTACTTCCGGCTTGATCTCCCCGAAAACATACAGACAGGTATTTTCCGGATTGAACAGCACCTCCTTCGTAACCGAAAAGATAAAATACTCGGCTGTGGCCAGATCGGCGGCCGGGAAGCTGTTGGCAAACAGCAGACGGTCTCTCTCCGCCGCCACCACGTGGAGCATACCGGCCGAGAACGATACCAGAAGTCTGTTGTTGTCAGTGATACCGGCAAGCCTGTCTATCAGGCAGCTTGCGAGCGGATAGAACCTCACATTGCGGTTGAGAGCAGAAATTCCCGAATAGATTCCCCCGGGAACGGCGAATACCATCACCGCCTTGTGCGAAGGCACCTCCACCGTATGCACCGTATCATCCGGCTGCAGGTCCCTGACAGTCTCCAGATACTCCCTGGCACTGTCCTTTGAGAACTGAGAGACAGGCACCAGAGTGTATTTCCACGTCGTATAGAAAACTGTCACCGAAGCGAAAGGAGCGGACAGCACCTTTCCGAGGTCCTCTGCCGAAAGATCGACCGGACACGGACGACTGTCTGAGGCAAGCCGTTTTCCGCTCCGGTCGTATATGACAAAAGAATAACCACCCAAGTCTAGTTGAATGGTTATTCTATTCTGTGAGCCGGACATCAGGACTACTCCCAGTTACCGGCGTTGTTGTTAGGATTCTCAATATCACCGACTTTAAGTCCTGTGTACTGATTCATATCCTCCTTCTCCGCCTTGAGATTTACGACAAGCTGCCTGTCGAGTCCCTTCAGAAGAGCATCATAGGGCACGAGGGCCTCGAAAAGAGGTATCTGGATACCCGACACCTTCTTTATTACAGAGTGCATCTGTATCCGCTCGCCTCCTGAGAAAGGAATGAAGCTGATGGAGTCAATCGGCTCTACCCTGTTCTTGAGGAGAGTATCCTTTACCATTATCTTGATGCTGTCACGACTTACTCTTCCCTGCGCTACTGCGAGAGAGTCATCCATGGAGCCGATCTGTCTTACGATAGTAATCTGACCGTTTTTGTAGAAATCGATAAGAGAGTCAGTTGTGGACAGGAACCTACGGTTCTGGGTCTTATAGGCCTCCTGCAGTGTCCTGATGCTGACAAGCCTGTCAATGGCCACAGCCTCTCTCCTACCCACCTCCTTGTCGAAGCGGACAGGTTCCATGACACTTTCGTAGTTAAGATACACTAGTACGATGATCGCAATAGGAAAGACTACATAAGTCAAAACCTTGAATAATGTTTTCATGTAAGTATAAAATTAATTCGTTTATCAGTTTAAAATATGCCGACAAAAGTAAAAATAATAATTAGGACTTGCAATATATTTTTAATTTTGCACCTACAAAATTTACCTTATATGACACTGAGACCACTGGCCCTTGAGATGGAGAAACTGCTGGAAGAAAATGTGAGGACTGTAATTGTCTGTCACTTCAATCCTGACGGCGACGCCATTGGATCTTCCGTCGGTCTGAAGGAATTCCTCAAGGCAGGCGGACATACGTCAGCTACCATCGTCATACCGTCAGAAATGCCGGCCATACTCGATTTCCTGGACCCTGACGGCAGTATCATATGCTACACATCCGACAAGGCCGGAGCCACCGGCGCCATAGACAGTGCGGAGATTATCGTCTGCCTGGATTTCAACAAGATAGAGAGGACTGAATGGCTGTCAGAACATATTTCCTCATCAAAGGCGGTGAAAGTGATGGTGGACCATCATCCGGCACCTGTAACCGAAGGATTCAGCCTCGTGATTTCCGACCCCGGAGCATCCTCCACCTGCGAGCTTCTGTACCGCACGCTGATGAATTTCAGCTCCGTCGAAGGCGACTGCGGCAAGATATGTCTCAAATCCCTTACCGCCCTGGCCGCCGGTATGCTTACGGACACCAACAACTTCAACAATTCCATAACCCCGGACACATTCAAGGCCGCATCGGAGATGTTAGGCGCAGGAGTGGATTTCGACCAGCTCAACAACCTGCTGTTCAAACGTTTCTCTGAGTCGAGAATGAGACTGATGGGACATCTTCTGTCCGATTCCATGGAGATAGAGCCGAAGCTGCGCGCAGCCAGCATGGTCATCTCTCTGGACGACCGCGGGCGGTTCGGCCTACAGGACGGAGATTCGGAAGGATTCGTCAATCTGCCTCTGATGATCAAGGATGTGGAAGTATCCGCCCTATTCAGTGAGACCAAAGACTTTATCAAAGTATCGCTGAGATCAAAAGGAGCGGTGTCAGTCAACTCCCTGGCCAAGGCCTACTTCAACGGAGGAGGGCATGAGAGGGCCGCAGGAGGAAGACTTTACGGAATCCCTATCGGTGAGGTACGCGGATACTACCTCAATGCACTGGAACAATTCTTGCACGACAACACCCGGATATGAGAACATTAAGAATTGCAGTCATAGCCACTGCCGCCGTCGCAGCGTTTCTTTCCTGCACCAATCAGGACAAGCAGCTCACCATTGCCGACCAGGAAGCGGCCATCGACAACTATGTGGCTCAGAATTTCGCCGAGAACCCGGTCTCATACCACAACGGCTCTGTCCGTGTGACCATCATCGACTCATCGTTCATAGCACCCCCTGACTCGCTTGTCTACGGGGACACTCTGAGTTTCTTCTACGCAGGCTATGTGTTCACCAACGGGCCGTCCGATCTGTTCAGCACCAACAACAAGGCGGTCGCCGCCCAGAACAACTTCAGCCTCACGGACTCCGACTCAACTGCCAAAGAGCTGGTTTTCACAAAAGACTGCATGGTTCCAGGTCTGGTCAACGGGCTTTACGGTGTAAAGGAAAGGGGGCACTACATCATCCTTTTCTCAGCCGAGCACGGATTCTATGACCGGTACGTATACAATATTCCCAAACTGTCCGCCCTCGCCTTCGAAGTATGGATCGAGGCGGTACGCAAGAAAGAGACACAATAACAGGACATGAAATTCCATCTCAAGACACTTATAATCACCCTCGCAGCCTCAGCCATGCTGGGCGCATGCGCAAAGGAGACCGACGAATCTGACGAATCGGTACAGCAGCGCATAGTGGAAGCATATGTGGAGAAATATTACCCGGAGGCGACAGCATCCGAGTCAGGTTTATACATCGTGGATTCGACCCCGGGAACGGGACGCACCCCGCAGGACACGTCCTACGTCCTCGTGGAATACACCATCACGCATCTGGACGGCAGTTATGACTCCTACACCTACGACAGTGTGGCCATGCAGCTCGGGACTTACTCCTACACAGCCTACTACCATCCGCGGATATGGGATCTGGAGAACAATTATGACGGCATAGTGGAGATAATGACAGGCATGAGGGAAGGCGGCAGGGTAAAGGCCGTCATCCCGGGCTCCCTGCTCGGAGAAAGCACCGCCAGAATCTATGATGTCCGTCTGCTGGAAGTAATCGACAACGCCTACGCCTATCAGGCCGAACAGTTGGAGGCTTTTTCTGAAGAATCATTTTCCGGGCTTGACTCCACGGAATACGGATTTTATTTCCGCAAGCTGAACACAACGGCAGACTCCATCACCGGAGGTCACAAAGCGGACTTACGCTACGTGGGTAAATTTCTGGACGGCAGAGTATTCGACACCAACGTGGAGGACACCGCCAGGAAGTACCGAATATACAGTAAGGACAATGATTACGACGTCATCACGTTCCAGTTTTTCGTCGACGAGGACGAGACGGTCGAGACCAACGATTTCGTTCAGGGATTCAGCAAGGCCCTGTGGCGGATGAAATACGGCGAGCACGCCCTTACATTTTTCTACTCCCCTCTCGGATACGGAGACGAGGGCAGCGACAACATCCCAGGATTCGTCCCGCTGTTTTTCGAGTTGTGGATAGAAGAGAACGAGACAGAATAAACCGGCAATGAACAAGAAGACAGTATTTCTGACGGGAGCCACCGGCAATATGGGCGGAGCGGCTCTCAGAGAACTGCTTGGACGCAGGGACAGATTCGACATAGTCCTGCTGGCGCGTCCTACCAGGAAAAATATCAAAAAACTCAGATATCTGCAGGACGAACCCGGAGTGAAGATAATCTGGGGCGACCTGACCGACTACGACAGTGTGCTCAAAGGTATCACTGGAGCGGACTTTGTGCTGCATGTAGGCGGCATGGTCTCGCCTGCGGCGGACATGTATCCCGAGCGGACAATGAAGGTCAATGTGCTCGGTGCGCAGAATGTGGTGAATGCCGTAAAGGCTCAGCCGGACCGGGACAACATCGGTGTCGTGTACATAGGCTCCGTGGCTCAGGTAGGCAATCACCTGCCGCCAAGACACTGGGGCAGAACGGGCGATCCGATATACACCAGCATCTTCGACTGGTATTCCGTATCCAAATGCCTGGCCGAACTGGTTTTCACCGAATCCGGTTTGAAAAAATGGGTATCAATACGCCAGACCGGAATGCTCTACCCCGCCCTGCTCATGAAGGCCAACGACCCCATAACCTGCCATGTACCTCTTAAAGGTGTACTGGAATGGAGCACTATCGAGGACTCCGGCCGGGTATGCGCCAATGTATGCGAGGACTGGGTACCGGACAGTTTCTGGAGAGGCTTCTACAATCTCAGCAGCGGCCCTTCATTCAGGCTGACCAACTACGAATTTGAGAATATGCTGCTCAAGGGCATGGGATGTCCACCCGTAGAGAAGGTATTCGGCGCCAACTGGTTTGCGACCAAGAATTTCCACGGGGAATGGTATCTGGACTCCGACAAGTTAGAGGAGATACTGCATTTCAGAGAAGGCATCACTGCCGGAGAATATTTCAAGCGGATGAAAAAACAGCTCCCCTGGTACTTCTCCCTCGCTCCCATTGCCCCGGCCTTCGCAATAAAAGCATTCATGAAGCATGTCGCCATATCCAATCCGCTTGGAACGCTCTACTGGCTCAGACACGGAAACACTGAGCGTATCAAAGCGCACTTCGGTTCCATAGAGCAGCAGCAAGCCATACCCGACTGGAAAGACATGGACCTTAGCCGTCCGTCAGACGACCCGAAGGACGCCATAGTCCTCAACCACGGCTATGACGAGACCAAGCCCGTCTCAGAACTCGGCATAGAGGACATGAAAGCGGCAGCCCGTTTCCGTGGCGGAGAATGCCTGTCTGACAGCATGACGAAAGGAGACCTGTTTACGCCTCTGCGCTGGAGATGCCAGTTCGGCCACGAATTCGAGATGACCCCCAACGCCGTACTCAAAGGCGGCCACTGGTGCCCGGAATGCCTGCCCAAATACGACAAGGCCAATCCCAATCCCTGGAACTTCGAGGCCATCGCCGCCGGCAATCCCTTCTTCGCCCAGGTCTACGACCATTAGCCAGCCATTAATTGCAATAATATAGTACTTCCGGAAATCCTCCCCGCAAGCGGGTCCCCTCCCTTTTCGGGAGCCAAAGTTTCCGGAAGTACTATATTATTGCAACAGCAGAACAAAGGAGTCAATCCTTCAGAAGTTTGTCGCGGACGATGGATACGATAAGGTCCGCCGTCTCCTCTTCCCCGAAAAGAGACGTACTGAGACACACCTGATATGATGCGGCGCTGCCCCACTTCTTGAAAGTATAGTAATTGTAATATTCGGCACGCTTGCGGTCACATTCCTTAATCTGCGCCGCTGCGGCGTCCGCTGTTATAGAAAGCAGTTTGGACAGACGTTCTATACGGTCGTCCAAATCGGCTGTGATAAAAACTGTCAGCAGCCTGGGATGCTCCCTGAGAATATAATCCGCACAGCGTCCCACGAACACACCGGAACCTTTTTCCGCCAGCATCTCGACAGTACGGCTCTGAATCTGGAACAGATTGTTGTTGCCGAGATAATAGTCGGTATTGAGAACTCCGGTGGAATAAAACGGAATATTCAGCCCGGCAAGACCGCCCACGATGGGAAATGACGGTTTCTCATCCACCTTTTCGAAATACTCCGGCGCCAGACCGCTGTCCTTGGCGGCCTGAGTGATGATTTCCTTATCATAGAAGGCGACATCCAGCTTACGGGAGACCGCCAGTGCGACATTACGGCCGCCGCTTCCGAGCTGACGGCCCACGCTTACGGCAAAATTATGACTGTAATTGCTCATGGGTCCGGTTTTTCTTGATAAAGTTCAACAAAAGGATAACGGATACGACGGCGGCGAGAAAGTCAGAAACCATAAAGCTGACCCACACACCGGCTATGTCGAAGAAAAGGGGCAGAATCCACAGCGACGGTATCAGAAACACCACCTGTCTGGAAAGAGACAGGAAGATAGCCTGCTTGGGCTTGCCGATGCTCTGGAAAAAGTTGCCTATGACCATTGACAGGGCAACAAGAGGGAACATACCCACCACGAGGCGCATACCCTTTATGGATTTGTCCATCAGGTCGGCGTCGTCGGTAAATATGGAGACCACCAGGCCCGGGCACAGCTCTCCGATAAGGAAGCCGGCGGTCAGCACCACCGTCGCATATAATATTGTCTTCTTAAGGACTTCATATACACGTGACATCTGCCGCGCACCGTAGTTGTAGCCGGCGATAGGCTGCATACCCTGGGTAAGACCAGAGACTATCATGATGAAGACGAACGATATGCGGTTGACGATACCGTATGCTCCGATTGCCAGGTCTCCGCCATAGGTCTTCAGTCTCATATTGATGATTATCACCACGAAGCAGGCGACGAAATTCATCAGGAACGGAGCAAGGCCGATGACTATCGAGTCCTTTACTATTCGTTTTTCGAGACGGAAGATACCTTTTTCAAAATGTATCAGCTCCCGCTTGTCGCAGAACCACACCACCACCACGACCAGAGCGACTATCTGCGCCAGAATAGTGGCCACTGCGGCTCCTCTGATACCCATACCGAAGGTAAAAATAAACAACGGGTCAAGTATCGCGTTGAGTATCACCGTCATGATAGTAGCCGACATGGCTTTCTTAGGATGTCCGGCAGAACGCAGCAGGGAATTGAGCCCGAAATAAATGTGCGTGATCACATTGCCGGCCAGAATTATC
>DXAW01000083.1 GCA_019116865.1 Candidatus Coprenecus stercoravium | reverse complement strand
GTCCGCATCCACTCACTCCTGGGCCACAGACATCAGGAGACAGACCCAATGCAGACGGGCCTGCCAGTCACATTGGGCAGATTCACATTTGATCCAGCCACCGGCACACTCAGCCTGAACGGCAACAGCACCGTCCTCCCGTCCAGGGAGGCGGCGCTGCTGTTCCTGCTGTCCTCACACATAGGCGAGACCGTTCCCAATCCGATCATTCTCAAAAATATCTGGAACGGCAATGATTATTTCACGACCCGCAGTCTCATGTACACATCACCCGCCTGCGCAAACGCCTGGCAGCAGACCCCTCCGTCTCCATCACCAGCATAAGAGGCATCGGCTACCGGCTCACTGCTATAAGCAAAGAGCTGCGACAGCACGGCGGACGGTAGATTCATCGCTGTGGACGACAGTCTCTTCCTTCGCTATACCGCCCAGAACTTTCATGTCTGACTTATGACGTTTTGTGGCCGACAGATGCAGTTCACTGACTCCGGTCTGAAGGGCGATGTCCCGGATATTGTCAGGGTTGATACCTGAGCCGGGCATGATTATCAGAGGCCTGCGGGAGCTGCCGGTATGGTTGACCATCATAGCCTGCATCCGGGCAATAGTTTCCCTGCCTTCCCATGCGGTCGGACATCCGCCGGAAGTAAGCACTCGGTCATACCCGAGCGAGGCCACTTCCTCCAGAGCGTCCAAAATATTGTCCGCACAGTCTATAGCCCTGTGGAATGTAGCGGACAGACCGTGCCGCCTGGCCTCTTTGAGCCATTCGGCAGCAGCCGTCCGGTCCACCTTTGCATCAGGTGTCAACGCACCGACCACGACACCCTGAACACCGGCCTGGGCACAAAGGGCGATATCCCTCGTGACAGTCTCCACCTCATAGGAAGAATACAGAAAATCGCCTGACCGTGGCCTGACCAGCACATTGACGGCTATCGTCAGGGCAGCCCTGACACCCTGAATAAGGCCGAAAGAAGGAGTCACGCCTCCGGCATCCAGCTCGGAGCAAAGCTCTATCCTCGCAGCACCGCCTCTTTGAGCTGCCAGCGCACTCTCGTAGGACGGAGCGCATATCTCTATGGTATAACTGTTCATACTATCAGAAAACCTTAAAACCCATAGCCTTGCGTGCGAGAGACAGGGTCGCCGACGCAGATGCGCGGGCTTTGTCGCGTCCCTCCGTCACCACACGGTGCAAATAAGCGTCATCGTTATAGATGGCGTCGATACGCTCACGGATCGGCAGAGTCACCTTGCATATGTCGGCTGCAAGCTGCTTCTTGAGGTCTCCGTAACGGATCGAACAGTCGTTCCACCTTTCCCTGAAGTACTCTACAGTGGACGGTTCGGACACAAGCTCCATAAGGGTGAAGAGGTTCTCTATGCACTCGGGCATAGGACTGTTCGGCTCCACGGGGCCGCTGTCCGTCAGGGCCTTCATCACTTTCTTGGTGATGGTCTTCTCATCATCGTAAAGATAGATGCCGTTGCCCTCGCTCTTACCCATCTTTCCGCTGCCGTCCAGGCCGGGAACCTTGATAAGACCGCTTCCGAAATTGAAAGCCCTCGGCTCAGTAAAGACCTCCTCGCCGTACATATTGTTGAAGCGGCGGGCCAGAACCCTGGCGTACTCCAAGTGCTGCTCCTGATCCTTGCCGACCGGCACGAAGTCAGCACGGTGAATCAGGATATCGGCGGCCATCAGGACAGGATATGTCAGAAGGCCGGCGCTGATGTTGATGCCTTCGTCGTTATGGTCATCCTCCGCAATATCCTCCAAACGGACATTACGGGCCTTTGCCTTAGCCAGACGCACCTTATCCTTGAAGGTGGTGGTACGCTCCAGCTCTCCCTTGTAAGCCAGCATATTGAGCAGCACATACAGCTCGCTGACCTCTGGCACATCGCTCTGCACAAATATCGTGACCTTCTCCGGATTCAGACCGGCGGCCAGATACTCGGCCAGAATGGTCTTGACATTGGCATGAAAGTCATCCGGATGGGGATGGGTGGTCAGCGAATGCAAGTCCGCTATGAAATAATAACAGTTGTAATCGTCCTGAATCCTGACGAAATTACGGAGGGCACCGAAATAATTGCCCAAGTGAAGATGCCCTGTGGAGCGGATACCGCTTAATACTGTCTGCATGACTTAATCCTCCAGATTGTTCATCACTTCACGTATCCTGGCCTCTATCTCCTCTGTCAGCTCCGGGTTGTCAGTCAGCAGTTTCTTGACCGCATCCCGGCCCTGAGCCAGCTTGGAGTCATTGTAGCTGAACCACGAGCCGCTCTTCTTGATGATATCGAACTCAACACCTAAGTCCACAATCTCGCCAATCTTCGATATACCCTCTCCGAAGACGATATCGAACTCGGCCTTGCGGAAGGGAGGGGCCATCTTGTTCTTGACTATCTTTACGCGTGTGCGGTTGCCGGTAGGATCGTCCCCGTCCTTGAGCTGGGTCACCTTGCGCACATCTATGCGGACAGAGGCGTAGAACTTCAGGGCATTGCCGCCGGTAGTCGTCTCGGGGTTACCGAACATCACGCCGATCTTCTCTCGCAACTGGTTGATGAAGATGCAGCAGGTGTTTGTCTTGGAGATGTTGGCCGTCAGTTTTCTCAGCGCCTGGCTCATCAGCCTGGCCTGCAGGCCCATCTTCTGGTCTCCCATCTCGCCCTCAATCTCCGCCTTGGGAGTCAGAGCCGCCACGGAGTCCACCACGATGATGTCGATGGCTCCGCTGCGGATAAGGTCGTCGGCTATCTCAAGCGCCTGCTCGCCGTTGTCCGGCTGCGATATAAGGAGTGTGTCCACATCCACTCCGAGGTTCTTGGCATAGGTGCGGTCAAAAGCGTGCTCCGCATCGATAATGGCTGCGAAGCCGCCGGCCTTCTGAGCCTCCGCTATGGCATGTATGGCCAGTGTCGTCTTACCGCTGGACTCAGGGCCGAAAATCTCAATCACCCTTCCCCGCGGATACCCGCCGATTCCAAGAGCGTGATCCAACGCAATGGACCCCGACGGAATCACTGAAACATTCCCCTCAGGCCGGTCTCCGAGCTTCATGATAGCCCCTTTACCGAAATCCTTTTCAATCTTGTCCATTGTTGCCTGCAAAGCCTTGAGCTTGGCGGCGTTAGCCGCAGCAACATCATTCTGTTCGAGTTCTTTTGCCATACTTCTTCAATTAAAATATCCGCAAATATAATCTAAAATCCGAACCATAGCAATCTCGAAACGGCTATAATCGTTTATATACACTTCCAGCCCCGAAGACACCCTCCCCATAATATCAGAGACTGTCTGAATCTCAAAATTTTTACGAGATTCAGACAGTCTCCGGCAGCAATCGGAACGGCCCTACTCCTTATCATTGAAAACACTCACTGTCATTTTGATTACATCCGAGAGTGTCAATGATTCAGCTTCCAGCTGTATAACTGTCACAGACATAAATGAATCAGAATACCCGGCCCTTGTCTTTCTCACCATCAGAAATTCCTTGATGTGTTCTTTATCCGGAGAATCATAATAAAACGTCACATCATCCACTCCATCCGACTGTTTCATAAGTTCCTGCAGCCTACCCCGATTTTCATTGATATAATTACTGATATCCGACATCAGTTCCGTTGCCGGGTTCAGAATATCCGAAGACAATATATAAACGCAACTCAACTTACCGGCAGCTTCAATAAACGGAGACAAATCCGCTTCGTCAACAACAAATTTGTTGGCAACAGTATCATTTTCAATCGTATATTGAAATATGTCCAGCAGTGACTTGGATACATATACGGCTGATACCAGTGGACGATCCTTGTATTTATTGTAAATTCCCGAAAAATCTTTCATTACTGCTTTGACGGGAACCGATGCCGCCATCTGCAACACAGCAACCGACAGCAGCGCAATTATTAAAAATACCTTTTTCATACCTAATTACAATTAATGGTTTCACTTTTTTATTGACTTTCATATCCGTCTTCTCTGTTAAGCCTACAGACCACAGACTCAAAATTTTCAAATGCAGCACATCCGATTTCCTCTATATTGCCGGCGGCAAAGGACATACCCTTGTTGAGATTCTGACCGATAAGTTCCAAAGCCTCCACCACAGCCGCATAAGCCTCCTCAGGATTGTCAAACGTATCCTCAGGCTCACCTACATGGAGCGGTGACAGGAACGCCACAGCCGCGACCACAGCGGCAACCCCTATGGCAGAGATGGAGGCCACGAGCCTCATCCTGCCGTGGCGGCGTCCGAGCTCCCGGTCCACCGTCCCCTCTATCATCCGGAAGAGGTCTCCGGGGACGGGTATGTCCCCATCAGCTGTCCGCATCTGCGAGAGTCCTTTGCGGAGAATTTCCTCCGGTTCGGATGTTTTTAAATTCCTGCCCATTTTTAAAAATTTATTCTTTTATAAATTCTGTAATCTTTTCTTTAAGCAGCTTCCTGCCACGGAACAGAGTTACCCGGATATTGACCTGACTCATACCGGTCAGTGCCTCTATCTCCGACATTTCCATCTGTTCAAGGTCCCTCAGAACCACCACCTCCCGCAGTTTCCAGGGCATGGCGGCCAGAGCCTTCCGCACCAAGGCCGCCGCCTCCCTGCCCTCGACCGAAGCGTCCGCCGCCTCAACCGCCGGGCCTCCCCTGACCTCCGTCACATCCACCGCCATACGGAGGACATTGCGCCCGCCCCGCCGCAGGATGTCCGCACAGACATTCTGCATCATCCGCACGCAGTAGCCCTTGGGATTGGCACTCCGAAGGGCCCGGTCGCCCTCGCGGCAGAGCTTCACATAAAGCTCCTGCACTGCGTCCCGGGCATCTTCCCCGCTGCCCAGCATCCGGAAAGCGGTGCGGTAGAGCAGCGGGCCCAACGGCAGAAATGTGGATTTGAACTCCTCTGTATTCACTTAACTCTATTAACCTTTAAATCATCTACACCTATATAACGCTCCCGCCTCTCATTTTGTTACAAATATCTTTATTTTTGTTATCTTCGCAGCCTAAAATCCTATTGATATGTTTCTGAAGTACCTGAAAGAATATGTCATCATGACCCTCGGACTGGCCGTGTTCGTCTTCGGCTGGACCGCATTCCTCAACCCTCATGAGATCACCGGAGGCGGCATCGCCGGTCTGGCATCAGTGATTCACTACGGCATCAACAGCATCCCTGTCTCATACGCCAAGTTCGCAATAGACGTACTGCTGCTCGTCGTCGGATTCATCATTCTCGGCAAAGGGTTCGGCATCAAGACTATCTACTGCGTGGCCATGAGTTTCGTATTCTTTCAGTTCATGCCCATGATTCCGGGTCTGACAAGTCTTTCAGCCGGCATCACTGACAATCTTATAAACGCACTTATCGGAGGCGCCATGAGCGGTATCGGCATCGCCATCATCATCACTCAGGGCGGAAGTACCGGAGGCACCGACATCATAGCTCTCTCCATCAACAAATACAAGAACATCTCTCCGGGAC
>DXAW01000082.1 GCA_019116865.1 Candidatus Coprenecus stercoravium | reverse complement strand
GCCGAGCCACATCACGAACATCGTACCTGCCATCAGCACGATAGTAGCGAAGATGTTGAATCCGAAACCCTGTACTAAGAACGCATCTGCGGGCAATTGTGCGTGAAGGTTGGTAATGTACGCAGGTCCTTGAAGCAGAAGGATTACAATTGTCAGATAGCGTGTCCACTGGTTCATTTTTCTACGTCCGCTCTCCCCTTCTCTCTGCATTTTCTGGAAATAGGGGACCATCACACCCAGAAGCTGGATGACGATGGAAGCGGAGATATACGGCATAACTCCCAGCGCGAAGATGGAAGCGTTGCCGAAAGCGCCGCCGGAGAACATATCCAACAGACTGAGGAGGCCCGTAGACGCCTGGGCTTCGAGGTTCGCAAGCTGCGTCGGGTCGATACCCGGCACGACTATGAAACTTCCCAGACGATAGACGAGCAGGAGGAGGAAGGTGTAACCCAACCTCTTCCTCAGCTCTTCAATCTTGAAGATATTCTTGATTGTCTGAAAAAATCTTTTCATCGGCCGCTACTGTTTTAAAGTACGATAGCCTTTCCGTCAAGAGCCTCAATCTTCTCCTTGGCTGACTTGGAGAAAGCGTCGGCGGTAACCTCAAGCTTCGCTTTCAGCTCTCCGTTGCCGAGAATCTTCACCTTGTCGTTCTTGGACACCAGACCGGCTGACACAAGTGTGTCGAAATCAATTACCGTGATATTCCTCTTCTCACTCAGGGTCTGGAGAGCGGAAAGATTGACCGCCTTGTACTCGACTCTGGTGGGATTGGTGAATCCGAATTTGGGAAGGCGTCTCTGAATAGGCATCTGACCTCCCTCGAATCCGATCTTATGACGGTAACCGGAACGGGACTTTGCACCGTTCATACCGCGTGTCGACTGTCCGCCATGTCCTGAGCCTTCTCCTCTTCCGACCCGCTTTACTCTCTTGGTGGAACCTTCTGCAGGTTTTAAATTATGTAGTTTCATCTCTTTTACCTTGAATTAGTTTATTTCCTCAACTTTCACAAGATGCAGAACTTTCTGTATCATTCCGTTGGTTACGGGAGTAAGCTCGATTTCCACCGACTGGTGCATACGGCGCAGTCCGAGAGACTCGAGATTGGCCCTCTGCCTTTTGGTGGATCCGTTTTTACTCTTAATCTGAGTTACTTTAACTTTTGCCATCTTCTTACCTCCTTATCCTTTAAATACTCTTTGCATGGGAATACCGCGGACACCTGCCACAGTGTAGGCGTCACGGAGCTCAACGAGGGCTGCGATGGTGGCTTTAACCAGATTGTGAGGGTTGGACGAGCCCTTGGACTTCGCCAGCACGTCCTGAACACCTACTGACTCGAACACGGCACGCATAGCACCTCCGGCCTTCACACCGGTACCGGGAGCGGCGGGTTTCATAAATACCCTGGCGCCACCGAACTTAGCCTCCTGTTCGTGAGGAATGGTCCTCTTGTTAAGAGGAACCTTTACGAGATTCTTCTTAGCGTCCTCTATCCCCTTGGAGATAGCGGTGGTGACTTCGTTGGCCTTTCCGAGACCATAACCTACGACACCCCTCTCATCGCCTACTACTACGATAGCAGCGAAGCTGAAGTGGCGGCCGCCCTTGGTTACCTTGGTAACCCTCTGTACTGCTACCAATCTGTCCTTGAGCTCCAGATCGGTGGTTTTCACTTTCTTTACATTGATATCTGCCATAGTCTCTTAGAATTTAAGACCGCCCTCACGGGCTGCGTCTGCCAAACTTTTAACTCTTCCGTGATAGAGGTAGCCTCCCCTGTCGAAAGACACGGTGGAGATTCCCTTTTCAGCAGCGCGCTCAGCGATGAGCTTACCGACCAGTGCAGCCACCTCGGTAGCTGTCTTGCCCTTGACTGTCTCTGCGAGAGACTTGTCAGTAGAGCCGGCTGACGCAAGGGTCACTCCCTTGGTGTCATCGATAACCTGAACATATATCTGCTTGTTGCTTCTGAATACCGACATCCTGGGTCTCTCAGGAGTACCGCTCACCACTTTGCGGATGCGGTAACGTATTCTCTGTCTTCTCTGTATTTTAGTCATTGCCATATTCCTATCCTCCTATTATTTAGCTCCGGCTGACTTACCGGCCTTGCGGCGAAGCTGTTCGCCAACAAACTTAATACCTTTACCCTTATAAGGCTCGGGAGCACGCATCGAGCGGATCTTGGCGGCTACCTGGCCGAGCAGTTGTTTGTCGCAGCTCTTGAGAACAAGAACAGGGTTCTGTCCCTTCTTCACAGGCTCGGCCTCAGCTTTAATCTCTGAGGGGAGCTGGAAATGAATATCGTGTGAATATCCGAGTGAGAGCTCAAGGATCTGGCCCTTGACCTCAACGCGGTAACCCACACCTATCAGCTCCTGTTTTACGGAGAATCCGGTCGATACTCCGGTCACCATGTTGTGAATGAGTGCGCGGTAGAGTCCGTGCAGGGAACGGTGACGGGGTTGGTCCGTAGGACGGCTGACCGTAATTGTATTCCCTTCAACGGATACTTTGATGTCAGGATCAACTTTCTGACTCAGTTGTCCGAGCGGTCCTTTAACCAGTACCACATTATCGGCGCCGACCGTTGCGGTCACGCCCTGCGGCAGGTGTACAGGCAATTTTCCAATTCTTGACATTGTATTCTTACTTTTTTAAATTAATAAACATAGCACAGCACCTCGCCGCCGACATTCATTTCCTTGGCCTCCTTGTCGGTGATGATGCCCTTGGATGTGGAGAGGATGGCGATACCCATGCCGTTGAGTACTCTGGGCATGTCCTCTACTCCCGTATAACGTCTCAGACCGGGAGTGGATACTCTCTGAATCTTCTTGATTGCGGCCTGCTTGGTCTCAGGATGATACTTGAGAGCCATCTTGATGGTGTTGTAGGGAGTTCCTTCCACTACCTTGTAGCTGAGGATATAACCTTTCTCATGAAGGATTCGGGTTATCTCCAGTTTCATTTTCGAGGAGGGAACCTCGACGATTCTGTGTTTTGCGAGATACGCGTTTCTGACTCTTGTCAGATAGTCTGCTATTGGATCAGTCATTTTAATTAGTTTTGTTTCAGTGGTTCGACGCCTTTCAGCGCCCGATATCCAATGGTTTATAAATAATTTAGTTAATTTTCTTTTTTACAACTGCTGTGCTTTATTCGGGCGATTTTCAAGGCCTGCGAGCGAGGAGACACCGGAGTTTACTGTCGTAAATGAGGATATCGCCGAGTGAGCAAAACGCAGAAAATCGTTCGAAGAAAGTGCAGCCGCCTACCATGATGCTTTTCTTACTCCAGGTATTAAACCCTTGCTGGCCATCTCGCGGAACTGAATACGGCTGATGCCGAATACGCGCATATAGCCTTTAGGACGTCCTGTAATGGAGCAGCGGTTGTGCTGACGGCAGGGACTTGAGTTCTTGGGGAGTTTGTCGAGAGCAGCCCAGTCTCCGGCTTCCTTTAATGCTTTACGTTTCTCCGCGTATTTAGCGCACAGTCTGGCACGTTTCACCTCGCGGGCTTTCATTGATTCTTTTGCCATATCTTCTATTTACGATTTTTTATTCTTAAAAGGCAGTCCGAACTCACGGAGAAGAGCATAAGCCTCCTCATCCTTGTCTGTAGATGTCACGAAGGTAATCTCCAGTCCGAAAATCTTGGATATCTTGTCGATATCTATCTCAGGGAAGATAATCTGCTCCTTAATACCGAGGGTATAGTTACCGCGGCCGTCGAATTTCTCGTTGATACCGTTGAAGTCACGGATACGGGGAAGGGACACGGCGATAAGCCTCTCAAGGAACTCGTACATACGGGCACCCCTGAGTGTCACTTTAACTCCGATAGCCTGTCCGCGGCGGAGCTTGAAGTTGGATATATCCTTGCGGGAATATGTGGTCACGGCCTTCTGACCTGCGATAGCCGTAAGCTCCTGCTGAGCGACCTCCACGAGCTTCTTGTCTCCCGTAGCATCGCCGATACCCTGGTTGAGGGTGATCTTCACCAGCTTGGGCACCTGCATCACAGTTGCGAAACCGAACTCCTTCTGGAGCCTGCCCACAATCTCCTCCTTGTATTTCTTCTGAAGATTAGGAACGTATCCTGCCAAGCTTACATTCTCCTGCTTGGTCTCTTCTACTTTTTTCTTTGCCATTACTTAATCTCCTCTCCTGATTTTTTAGCATAACGGACCAACTTTCCATTCTCGCCCATACGGCGGCCGATCCTGGTAGGACCTCCCTTGGCGGGATCCACTACCTGGAGGTTGGAAATATGTACTCCGGCTTCCTGTTTGATAATACCGCCCTGGGGATGCTTGGCATTGGGTTTGGTGTGCTTGCTCACCATGTTGACACCCTCTACGATGGCGCGGTCTTTCTTGGTGATGATCTCGAGAACCTTTCCGGTCTTGCCCTTGTCATTTCCGGCATTCACGTAGACCATGTCGCCTTTCTTGATATGTAATTTCTTATTCATGTCTGTACCTCCTATATATTATAGTACCTCAGGTGCAAGAGAGACAATCTTCATGTAATTGTCGCGGAGCTCACGGGCAACAGGGCCGAAGATACGGGTTCCGCGAACCTCACCCTGATTGTTCAAAAGCACGCAGGCATTGTCATCGAAACGGATATATGAGCCGTCAGGACGACGGATTTCTTTCTTAGTGCGCACCACAACGGCCTTGGAGACCGATCCCTTCTTGGCGTCACCGCCGGGGATAGCGCTCTTGACAGCGACAACGATCTTGTCGCCCACGCTTGCATAACGGCGGCGGGTACCTCCGAGAACACGGATACAGAGCACCTCTTTAGCACCGCTGTTGTCAGCTACCATTAAACGTGATTCCTGTTGTATCATTTTACTTCACTTTTTCTACGATTTCTACTAATCTCCAGCGTTTGGTCTTGCTCAACGGACGTGTCTCCATTATGCGGACCGTATCGCCCTCGTCGCACACGTTCTTCTCGTCATGAGCGACGAACTTGGTGGTCTTGTTCACGAACTTGCCGTAAACAGGATGTTTCTCCTTTACTCTTACAGCAACGATTATGGATTTGTCCATCTTGTTGCTTACCACCACTCCGATTCTTTCCTTACGTAAATTCCTTTCCATACGATTACTCTTCTGATTTTGCCTGATTTTCCTTTTCAGTCAGGATGGTAAGCATACGTGCGATATCCTTTCCCGCCTTTCTGATCTTTGAAGTATCCTCAATGGGAGAGACGGCATGATTCAGTTTCATCTGTGCCAGATTGGCCTTCTCGGTCTCGATGCGCTCGCGAAGGTCCTTGATTGACATTTCTCTGATTTCTTTGGGTTTCATATCTTCTCCTCCATTAATTATTGTTCTACATAATCTCTGCGGACTACGAACTTGGTAGTCACAGGAAGCTTCTGTGCGCCGAGACGGAGAGCCTCCTTAGCCACCTCCAAGGGCACGCCCTCTGCCTCTATAAGCATACGGCCGGGAGTGATGGGAGCCACGAATCCCTCGGGATTACCTTTACCTTTACCCATACGTACCTCTGCGGGCTTCTTAGTGTAAGGTTTGTCAGGGAAAACGCGAATCCAAATCTTACCTTCACGTTTCATGTAACGCACTACAGCCTGACGGGCAGCCTCTATCTGCTGACCTGTGAGCCATGCCGACTCCAGGGTCTTGATGCCGAAAGATCCGAAAGAAAGCTCAGTTCCACGATGAGCGTTCCCTTTCATGCGGCCTTTCTGCTGCCTTCTGAACTTGGTTTTCTTTGGTTGTAACATTGTCTATACTTTTTGTAAGTCTATTATTTTCAAACAAATAAATACAATCTCCCCATTAATTGGGGCTGCAAATATAGGACAAAATATTTTATCACCAAAATTTTTTATGATATTTTCGACCGAAAAATTTGCAGGTCAAATCTTGCGTGCTCAGACACTTATGGAAATCAAAAAAAATCCTCGGCGTACAGTTTCGACACAGAATGCCGACGGAATACTATTGGAATATTTTTTGTATTTTTGCAGTCCGATTAAATAAAGTCGTATTATGTGTACAAACTTCACCAATGTCGAGAAGACCTTCATAGGCTCTGTCCAGCACAGGTTCCCGACCAACATCCCTTACATCACTGTTGAGAACTTCCCGAAACTGGGAAAGCTTACCGCCCTACGTTTTCTGGAATGGGCGGCAGAGCATCCTGACGGAGTAATCAGCCTGCCTACAGGCAAGACTCCCGAGTATTTCATCGCATGGGTAAAACGAATACTGACCGAGTGGGGCACCAAGGAGAACACCGCTCTTCTGGAGGAGAACGGACTTCACCTTACCAGGAAACCTGACCTGCGCGGGCTTCACTTCGTCCAGATCGACGAGTTCTATCCCATCGATCCCGGACAGCACAACAGCTTCTACAACTACGTCCAGAAATATTACGTCGAGGACTTCGGACTTGACGCATCCAAGGGCGTATTCATCAACTGCGACCGCATACCACTGGCTGACGGCAGACACTTCACCGAGGTATTCCCTGACGGAGTCATCGACCTGAGCCTGCGCTACCGCGACGCCAAATCCGCCGCAGAGAAGATGCAGCAGCGCTCCATTTTCATGATAGACAACTGGTGCGCCGAATACGACCAGAAAGTCAGAGATCTGGGCGGCATCGGATTCTTCCTGGGCGGTATCGGCCCCGACGGACATATCGCATTCAACGTCAGGGGAAGCGATCCTCACTCGACCACACGCCTGACCCACACCAACTACGAGACTCAGGCCGCCGCGGCCAGCGATCTCGGAGGCATCGAGATATCCAGAATCAAGCCCGTTATTACTATAGGTCTGGACACCATCACACACAACCCCGACGCAGTAGCGATAATATTCGCGGCAGGAGAAGCCAAGGCCCCTGTAGTGGCCGACGCACTGGAGAAGACTCCTTGCAACCTCTATCCCGCATCCGTGCTCTCAAAACTGCCCAACGCGCGTTTCTATCTGACCACCGGAGCCGCATCCATGCTGCATGAGTCGATATACCATTATTATACTGACACTCCCTGGTCTCAGGAGAAGACCGACCGCGCCGTAATAGACTGCTGCAACCGCATCAACAAATACGGCGACAAGATTACTCTGGAGGACCTCAAGGCCGACGAGTATTGCAGCATGATTCCCGACCTGAGCGAGAATACTGTCCAGAGCGTCATCGACTCTCTCCGCAAAAAGATTGAGCACGGAACATCGACATGGAGCAACGAGGTGTTCTACTACACCGGTCCCCATCACGACGACATATTGCTCGGACTGCTGCCGCATATACACAGAGTGTCAAGAAATGAGACCAATGAGTCACATTTCTCCATCATGACATCCGGATTCAACGCAGTCACCAACAAATTCCTCATCAACGCACTTGAGGAGACTCTGAAATTCCTCGACGAGGACCGCATCGAGATGATACACTATCCCGACTTCTTCACTTCCGGATGGAAAGAGAAGAGAGAAAAGGACATCTATCATTTCCTCATCAACGTGGCCTCGGGCAACGAGGAAGAGCGCAAGAGAGGCCGCTCGCACAGAATTGTCAGGGACTTCATCGAGATATTCGGCGTAAAGAACAAAGAAGAGCTGCGCGGGAAGATACTCGACGTGATTGACGAGACCAGGCACAGCTACGACGGGCAGAAGATGTCCGCCGACATCAGACTTCTGAAAGGAATGATCCGTGAGTTCGAGGAAGAGCTTGTATGGAGCTTCTTCGGAATCCGCAGCGAAGACGTACACCATCTCCGCCTCGGATTCTATACCGGAGACATCTTCACCGAGCAGCCCAACCGTGAGAGGGACGTCGAGCCTATCCTCCAGGAGCTGCGCACCATCAAGCCCACTGTCATCAGCATCGCCTACGACCCCGAGGGCAGCGGTCCCGACACTCACTACAAGGTACTGCAGGCCATAGCTGAGGCCATACGTGAATGGGGCAAGGAGACAGATCTGAGCAATCTCCGCATATGGGGCTACCGCAACGTATGGTACAGGTTCCTGCCTTCAGAGGCATCCCACATCGTACCTGTGTCGCTCAACGCCATGAGCGTGTTCGACAATGCCTTCTGCAACTGCTACGCATCACAGGTACACGCCGACTTCCCCAGCTACATGCTGGACGGCAAATTCAGCGACCTGGCCAAGAAAATCTGGGTGGACCAGCTTGCTAAGGTACAGCACGTGCTCGGCAAGCCGTTCTTCTACCAGAACGCCAGTCCCAGACTGAGGACCACACACGGACTGCTTTTCTTCAAGGAAATGACTGCCGAAGAATTCCTCAAGTCCGCACGTGAGTTGCAGAAATCAATGACCAGCATCTGATGAGACACCTCGTCCTGATAATATGTATCCTGGCAATGAGCGTTCCGGCGCTTCACTGCCAGGATAAGGACGGGATGATCATGCATTATTTCGTGGACGAGAGCGGCGACACGATATTCATGGCCGACCTCGATCCGGTATATAAAGTGGCGCGGCGCAAGGGCAAGCAGTGGAGAAAGTACTACCGCCTTGTTCATAATTTCGCCAAAGCCTATCCATACGCCCTTCTGGCCGAGGAGAAACTCCATGAGGCCGACTCCACCATCACGGCAGGAGCATTCAACAGGAGGGAAAAGAACAGATACATCAATATCCTGCAAAAAGAACTTTTCGACACATTCGAGAAGCCTTTGAAGAATCTGACTATCAGCCAGGGGAAGCTCCTGCTGCGGCTGATAGACCGTCAGACAGGCATCACGTCCTACGAGATTATCAAAGACTACAAAGGGAAAGCGGCCGCCGGATTCTGGCAGGGCATAGCCAGGATATTCGGCTCCGACATGAAAAAGCCCTATGACCCGCAGGGAGAGGACAAACAGACCGAAGAGCTGGTAGAGCTATATAATAAAGGTGAGTTCAACAAGACCTACCGCTCGATTTTCGGGAAAAATCCACCCGAGCCTATCGTACATTCCCGTCTGGAAGTGCGGCAGAAATAATATCAAGCCGGCCGTCCTCAAACACGGCGTATTCTCCGCCGTCCACCCAGCAGCCGAGTATGAACATCCGCCCGCCTGACGGGATGTCAATGCTGCCCGGAGTGTGATAATGACCGAAAATATAATAATCCACCCGGCGTCCTCCGTGATTCTCCGCATAGTCCCTGCCGAAAGCCTCCGCATAATGATACAGCGGCTCCTTATCCCCACGGAACACATATTTGCCCGTATTCTGAGGGTTGTTTTTCATTTTCCGGGAATGCCCGGCCCAGGCATATCCCAGACCGAATGCCCATCTTGGATGCAGCGCACTGAAGAGAACCTGTAGGAAACGGTTGTGAAAAGCCCATCTGATAATGCGGAACACCGTATCCGTACGTCCTAGACCGTCACCGTGTCCCAGACAGAACAGCCGGCCGTCAATCTCCGTTACATAAGGCTGCTCCAGCACCTTCATGCCTATCTCCTTCTCGAAATAGTCGTAAACCCACACATCGTGATTGCCACGCATGAAGAAGACCCTGGTTCCGCTGTCGCAAAGACGGGCCAGCGCACCAAGAGTCCTTGTGCATCCCCTTGGAATCACATAACGGTACTCGTACCAGAAATCAAATATATCACCGAGAAGATAGACCGCCCCGGCCTTCTCCTCTCTCATAGCGTCGAGCAAAGCGACAAATCTGCTCTCCAGCGCATCACGGTCGCAAAAAGCCGCACCGAGATGCACATCCGATATGAAATAAGTCTTAGCCACGCTGGACTAACTCAAAAATAAAGCAGAATGCGGCTGCGGCGCAGCAGTAAATCGAGAAGTAACGCAGGCGGGCTTTCTGCACTATCCTTATCATCCAACGGCATGCGACATATCCTGAGACGAAAGCCGTCAGAGAGCCGAGAATCAGGGAAAGCGTAGATATGCCTGAGGCCTCCGCTGAGAAATCCCCTCCCACGAGCTGAAGGAACGCCTCTCCTAAAATAGGAATGAGCACCATGAGGAATGAGAACTGGGCCATGGAACTTTTCCTGACTCCGAGCATCAGACCGGTGGATATGGTGGTGCCGGAACGGGACAGACCGGGCAACACCGCCAATGCCTGCGAAAGACCTATGATAAACGCCTCCTTGTATCCGACTTCCTTTCCAGGCTCCTTTCCTTGAGCCACAGCCTTACGGGCCTGCCTGTTGGAAAGTGTCTCCGACAGGAAAAGCAGGAACGCCGTAAGCAGAAGCATAAAGCCCACCACTATAAGCCCGGAGCCGAACACAGCCTCCACCTGATCTTTGAAAAAGAAGCCGACCACGGCCACAGGTATCATAGAAACGCAGATTTTCAGGAAATACTGCGTCTGGTCATTGTATTCAAATCTGAACACTCCGCGGACAATATCCCATATCTCCTTGCGGAAAGCAACAATGGTACTGAGTACTGTCGCCGCATGAACGGCCACTTCGAAACTGAGATTGTCCGCATCCACTCCGAATATGGCCTTGAATATGGTAAGATGACCGCTGCTGCTCACAGGCAGGAACTCGGTAAGGCCCTGAACCAGGCCCAGGACCACAGCTTGAAACCACTCCATATCCGCTATCGTTTATCGTCCTTACGGTTGAACAGCCGTATCGGCCTGCGCCTGAGGAGCACGACAATCTCCACTACAAAACCGGCCAGAATGAGCAGCGGCGCAATGTACATACGGGAAAAGCTGAAAAGGGCATAGTTGAACTCCTCCGGATTGTCGGCGCCTCCGCCCATAAGCAGGAGGTAGCCCAGAATCATAATACAGAGACCCGCGATAAGATAGACCACGTTCTCCTTGGGAATGGCGAATTTACTGTCCATATTCATTTGATTTCTTATAATCGATTAATAATAAAGTTCATTCTTTGTAAGCGATATCTGACTTCTGACCCCTGATATAGTGGACAGAATACATATCACGATACCGAGCAGCACCACTCCCGCCATTACGGCCCCCAGCAGGACGGCATCGAAAAGCGAGAACAACTGGTAGAACTCGTTACGTATCATATACAGCGCTCCGAGAATCAGCACGTCGGCCACAGCTCCTGAAATAAGTCCCTGAAAGAACGCCTGCCCCACGAACGGCCTTACTATAAAACCCTTAGTCGCCCCTACCAGACGCATGGTGTGTATGGTGAATCTCTTCGCATACACATTAAGTCTCACGGTATTGTTGATCAGCACCACTGATATGAACAACAGAAGCAGGACAAATACTCCGGCGATAATGCCTATACGCTCGATATTGGCATTGAGAAGCTCGACAAGCGACTGCTGATACACCACGTCCTCCACTACAGGATAGTCCCGGATGGCTTTCTCTATGACAAGCAGACTGTCCGTATTGATATAGTCAGCCGCCACCTGGATATCCAGAGACACCGGTATCGGATTGACCTCGAATACATCCATGAAATCCTCTCCGAGAATCTGCTTCATCTCCTCCACCCCCTCCTCTTTGGTGACTATGCGTATATCCCTGACATAGCCGCCCTGCTCCAGCTCATCGGCAAGAGCAGACGCATCCGCCTCGTCGGCCTCGACATTGAGGACCGCCGACACGGTTATGTTCTCCCTGAAATAGTTGGAGACGGAGCGGGCATTTGCAATCAGAACCCCGGTCATGCCTACGATGAATAGCACCAGACTGATGCTTATCACCGAGGAAAAATAAGACCTCAGGAGTCTTCTATACAGGATATTGCTTTCGTTTCCCGCCATGCGCCTATATCTGATAAAACCCTCAAAGATAAATAAAATGATGGTTATTTTAGACTTTTTATTATTATATTTGCAAAAAAGTATCTAAAATGAAAGATTCCAGAAGAGTTTTATTCGTCAATTCCGAAATATATCCGTATCTGCCGGAGACCACCATCTCCATAGTAGGCAGATACCTGCCTCAGGGAATACAGGAATCGGGAAAGGAAATCCGTACGTTCATGCCGCGCTACGGATGTATCAACGAAAGACGCAACCAGCTTCACGAAGTCATCAGGCTCTCTGGAATGAATATGGTCATCAACGACATAGACAGGCCTCTGGTAATAAAGGTAGCGTCCATCTCCTCCGCAAGGATGCAGGTGTACTTCATCGACAATGACGACTACTTCCATAAGAAAGCGATTTACGAAGACGCCGACGGGCATTTTCTGGAAGACAATGACGAGCGGGCAGTCTTTTTCGCCCGCGGCATACTTGAGACCGTCAAGAAACTCAGATGGAAACCGGACATAGTACACTGCTCGGGCTGGATATCGCATCTGGTCCCTATATATCTTAAAAAGGCATACAGGAACGACCCTATCTTCTCCGATGCTAAGGTCGTGCTGTCTCTCTACGATGAATACATGGACAGTGCCTTCGACAATGATATGAAATCCAAGATTCCGGTAACGGGCATAAAGGCCAAGGACGTGGACATCTTAAAGTCCCCCACTGGCATAAATCTTGCAAAACTCGCAGTCCAGTATGCAGATGCGGTCATTATAGGCTCCGAGAATATCAGGGAAGAGCTTTCCGGCTTTGTCGGCAAGTGCGGAATCCCGGTTCTCCCGTACACTCCCATTGACCATCCGGAAGGCACCTACATACAGCAATACAACGAATTTTACGACAAATTACTGGATGAAGATGCAAGCTAAGACGCTGTTTATCTCGTGTCTGCTCTCCCTTACCTCCGTACTGGCATTTCTGTCATGCGTGGAGAACGACAGAGCCCTTGGAGGCGATCTCCTTTCTGAAGAATCCCTGCTCACTGTGGGTGTGAAGACATTCGACATCCCCGTATCCAACCGCATAAGCGACTCGTTACAGGCCGGAAACACCGTCACCATGCTCGTAGGCTCGATGAGCGACCCGGTATTCGGCACGGCCGTATCAAACGCCGCGACATACGTGCTGCCCTACTCAGACTCCACCGATTTCGGAGACAATCCAAGGCTCACATCGGCATACATGGTCCTGTCAGTAGACTCCATATCATATATCGACAACGACCGGAAAGGAATGCATCAGAGAATCCACATCTATAGACTCACCTCCCCGCTGGACAGCACCATCGGACTGTGCAACTCCTTGACATCGGATGATTACAGCACTGAGCCCGTCACTGTCAGCGACCCCGTAATCTACGGCGAGGGCGAAATAAGAATCGACCTCACTGAATCCTTCGCACAGGAGCTGCTGAGCATCACTCCGGAGGAGTTCGAGGACGTGGAGCTTTTCCTCGACAAGATTCCAGGACTCTACATCGAGCTGGAGCCTCCGATAGGACATGACGGAGGAGGCAGGATGAACTACCTCAATCTGGACAAGTCCGTAATCTACGTCAACTATATCCTCAACGACCCGGACAGAGGCTTCACAGATCTCGACACCACTGAGTCATTTGCCTTTGGATACAGTTCGGCGTTCAATTACTTCTCCACCGGGTCAGACGGCCTCGCCGATGAGAATCCCGGAGACACCCTTTATCTTGAAGGATTATCCGGAGTCAAGCCCCATATCAAGGCCTCCGTCCTCAAGGACATGATTGACAACTGGATTACCGAAGACGCCCTCGAGGACTACACCGTTATCGTCTCCAGGGCTGAACTCAAATTCCCCTACGAGATGCCTGCTGACTACGAGCGGTTCAACAGAGAGTTCCCTTCATTCATATATGCATTCACCAGAGACCCGTACGCCGGCGGTACAGACAGCTACTACATGCCGCTTGACGACATATACACTGTCAACAACAGAGGCGAGATGAACCGGGCCCTCAGAGAATACAGTCTGGATATCACAAGCTACGTCCAGAAGCTGATAACCAGCGGCAAGGAAGACATGAACGAATCCCTTGACCTGTGGATTGCCCCTCTGACTTACAGGACCAACCAGGCGGATGAGGTAAGATACGAAATAGACAATTACAACTACAGCAGGGCCATTCTTAACGGACCCTCAGCCGACAGAAAGCCGACTCTTACCGTTACTTACGGACTGATGGAGAAATAAACACAAGGCAGGAGTTGTGACCGCCGAAACCGAAAGTGTTGTTCAGTGCGGCCCTGACTTCCTTTCTTACAGCCTTATTGAGAGTCAGATCCAGCTTGTAATCTATATCCGGATCCTCATGACTGAAATTGATGGTGGGAGGTACGATACCGTCCCTTATGGCGTGGATGCAGGCCAGTGCCTCTACGGCTCCGGCAGCACCCAGCAGATGACCGTGCATCGATTTGGTGGAGCTGATGCTGAGATTGTAGGCATGTTCTCCGAAAAGAGCCTTCACTCCTTTAAGCTCAGCCACGTCCCCAAGAGGGGTTGAGGTTCCGTGGACATTTATGTAGTCCACATCCTCAAGCGCCAGAGAGGCATCCTGCAGAGCCAGACGCATGACCTTCATAGCCCCGCTGCCGTCAGGGAGAGGTGCGGTGATATGATAAGCGTCAGCACTCATTCCGGCTCCAGCCACTTCGGCATAGATCCTGGCCCCACGGCGGAGAGCATGTTCCCTCTCCTCGAATACCAGTACGGCAGAACCCTCTCCCATCACGAAGCCGTCACGGGTGGCGTCAAACGGACGGGAAGCAGTCCTGTACTCATCATTGTTGGTGGACAATGCCTTGGATGCGTCAAATCCGCCTATGGATGGAATGGATATCGGAGCCTCCGCTCCACCGGTAAGTATGATATCCGCCTTACCGAGCCTTATCAGATTAAGGGCGTCACCCATAGCATGGGACGAAGACGCACAGGCAGAAGTGGTGGTGTAGTTCGGCCCCGCGAAACCATAACGTATCGATATCAGACCGGGAGCCATATCCGATATCATCTTGGTAATAAGAAATGGACTAAAGCGCGGTATACATCCACCGTCGCAATAGTCCATTATCCCTTCTGTGAGGCTGTCTATGCCTCCGATCCCCGAGCCTAATATAACACCGGCCCTGTCATGGTCAATCTTTTCCAGATCGAGTCCGCTGTCCTTGACAGCCTGGGCGGCCGCAGCCATCGCAAATTGAGCGAAACGGTCGATACGCCTCAGCTCCTTACGCTCGATGCCGTGCTCCGAAGGATCAAAATTTTTAACCGTGCAGGCAAACTTGGTCTTGAAAAGAGATGTATCAAATGATGTTATCAGTTCCGCTCCGCTTACCCCTTTGTCCAGACTTGAGAAAAACTCCTCGACTGTATTTCCTAAAGGGTTTATCGTTCCGAGTCCTGTAACTACAACTCTTTTAAGCCCCATGCACAAATTTATTTGGTATGCTCCTCGATATAGCTGATAGCATCACCTACAGTAGCGATCTTCTCAGCGGCATCGTCGGGAATCTCGATATTGAACTTCTTCTCGAATTCCATAATCAGTTCCACTGTATCAAGGGAATCAGCACCTAAATCATTTGTGAAACTTGCAGCGGGGGTAACTTCGCTCTCATCAACACCAAGTTTGTTGACGATGATGGCTTTTACATCTGAAACAATATCTGCCATGGTCTAAATTTTAGTTAATAATTAAGTGAAAATAATTTTAAATTTTGATGCAAACTAACGAATAATTTTTGGAATAATGAAATTTTTATGAACTTTGCGAGAATCCCAGATGACTCATAAATGAACGCAAAGATTCCCAACATCGTCATATTCGCCTCAGGCTCAGGCTCTAATGCCGAGAACATAATCAACTGGTCAAAAGAAAGAAACTGCTACCGGGTAACGGCCGTATTCTGCAACCGCAAGGACGCATTTGTACATACCAGAGCCGAGAGACTAGGAGTGCCGCATTTCACATTCTCCCCTGCCGGGTTCCGTGACAACTCCATTATCTATAACGGTGTCCAGCGTACTCTCACCGATGTATTGTCGGAACTGGAGACCGACTATATTATACTGGCCGGCTTCCTGCTTAAAGTCCCGGGTTACCTGCTGGAGTCCTATCCTGAGCGGATTCTGAACATACATCCGGCGCTGCTTCCTTCCTACGGCGGAAAAGGCATGTACGGAGAGTACGTCCACAAGGCCGTAATCGCAGCCGGAGAAAAAGAGTCCGGCATAACGATTCACCTTGTCGACAACCAATATGATCACGGCCGTATCCTGTACCAGGCCAAATGTCCTGTCTCACCGGAGGACACTCCCGAGACCCTTTTTGAAAAAGTACACCAGCTTGAAAGGGCATATCCGGAAGTAATAGAAAAATACATCCGCGGATAAAAAAAGGGCGACCAAAAAAGGTCACCCTCTAAATCTTAATCCGTCATGTCTCTGCATTACACAGATTTGGCAGACGTAGCAATCAGACGGTCCATATTGGCACAGAACCTGAAGAGGTCTTCCTTGTTGCCCTTGAATGTCATCTTGATGTCTCCGCTGGCATTGGCCATTGCAAAATAGTACTTGCGGGAGATGAACCAGCTGGAATCCATACCGTAACCTACGGACGAAATTGAATGACGGTTGAGAGTCATCACTACGAAACTACCCTTGAGCAGTCCCCAGAGAATCGTCTTGCGGTCAATCTCCACCGCCCTGAAGTTGGTTACCACCAGATAGGTACGGATCCTGACACCGAAAATCAGCCAGAAAATCCTGACTATCAGCATCCAAAGACGCATCAGAGGATTAGGATTGTCATTCCAGGCATTGCCTTCAATGCAGTCGATAACATTCTCTCCTTCGAGAAGACTCAGTTCTTTAATCTTGTCAATTTGTACCATAAGAAGTTTAAGTTTAAAATGAATATATGCAAATATAAGAAATATTTTATATTTGTCAGCCATAACAGCGAAAATGATAGAAAAACTCTTAGAAAAAATATCCTCCGGCAAGGAACTGCTTCCCGATGAAGTTCTGTATGCGGCCGGAAATACCGGAACGGAGGAGCTGTGCAGGGCTGCGCACGGAATCACACTCAAATACGCATCCGGGCAGTTCGACCTTTGCTCGATAATCAACGCCAAATCCGGACGGTGTCCCGAAGACTGCAAATGGTGCGCCCAGTCGGCACACTACAGGACAGGTGCGGAAATCTATCCGTTAGTATCAGAGGAGGAATGCCTGCGCCACGCTTCCGCCAACGAGGCCGCTGGCATCGGCCGTTTCTCCATAGTGACCAGCGGACGCAAGCTATCCGACAGGGAGGTGGACGAAGTCTGCTCACGGGTCCGTTTCCTGCGCAGAAAATGCGGACTCCGCTTCTGCGCATCTCTCGGACTGCTCTCCGAAGAAAGTCTGCGGAAGCTCTATGAGGCAGGCGTCACCCGATACCACTGCAACTTAGAGGCCGCTCCCTCATTTTTCCCTACCCTCTGCACCACCCACACCCAGCAGCAGAAGATACAGACCCTCGAAGCCGCCCGCCGTGTCGGGATGGATATCTGCTCGGGCGGCATCATAGGCATGGGCGAGAGCGAGGAGCAGAGGATTGAGCTGGCATTTACCCTGAAGGGTCTGGAGGTGCAGTCCATTCCACTGAACATCCTCTCCCCTATTCCGGGAACACCGCTGGAGAACGTAGCGCCCATATCGGAGGAGGAAATTCTACGGTGCATTGCCCTTTTCCGCCTCATTCACCCCACAGCCTGGCTGCGCTTTGCGGGCGGACGCGCCAGACTCTCCCGTCAGACGGTGCTGGAGGCCATGCGCATAGGCGTCAATTCGGCCATCGCCGGAGACCTGCTTACCACAGTAGGTTCGAAAGTAGCCGAGGACCAAGAACTTATCAAGCAAGCCGGATATGAACTCTGAGACCCCTGCCAGCCCCAACTTCGACACATTTGACCACGACCATCTGTGGCATCCCTATACCTCCACCATCAACCCCCTGCCCACCTACAAGGTACGCGGCGCACAGGGCTGCCGGATAACCCTTGAGGACGGCACGGAACTCATCGAAGGCATGTCCTCATGGTGGTGCGCCGTACACGGCTACAACCATCCGGTACTCAACGAGGCCGTCCGCCGGCAGCTGGACAGCATGGCCCACGTCATGTTCGGAGGGCTGACCCATGAGCCGGCCATAGAACTGGGCAAGCTGCTGCTGAGCATCGCTCCGCCCTCGATGAGCCACATCTTCTATGCCGACAGCGGTTCGGTGGCCGTGGAGGTGGCCATGAAGATGGCCGTGCAGTACCAAGTGGCCGCCGGACATCCCGACAGGACCAATTTCGTGACCATACGCACCGGCTACCACGGCGACACCTGGAACGCCATGTCGGTATGCGACCCTGTCACCGGGATGCACTCCCTCTTCGGAGCCGCCCTGCCGGTGAGGTACTTCGCACCCTCGCCCCGCAGCCGTTTCGACGGGGACTGGGACCCTCACGACACAGACCCGCTGCGGGAGATCATAGAAAAGCACGGAAAGGACATAGCGGCCCTTATCCTCGAACCGATAGTGCAGGGAGCCGGGGGTATGCGGTTCTACCATCCCCAGTACCTGAGGGAGGCGGCCGCCCTCTGCCGGGAGCACGGGCTGCTGCTGATATTCGACGAGATAGCCACCGGATTCGGCCGCACCGGGAAGCTCTTCGCCTGGGAACACGCCGGGGTGGAGCCGGACATCATGTGCGTGGGCAAGGCCCTCACCGGAGGTTACATGACTTTCTCGGCCGTACTGGCCAATGACCTGGTGGCGGATACCATCTCCTCGCACGACCCGAGAGTCTTCATGCACGGACCCACCTTCATGGGCAATCCGCTGGCCTGCTCCGTCGCCATAGCATCCACCCGCCTGCTGCTTGAGAGCGGCTGGCAGGAGAAGGTGCGCAGGATAGAGGCGCAGCTGATGGAAGAGCTGGCTCCGGCACGCCGGATACCGTCAGTAGCGGATGTGAGGGTGCTCGGAGCCATAGGAGTACTTGAAATGAAGCAGCCGGTTGACATGGCCTGGATGCAGAAGCGCTTCGTAGAGGAAGGCATCTGGCTCAGGCCCTTCGGAAAGCTGGTGTACACCATGCCGCCCTTTATCATAGAACCCGGGGAACTGTCCGTACTTACCTCCCGGATGTTGAAAATAGTAAGCGAAATACACGGATAACACATAATGCAGCAGACCATGGAAAAAAACAGAGCCGTTTACGGGAGTTATGCCGCTGAGCTGGAACGGCTTAAAGCTGTCGGAAGCCTGAGAGTGCTGCCGCAGGCAGAGAGCCGGGGCCGGTGGATCAGCCGTGACGGCCGGAGGATGCTCAATCTCTCCTCCAACGATTATCTCGGCCTGGCCTCGGAGCGGAGTCTGGCGGAGGAATTTGCGGACAGCCTGCATTCTTCTCCATCCGGAGGAGGATGGCTTCCCTTGTCGTCTTCCTCGTCCCGGCTGCTGACCGGCAACCATGAGGCATACGGGGCACTGGAAGAACGTCTGGCCGCCATGTACGGCCGGGAGAGCGCTCTGGTGCTGAGCAGCGGCTACCACATGAACAGCGGACTGCTGCCGGCCCTCTGCGACCGGAAGACCCTCATCTTAGCGGACAAGCTGGTACATGCGAGCCTCATCGACGGCATCCGCCTGTGCGAAGGCCGCTGCATACGGTTCCGGCATCAGGATTACGCCCAGGTGGAAAGCATCCTGGAAAAAGAGTCCGGAGCGTACGAGCGCATATTTATCGTCACCGAGAGCATCTTCAGCATGGACGGAGACCTCGCCCCTCTGCAGCGGCTTGTGGAGATCAAGCGGAGGTGGCCGTCAGTGATGCTCTACGTGGACGAGGCCCACGCCGTGGGAGTACGCGGGGCCAACGGGCTCGGCCTTGCGGAGGAATGCGGCTGCATCGGGGACATCGACCTGCTCTGCGGCACCTTCGGCAAGGCCCTTGCCTCAGTAGGGGCATACGTGGTCTGCGACCGGGTGCTCAAGGAATATCTGGTCAATAAGATGCGCACCCTGATTTTCACCACCGCCCTGCCTCCGGTCAATGTCGCATGGAGCCTCTTCATCATGGAGCGGCTGCAGCGGTTCGGAGGACGCAGGGAACATCTGGACAGAATCTCTTCCAGACTCAGGGAAGCATTCATCAAGAGCGGGATGCAGATGCCCTCCGGGAGCCATATCATACCGATGATCATAGGTTCCAGCACCGATGCGGTGCTGCGGGCCGAAGACATGCAGCGGCACGGATTCTATGTGCTGCCCATCCGTCCTCCTACAGTACCGGAGGGGACTTCGAGGCTGAGGTTCTCGCTGACTGCCGCCCTGGAGGAGGAAGACATTACGAGGTTAATTGACAATATATGAAACAGGCTTTTCTGAGAAAGGTTGACGGGGCATCCGACCTGCTGCTGTTCTTCGCAGGATGGGGAGCCGAACCGTGTATGTTCGAATACGGAGAGATGACAGACGGAAGCGGGACCGGCGATGTGATGATGTGCTGGGACTACCGGGATCTCCGCTTCAATGCCGGAATGCTCGAAGGCTACAGCACCACGAGGGTACTGGCATGGTCGATGGGCGTCTGGGCTGCCGGTCGGGTGCTGTCCGGACTGGATATGGCACCGGGCTACCGGGTGGCGGTCAACGGCACGCCTTTTCCGATTCACGACAGCATGGGCATACCCGAGGCTGTGTTCGACGGTACGCTGGCGTCTCTGTCCGAAAGGGACCTGAGTAAGTTCCGCAGGCGGATGTGCGGCTCAGCCGAAGCCTTTGAGAGACTGACGGACCTTCCCCTGTCCAGAACTCTGGAAGAGCTGCGGGAGGAGCTTGCCGCCCTAGGACAGGCCGTCCGGGAATCTACCTCCGGAAATTTTGCATGGAGTCATGCGGTAATCGGGACGGAGGACATGATATTCCCGGCCGCTAATCAGAAAACAGCCTGGACCAGGGCCGGAGTCCCGGTCAGCATACTCGACATACCGCACTGGCACCCGGAAACTTTCAGAAAACTTATCTTCTCAGGCAGTTCATGGACAAACAACTGATACGCACCCGCTTCGCCAGGTCCATAAGGAGCTATGCGGAATATGCCCAGGCCCAGACTGTCATCGCATCAAGACTGTGCAGTCTGCTTTCAGGCGTACTTACGGAAGAACCGCACAAGGTGCTGGAAATCGGATGCGGCACAGGGACATTCACCCGACAGTTCCTGAAGCGGTTCCGACCGGAGGAGATGGCCCTCAACGATATCTGCCCGGAAGTCAAGGGCACACTTGCCGATCTGCTCACGCCTCAAGTCCATTTTACCCCTGGAGATGCAGAAACGTGTGCCCTGCCCGATGACCGGGACCTGATAGTCTCCTGCTCCGTCCTGCAGTGGTTCGAGGCCCCCGGAGCCTTCATCACCCGATGCCGGACGCTGATGCGCGGGGGTGGCTGCCTGGCCCTGACCACCTTCGGGCCGGACAACCTGCATGAGGTCACCGCTGTCACCGGTACCGGACTGAACTACCTTACCATGAACCGGCTGCATGACCTGCTCACCGAAGCGGGGCTGAGGACGGTCCTGACGGAGGAGGAGCACCTTACCCTGCATTTCCCCTCCCCGACCGAAGTCCTGCGCCATCTCAAGCACACCGGAGTCACCGGCGTCACCCGCACCTCATGGACCAAGGGACGTCTGGCTGAGTTCTCCGCAGAATATTTATCCGGATATGGAGCCGGTGACGGAAGCGTGCCGCTTACATATCATCCCATCTATCTAATAGCAAAAAAATGAAAAACAACGTATACTTCGTAAGCGGAATCGACACCAATGTCGGGAAAAGCTACGCCACAGGATACATAGCCCGCATCTGGAATTCAGAGGACAGGCGCACCGTCACCCAGAAACTCATTCAGACAGGGAACACAGGCATGTCGGAGGACATAGAGCTGCACCGCAGAATCATGGGATGCGGCCTGCTGCCCGAGGACCGTGAGGGACTGACCATGCCCGAGATATTTTCCTACCCGTGCTCCCCCCATCTGGCCGCCGAGATAGACGGCCGGCCGATTGATTTCATAAAGATTCAGAAGGCCACCGAAGAACTCTCCGGCCGATACGACGCCGTACTGCTCGAAGGCGCCGGCGGACTTATGGTGCCGCTGACACGCAGACTGCTCACCATAGACTACATAGCCCGGCAAGGCTATCCGCTCATCTACGTGACATCCGGCCGCCTGGGAAGCATCAATCATTTCCTGCTTGGACTGGAAGCAATACGTGCCAGAGGCATCCGCCTGCACACCGTGGCCTACAATCTCTTTCCGGAAGAAGACGACAAGACCATCAGCCGCGACACGGAAGACTACATCCGCGGCGTGCTCGCCCGTGACTGGCCTGAAACCAGACTAATGAGCATCCCCGTACTCTGAAAGACAAGCCATAGCACAAAAAAAGCCGGTCATCATTTTATGATTGACCGGCTTGTCTCTATATTCCAAAGGGACTATTTCCCCTCGGATACTGTCAGTTTGCCGCTGTATTCACCTTCCCATGTATAGCCCAAATCATCCACAAAGCTAAACTTTATGTCGTAATTATCATTGCCTTTATTGGTAATATCCAGATTACCGCTGACAGCGGGAGCATATTTGGAAGGCATACCGTTCAAGAAGGCTCCGATGTAATTGGAACCGTAGATACCACCCTCAACCATGCTGCCGGGCAGATATTCTCCTGTCCGGGGGAATCCTACCGCCGGCGTATATGTTCCTGTAGCAATACCGCTTTCAAATGTACCAGAGCTTACGATATCCAAAGCTACGCCGTCCTCCACCTGACTGAAACCGGAGCGTATGGTGATCACCCATCTGCTGCCAGCATCCCCGGTGAGGTAGAAGTCAGAACCGTAGCATACTGCTTCAGTCTGTTTGAACGGTTCGGAAAGAGCCAGTATTCTGTTGCCCTCAAATGTAGAGAAAGGCTCCGGCTTGTCTATCATGTCTTCAAGACTGCCGTTGAAAGAGGCTGTCACGGTGTAGTCGTCCGAGGTGGTGAAATTGCACGTGATATTGTAGGTGCTGCCGCTCTTCTCCACTTCCATAGTACCGGATGTCACAAGACCGAAGAACTCGTTCTCCATCTCGTCAACCACGTCCACGAATGTTCCGTAAGGAGTTTCCCCACTCAGATATCCGGCCAGGATACTGTTTTCCCTAAGCGTCTCCTCCACCACATAATGTCCGGCTGCTATGTTTCCGTTCCTGTCATAAGGCATGAATGTATGCACACGGAGCAGCGAACCGGGAGCCTCATATTTTCCATTGTTGATTTTCATATCGGTCATATGCAGATATACCTGCATCACCCCGTAGTCATCTGTCATATACTGAGGTGTCACCTGAGTGGCCTTAAGATCCACATCACTGGTAATCACCTGCATACCATTGTAAATAACATTGAGCTCTATCTCTCCGCTGTATATGACATGGTGTGTCTCTCCGTTATCATCCTCAAGCTCGGCGTCGAATGTAAATACATTGCCCTCACGGCTGATATCCATGGTTCCGAAATCCAGAGCCGCATCGAGGTCTCTGTCTCCGTTCTCGTCATAGCTGAGAACAGACGAAGCGGGCGAAATGACCATTACGGTAGAGTCTCCCGCATTGTCGCTGACCTCGTATTTTCCGACTGCCGGAAGAGGATTCTCCAAATCCGCAGGCTCTTCCGAAAAGAAGATTATCGAATAATACATTCCTTCCGGCTTGCCGTATCCGTCAGCATCATAGCCCAGATTGGAAAGATTCACGGTAAAGCAGTGATGGCCGTTAATCTCCTCATATGTACCGGTGAATACCTCAGCTGTGAGCTCATGGTCATATGTCCTGGCTCCTCTCTGCACCAGATTGGCCTGTACCGGAGTCGCATTTCCGCCGTCATAGGAGTATTCTATGGTAATGATGGAGTTCCTGTTTTCTTCCTCAGTATAGGTCTCCACATCCAGTATTATCGTTGAATCAGTGTAGCTTGTAACAGATACCCAGTCCTGAGATGAAGACGCCTTTACCTCTCCTCCCTTGGCCGGATTAACGATAGTGTAAGGAATCTTGGCCTCACCTCCCTTGGCATCTACGGTGATGTTGCCCTGTACGCCCAGATTAATTCTGGGAGCATTCTGCGGTGTGTCAGGGCCGTTGCCGCTTTTGCATCCGGACATCATACCGAATGCAAGAACAGTCATTAAGATAGTCAAACATTTCTTCATAGTAGCATAAATTATAATCTGTAAAACTTAGCAAACATATGTAATAAAACTTTAAAATACAAATCCGGCCGACAAAATCCGCCATTCCGTCGATTATTTTTCCCTTTCGTATATACATAGGATATTTTTGTGGAAAATTCGACAGTGAATATGAGGAAACTGCTGTGGATAATATGTTTAGCCGGTATTGCGGGGACAGTGTCCGCCCAAGATGCGGATTCCGTAAAAACATGGACCCTGAAAGCCTGCGTGGACTATGCCCTTGAAAACAACATACAGCTGAAACAAAGCCGTAACAGCTATCTTTCCGGCATGGAGGACACCAAACAGGCCAGAGCAGCCATGTTTCCGTCTCTATCGGCGTCCACTTCCCAAAGTCTCTCCAACTATCCGTCCAAAGACGTGACCGACAACAATATGTACACCGGGACATACGGCATCAACGCCGGTGTGACTCTTTTCAAAGGCGGCAGTCTCAACATAGCTCTCAAACAGCAGAAAATGCAGAACGAGATAGACCTGCTCACCGTAGAGGAGACCGCAAACGACATCGTCACCGCCATAATTCAGGCTTATATGCAATGTCTTTATGCGGCAGAGTCAGTCAATGTGGCCAGAAGCACGGCTGATGCGTCCAAAGCTCAGAGAGACAGAGCCGAGCAGATGTGGGCAGCAGGCTCCATCAGCAAGGTGGACTTCGCCCAGCTCGAAAGCCAGTGGATGAGTGACGAGTATCAGGCCGTGACCGCCCGGACCACACTGGATGACTACAGGCTTCAGTTGAAGCAGCTTCTGGAGCTGGATATAACCGAAGAGATCAACCCCGTAGGGCCGGATGTGCCGGCAGAGCAGATTCTGACAGTACTGCCTCCCAAGTCCGACATATATCTTGCGGCCCTGGAGGCCATGCCAGAGATCAAACGCGGCCGTCTGTCCGTCCAGGCTGCCGAGATGGGCATACGCCAGGCCCGCTCAGGGTACTACCCTTCCATTACTCTCAGTGCCGGCGTAGGTACCGGCTATATGACAGCCACAGGAGCCGGCACGGCTACAGGTTCTACTCCAGGCTACAATACCGGCAATCAATATTGGAACAATTTCAATGAGAACATCGGCCTGTCGCTGAACATCCCGATATATTCCAACAGGCAGACCCGCACGGCCGTGAACAAAGCCAGAATCGAGGCGGACAACAGCATGCTTGAGCAACGCAGCATAGAAAAAAATCTGCTGCAGGAGGTGGAGACGGCTTACCTCAATGTCCTGTCCAACCAGTCCCGGTTCGTATCCGCTCTGAAACAGGAGGAATACGCCGAGGAGAGCTATGAACTCACCAGCGAACAGTTCGCACTGGGTGTGAAAAACACTGTGGAACTGCTGACTGCGAAAAACGAACTGACAACAGCCAGACTTGAGACTCTTCAGGCCAAGTATATGACCCTGCTCAATCTGGAACTGCTCAACATCTATCAAGGAAAAGGTATATATGGAGAATACTAAACTTAAAAAAGCGCTCATCTGGAGCATAGCCGCAGCCGTTCTGGCCGCAGCAGTAATCATCTGGCTGACTGCAAAGCCGGCCGGGAAAAGCGGCATAGGTCTGGAAACGGCCCCGGTAATCCGCACGGACATCCACAATTCCGTAACGGCGACGGGCACGGTCGAGCCTGTCACTCTGGTCGAAGTCGGCACGCAGGTGTCCGGCATAATAGACAGGCTGTATGTAGACTACAACGACCATGTAAAAGCCGGCCAGCTCATAGCGGAGATGGACAAGGTCACTCTGGAGTCAGAGCTTGAGCAGGCCGAAGCCCAGCTCGCAGCCAGCAAGACCGAATACGAATACAGAATGAAGGAGTACCTGAGAAAGGAGCAGCTTCATCAAAAAGAGCTGATAAGCGACTCGGAATACGACGAGGCCCTTTACCTTTACGAATCCGCAAAGAACACCTATGCTCTCAATCAGGCCTCGATAATAGGGGTACGGCGCAACCTGGGCTACGCCACCATCACCTCTCCCATAGACGGAGTAATTATCAGCAGGGCCGTGGAAGAGGGTCAGACAGTAGCCGCCGGATTCGAGACACCTACCCTGTTCACCATAGCCAATGACCTGACCGACATGCAGGTGGTCGCTGATGTGGACGAGGCCGACATAGGCTATGTGAAGGAAGGACAAAGGGTAGAGTTCACGGTAGACGCATACCCTGACGACATTTTCTCAGGTCAAGTGCTGCAAGTACGTCTCGAAGCCACTACGGAATCCAGCGTAGTGACCTATGAGGTGGTCATCAGCGCGGCCAATCCTGAATTGAAATTAAAACCTGGTCTGACGGCCAACGTCACGATATATACGCTTGACCGCCGGAACGTGTGTGCAGTGCCGTCCAAAGCTCTGCGGTTTGTTCCCGATCCGGAGATTTTCTCTAAAGTGGGTTTTAAGGTTTCCGCCTCCGCACAGGGGCAGACCGCAGGCAGGACGGTTTGGACACTCCGTGGTACGGATATTATACCCCGGACAGTGTCCATCGGCGCCACCGACGGAGATATGACGGAAATCATTTCCGGACTGGGAGAAGGAGAAACAGTAATATCAGGTCTGAGAATAGCGGCTCCGGAAGTCAAAGGACCGGAGATGGAGCGGAGTCCGTTCATGCCGGGCCCTCCGAAGTAGAACAAAGATGAGAGAAATTATAAGATTGGACGATATCAGAAGGGATTTCATCGTGGGCGAAGAGACCGTCCATGCCCTCCGCGGAGTGAGCTTTTCAGTCTCGGAAGGAGAGTTCGTCACCATCATGGGCTCTTCCGGCTCTGGAAAATCCACTTTGCTGAACACTCTCGGCTGCCTCGACACCCCTACGTCAGGAGAATATTTCCTGGACGGAGTATCAGTCCGCAGCATGGACAAGAATCAAAGGGCAAGACTCAGAAACCGGAAAATCGGTTTCGTCTTCCAGAATTACAACCTGCTTCCAAAGACCACGGCCGTGGAGAACGTCGAGCTGCCCCTGATGTACAACCCGGCATACTCCGCATCCCGGAGAAGACAAAAGGCCGTAGCCGCACTGGAGGCAGTGGGACTGGGAGACAGACTTCTGCACAAAAGCAACCAGATGTCAGGCGGCCAGATGCAGAGAGTGGCCATTGCCCGTGCCCTGGTCAATGATCCGGCTGTGATTCTGGCCGACGAAGCCACCGGTAATCTCGACACCCGTACCAGCTTCGAGGTACTGGTCCTCTTCCAGAAACTCCACAAGGAGGGGCGCACTATAATTTTCGTAACCCACAATCCGGAAATAGCCAGATACAGCAGCCGGAACATCACTCTCCGTGACGGGAAAATAACTTCCGACACGACAAACACGGAAATACTTGATGCGGCACGCACCTTGGCCGCCATGCCCGTAGAGGAGGAACAGTCATGAATCTAGCCAATCTATTCAGAATAGCAGTCAAAGCCCTTGGCAACAATAAGTTCCGATGCTTTCTAACCATGCTGGGCATAATCATCGGAGTAGCTGCGGTCATCACCATGCTGGCCATAGGTCAAGGTTCGAAGAGGAGTATCCAGGCCCAGATCAGCGAAATGGGCTCGAACATGATCATGATACATCCGGGCGGAGAGCGGCGCGGCGGAGTGCGTCTCAGCGCCGATGACATGGAGTCGCTGAAAATAGAAGATCTGGAGGACATTCAGAGCCAGACCGCTTTCGTCACATATGTATCGCCGGTCGTCAACAGTTCCGGACAGGCTATATACGGAGCCGAGAACACACCTACCTCGGTATACGGCATAAACCGCGATTATCTGGATATCAGGCGTTATCGTGTAGAAGACGGCGAAATGTTCACCGAGCAGGACATACGTACAGCCGCAAAAGTATGCCTGATAGGCAAGTCGGTTGCCGACGAGCTTTTCCCTGACGGACAGAATCCGGTCGGAAAGGTAATCCGGTTCGGCAGCATCCCCATGCGTGTCATAGGAGTACTTGAAAGCAAAGGCTACAACAGTATGGGAATGGACCAGGACGACCTGATAATCGCCCCCTACACTACTGTACAGAAACGCATTCTGGCCATCACCCATCTTCAGGAAATAGTATGCTCAGCCCTTGCCGAGGAATATACGGACATGGCCATAGAAGAAATCTCATCCATACTCCGGGCAAATCACCGCCTCAAAGACTCCGATGAGGACGACTTTTCCATCCGCTCACAGCAGGAACTGTCCTCCATGATGACATCCACCACAGACATGATGACTGTCCTGCTGGCCGCTGTCGCAGGCATATCGCTGCTGGTGGGAGGCATCGGAATCATGAACATAATGTACGTATCTGTCACGGAGCGTACAAGAGAGATAGGCCTGAGAATGTCCATAGGAGCAAAAGGCATTGACATCCTGGCCCAGTTCCTCATCGAGTCGATACTGCTCAGCGTGACCGGCGGCCTTATCGGAGTGGTGCTTGGCATAGGCTCCGCCCTGCTGGTCAATATCCTGGCCGCATATCCCATCTACATACAGCCCTGGAGCGTGATTCTGTCATTCGCCGTCTGCACCGTCACCGGCATCTTCTTCGGCTGGTATCCGGCACGCAAAGCCGCAAGCCTGGATCCCATCGAGGCCATCAGATACGAATAACGCCGGAATTGCTTATTTTTGCACTGTCATGACTTCCAGTCAATCCACATATACCGGCCGGTTGATTCACATACTCGTCTGGACAGTGGTATTATCCATGCCCCTGTTCAGCACGTCCCCGGACAGACCGCTGATGAACGGACAGGAATATCTGCGCTTCCTCATCATTCCGCTGTCCTTCATGATTGTATTCTATATCAACTACTTCATCCTGATTAACCGGCTGCTTGTCCGACACCGCATGGTCGCATTCATAATAGCGAACATAGTGCTGACGGCTTTGATAATGACCATAGTACATCTGGTGTTCAGATATGTGCTGCCGCCCGACATGCACAGGCCGCCTAGAGTCAGGCCCTTCATGGACGCTCTTGTATTCTTTATGCGCAACGCACTCATGTATTTTCTGGTCACAGGTGCCAGTGTGGCCGTAAGAATGACAGGAGGATGGTACAGGGCCGAGGCTGCCCGCAAGGAACTGGAGCACCGCCAGGCCGAAGCCGAGCTACAGAACCTCAGAAGCCAGGTCAACCCGCATTTCCTTTTCAATACCCTCAACAACATCTATTCGCTCATCCAGATAGACTCGGTCAGAGCGCAGACTGCCGTTCACAACCTTAGTCATCTGCTGCGCTATGTCCTGTACGGAGGCAACAGACCGGCCGTGCCTGTGGACGACGAGATTCATTTTATCCAGGAATATGTGGACCTCATGAGGCTGAGGCTTCCGCACAATGTGGACGTGACGGTATCCCTTCCCGGCCCGTCAGGAATCATGATTGCCCCGCTTCTATTCATCCCGCTGGTGGAAAATGCGTTCAAGCACGGCATAAGCAACGACAAACCGTCCTTCGTACACATAACCGTCAGCATCGGCAATGACTGCGTTGACTGCACGGTCTCCAACAGCATCTGCCACAAGACAGAAAGTCCGGCCCGGGAAGGTACGGGCATAGGACTTGACAATCTGCACAGACGCCTGGAAATGCTGTATCCAGGCCGCTACCTGCTGCAATACGGTCCGGAGGGCAATACGTTCAACGCCCGGCTGAACATACGTCTAATCCAATAACGCCATATGAGACTCACCTGCATAATCATAGACGACGAGCCGCTGGCCGTGGAACTACTTGAGGGATACGTCAACAAGACACCGTTCCTGAAACTACAAGGCTCGTATTACAGCGCCTCATCCGCTTTCGAGGCCATAAAACGCAGCCCTGTGGATTTGGTCTTCTGCGACATACAGATGCCGGAACTGAGCGGAATGGAACTGGCCAGGATGCTGCCTGAAAGGACCAAGGTCGTTATGACCACGGCATTCAGCTCGTATGCCGTAGAAGGATTCCGGGTAAATGCCCTGGACTATCTCCTGAAGCCCATCAGCTACAACGACTTCCTCGAAGCAACCGACAAGGCGCTCAAATGGTTCGAAGCCACCTGCAGCTCCGATGTGTCCGCCATCTTTGTCAAGACCGAATACCGCATTATGAGGATAGAGCTGAACGACATACTCTATATAGAAGGTCTGAAAGACTACGTCAGGATCCATCTATGCGGGAAAACCGAGCCTGTACTAACGCTCATGAGCATGAAAGCCCTTGAGGAATCCCTGCCGTCCGACCGGTTCATAAGGATTCACCGCTCGTTTATCATCCAGCCGTCCAAGATGTCATATATCGAGCGAGGACGTGTGGTTTTCGACAAAAAACACATCCCGGTATCGGACTCATACCGTCAGGCTTTCCTGGACTTTCTCTCCACACATTCCATTTTCCGTGGATAAATTTTGCATTTTAACAAAAATACTATACTTTTGTCACCCCGAATGGTGAGGTGGGTGAGTGGCTTAAACCAGCAGTTTGCTAAACTGCCGTACGGGTTAACCGTACCGGGGGTTCGAATCCCCCCCTCACCGCAAAAGGTACAAAGAGGCCGCAGAGCTTGCTCTGACGGCTTTTTTCATACCCTTTTGCAAAATCCGTCCGACAATCAGTTTAAAATACCTATATTTGTAACGACAATCCTATTCATTAATTTAAACTTATACGACAATGCAAAAAACTGTATTAGCAACGCTTCTTCTCGCGGCAGGCATAATGGGATTTGTGTCTGTTCCGGCGTATGCCCAGATTACCACCGGAGAGCCTTCGTCCAAGGTCATCAGGACCGGAAACAGGGCTGAGGCCGGAGATTTCGGTCTCTATCTGGGTGTTACCAGCACGATGATCGGAAACTGGGTTGACGGTGAGACCAAACTGTCCGCACTTCCGCTTATCAATCTCAAATATATGATGACAGACCAGGCGGAATGGAGACTGGGCCTGGAGCTTTATAAGACATCCTCCAGACTCAACGGAGAGGTGACTCAGAAGATTGAGAATAATTCGCACATCCTCCCGGCCATAAACAAAAGCTCCAGCTCCAACGCCATGTTCTATCCCGGATTTGCCTGGCACTTCTCCAGCCGGAACATTCTCGATGTATACGTCGGAGCGGAGCTGCCCATCGGCTGGGACAGCAGTACCGAATATTCGGAGACAGGAACTCTCGAACCAGTATTCGACCCCGACAATATTACTGAAGGTATCACCGGCTACAACAGAATTATCTCAACAAACAAAGTCACGAAGAGATCATTCGTCATCGGACTCGGAGCATTTATCGGACTTCAGGCATACATAGCCGACCTGCCTCTGGCATTGGGTGTCGAGCTCGGCATCAGCTCCAGACTTGACGCCGGACTGAAGTACAAGCACGTAGTGACCGGCTCCGAGACAGGAGAGACCCAGACCTGGTACACATCCGCCTTGAGTGAAGAAGAGTCCCTGAATTACAGTTCCCTGAAAGCCAGGACAGGAGACATCACAGGAGAGGCGCGTGTGACACTCACATATTACTTCAAATAATAATGCAGCCAGCCATGAAATCATTTTATAAATACCTGCTGCCGGTAGTTCTTCTTGTCAGTCTGTCCTCTTGCAGCGTGACGAGATACAGGTCATACTCCATGAACGACACCAGGCTCAATGTATCCATGGATGATCTTGTGTATATCGGCGAGACGGAGATAAGTGCCGACTACAGAAAATATATCGGCTTCATATCCGCCCTCGACTCGCTCAACGGTGAAGTCTACGACAGGGCACAAAGAAAGACTGTCGAGGTGGGGAATGTACCAGAAGGACTGTACCGCTATCTTAACCGCGCCGCATACAAGCTTGTAGAGGAATTCCCCGAGGCCGATTACTTCATCGTGGTCTCACAGAACAAATCCATCACAAGACTTTTTCTGGGCAGCGACATTTCAGTAAAAGCCAGAATCAAGGCATACAAATTCAACAACAGAACAGTTGAATGAAACGGACACTGACCGCCATATTGGCTTCAATCATAATATTCGGATGCGTCTCTGAAAAGGACGCATCCGATGTTATTCTGCTTATAGACCAGTCGGCTTACACAGCATCGGAAGGCGAGACCGTGCGGTTCGAGATAGAGACATGGACTATCCACGACCGCATGGACAGGATAGAAATCTCCTCTTACGACAGCGAGAGAGGGAAAACAGACCTGGACACTCTGGCTCTTAGCGACAAACGGCAGACTGTGGAATATTTTTACAAGGTCCCGGAGTCGGAGTCTGACAGTCTTACGGTCGAACTCTCCTTCACTGCATATGACAATCAGGCTCACTCTCAAAAGGTGACCACATTTGTACATATTGTAAGCAAGGACGCCGTCCTCAGCGAGGCAGCTACTTCCGTCACCATATATTCGCCTGCGTCCGGAAAACCGGACGGATTCTCATTACTCACATTGCAGCCGGTGTACGCATCCTCCACGGAGGACAGCGACGCAGACATCTGCGTGCCCGAATCATCTGACCCCGGGCAGCTCAGCGACAAATGGAAATCCAAGTCAGGGCTGAAATTTGCGAAAATGACCGGTGTAGACTATCCGACCATCACCAGAAACCGACTGTGGGCTTTGTATTCCAATGCCTTGAAAGCGGAGAGCGTCAATGACATAGAGACAGGTGACGTAATCATGATAGGTACGGACCTGTCCGTAATCGGGATAATCCTGGTTACTGGCGTATATGACGAGGAGGGAAGCGGAAACGACAGATATATGTTCAACATAAAAATGATGTAAACCCGGAGACCACGGCACGGGCTTTGCGATAAACCAAGGCATGTTTATGAGAAATTTCAGACAAGCAGCCGTCACTGCACTGATAATGACTGCGGCAGTCATGACCGCCAATGCACAGAGCCTGATGCCATACCGGGACTGGTTCGGAAGCTACGGTTTTACAGACAGCGTAGGCAACATAGTCATAGAATGCCGCTTCGATGATGTCAAGGCGTTCTCCGAAGGCTATGCGCCGGTACTGTCCAGGGGAGGTGACATCATCGGCGAAGGAGGCGTCTTCGGAACTCTGTCCCCCACACTGAAATGGGGCTACATCGACACTTCCGGAATCATAGTGATTCCCTGCCGCTTTGACATAGCCAACCGGTTCTCGGAAGGATATGCCGCCGTAATGTCAGGAAACAAGTGGGGATTCATAGACCACTACGGGGACACTCTTGTCAACTACAAATACGATGAGGTAAAGGACTTCGTCAACGGATACGCAGCCGTACGCCGCAGTCAGCAATGGGGGTACATCGACACAGGAGGACAGGAGACCGTGCCCTGCATCTATGATGTGGCGGGCAGTTTCGGAACAGACGGATTCGCAGCCGTGACCAAGGCCGACTCATCCGGTTTCGTATTCCGCAACGGAGACTGGTATGCCAACAAGGACAGGGCTTTGGACTGGATAAGAGGCATTCCGTTCTCCATCTACGCCAAGGACAAGATGATGAACCTGATGAACGAATGGCAGAGACGGCAGAGCGACGAGACAGTGGCCGACTGGGAGGCAAGAGTCAACGAGGAGACTTTCATGGCCAGACTTGAGGGACTTGAGATGAGGTCCGAAGCCGAATATCTGGCAGCCAACCAACTTGAGGCTCCGCAGTACACTCTGGGCACTTACGACACTGCCGCAGCCGCATTCAACGTAACCGTCAGCGACGTCACAGGCCGCAGCTTCCACATAGACCTGCCTGTACCGGTTCAGGACACAGCTACGGTAAGCACAGTCTGGAAGAGAGCAAAAGCCAGACTGAGGTATTTCGTGGACAGGGACAGGGCCTCCATAGCGGAAGCCGTATTCACTCTTCCCGGGAAGAGAGTCTATACATGGCTCAATGCCAGGGATACCGGCAGACACGGACTCCTTCTGGACTACAACTTGGAGAATATGGATTTCAGCATCCCCGGTAAAATATACAGGCAGATGCGGAGCTGTGAAGGAGATTCCGCCGCAGTGGACACTGACTATGGTATCCCTCAGGCAAAAGGCCGCAATAAAGACACATACGCAATAATTATCGCCAACGGACAATACCGCACAGGAGAGACCGTCCCCTATGCGGCCAATGACGGAAATACATTCTACCAGTACTGCCTCAGACGTCTGGGCATACCGAGAGACAATATCAAAATGGTTATTGACGCCGCATCCTCCGATATGCGCTCCATCGAGAGCTGGCTGGAGCGGACCTCCCGTCTGTTCAGCGTGGACTCCAGAGTCATAGTCTACTTTGCCGGGCTATGTGATGAGGACGACGGACTTAAAGAACCTTATCTGCTGCCCGTAGATTACTCCACGGGTGGCGTTCAAGGCGGAATCAGCCTCCGCAGGCTCTATACATCCCTGCTGCATTCGGCCATGGACAACGCACTGTTCCTGATAGACGCCTCATATGGTGAAACAGGAAGAGACGGAATGCGCTCTGATTTGTTCAACAACACCGCTCCCGGCATATCCGAACTTCAGCCGGAGGAAAGAATGGTGGTATTCTACGGAGCGGACGAGACCAGCGGAGCCTATCCCTATCCCCAAAAGAGACACGGTCTGTTCACATATTTTCTGCTGAAAGCCCTTCAGAACAATCCCGAGATATCCTACGGCGCCCTCTTCGACTACATTAACGCAAACGTAAGGCAGACTTCAGAAAGTCTGTACGGAGAAGAGCAGAGACCCGAGGTCTACTCCTCCGAATGGGACGGCGAGGCCTGGCGCGACTTCTCTCTGTAGTCACATCCACCGGCTGAGCGGATATAGCGCCGGCTGATACGGACGAAACGGGTACAGAACAGCAGTGCGGCCACAGCCAGACCCAGCAACAGGCCTATCCATACACCCTCAGGTCCCAAATCCATTACAAATCCCAGGAAGTAGGCGCTCGGCAGGCAGACCACATAATAGGATATGGCTGAGAAAATCAACGGAATATTGATATCCTTAAGGCCCAGGAGCGACGAACGGCTTGCCAGCTGGACCGCATCGAAAATCTGATACAGAGCCAGAATGATGATAAGCCTGCCCGCTATGGGTATCACGGCAGGATCGTCGGTATATATAAAAGGTATCACCCGGTGCATGGAGATGAACAGCACACCGAACAGCAGCATTATCGCCACCGCCATATGCACAGCCGCCTTGCCGGCATGATACGCATCCTCCCTGCGTCCGGCTCCGAACTGGTGCGATACACGGATAGTAGCGGCCGCACCGATACCTGTTGCTATCATAAAAGACAGAGAACTGAGATTCTGCGCTATCTGATGTGCGGCCAGGTCGTATTTACCCATCCACCCCACCATGATGGCGGCAAAACTGAATGCCGTGACCTCCAGCAGATTCTGCAATGAGACAGGCAGCGAGAGCTTCAGCTGGCGGTACATTCCCGACAGAGATACGGGACGTCGCGGAGTGAGTCTGACAAAGCGCCTGTACTCCTCCACACGGAAAAGTATGACCAGAAAGGCCACGGCCCCTATCACCCTGGAGATAAGCGTGGCCCAGGCAGCACCCGCCACTCCTAGCCTCGGTGCTCCCAGATTACCGTAGATAAGCACCCAGTTCAGGAATATATTGAGCAGGTTGGTCCAGATAGTTATCCACATCTCGTTGCGGGTGTTTCCGATACCCTCCGAGAAGAAGCGGACATTGAAAAACGCTATCATCGGAATGAAGCCCGCCACTATTATAAAATAGTAATCCCTCGCATGGACAAGTACCTCCGGGTCCTGTCCCATCCTGTCCATGAACACACCCACAAGCAGCATCACTGTCGTAAGAACAACGGCCATAATGGTGTTGAGCACCGCCGAATTGCTCAATGCCACAGCCACAGCCTTCCCGTCGCCCTTGCCGAAATGCTGCCCCACTACAGGGGTGACTCCCTGTGCGAAACCGATTGCAAACACAAGTCCTATCATGATGATGGCATTGGCGAACGATACACCCGCCAGCTCCGCGGCTCCCAGATGTCCCACCATGATATTGTCTGCCAGCTGCACCAGCACCTGCCCGGCCTGAGTCACCATCACCGGCAGCGCCACTTTCAGATTTCTCCTATAAAAAGGTATGTATTCCCTTAAAGTCATATTCTGCTCGAAAAGGCCGCAAAAGTAGCAAAAACTTTTTCCGGCACAAAATGTCGGAAATCCCGCAAATGGTATTATATTTGTAATTAATAAAATATTTAATTGATTATTAAATAGCGATGAAAGACAAGGAGGACAATAGCGGAAACGAAGGCATGGAAAGCCGAATCCTCGCATGTGCGGAGAGACTTTTCCTCAACAAGGGCTATAACCTGACAAGTATGACGGAGATAGCCAAGGAGGCCGGCTGCACCCAGGCCCTCGTACACTACTACTTCAGGACTAAGGAGAACCTTTTCTCGAAAATATTCGAGGGAAAGTTCCAGCAGTTCATCGACTGCATCGTAAAGCAGGAGGACGAGTCCCTTCCGTTCGGGAAACTGATCGAGGTACGCACATCCAGGCTTTTCGATCTTATGGCGGCCAATGAGCGGCTGCCGTTTATGTTCCTCAGTGAGTTCATCATCAATCCGGACCAAAGAATCAACCTGAAGGACAATATAGTAAGTCTGTGTACAGAAGCCACGTCCAGGCTGGAGGCCAAGATTAGAGAGGAAATGGAAAGCGGACGCATCCGCTCTACCTGCACTATGGACATCACTCTCAATATGTTCTCCCTTGTCGTCACATTCTTCGTCGTCCTGCCGTTCCTGGAGGAAGTCGGCCTTGTCACCGACGCCAACCGGGAAGAGTTCATCGCCGGCCGTAAACAGGAAATAATCAGAACTATTATCGCAAGTCTCAGACCATGAATACACTAAAGACATATATCATAGGAGCGGCCGCGCTGATGACAGGCGCTGTGACAGCCTATGCCCAGCAGACACCGGCGGCTACGGCCACAGACTCGTCCGCAGTATACACCATCGAACGATGCTATGAACTGGTCGAGGAGAACTATCCTCTGGTCGAGCGTTACAAATTGCTGGACCTCACTGAGGAATTCACCCTCAAGAATGCCTACATGAACTATTTCCCCCAGATATCCCTGCAGGGTTCCGCCTCGTATCAGACCGACGTGCTGGAGTTTCCCTTCGACCTCAGTCCATACGGAATAGAGATGCCCACGTTCAGCAAGGACCAGTACGCCGTCATCGTCGAACTGTCGCAGGTGCTGTGGGACGGAGGAATGATCGCCGCCAACAGGGCCAACATCAGGGCAAAGGCCGATGTCGACATGGCGCAGCAGGACATCAACATGTATTCGCTCAGAGAGAAGGTCAACGACCTGTATTTCGGAGCACTGTACCTCGACCAGCAGATAAGGCAGGTGGACATACTCATGTCGGATCTTGAAAGAGAGCGCAAAAGGATAGAGAACTGTATCGCCAACGGTGTGGCCAACCTCTCCGACCTGGACCTGATAGAAGTGGAGCGCATCACTCAGAACCAGAACAGGGAAAGCCTGCGCTCGATGCTCGACGCCTACCTGCGGGTACTGACTATCATGACAGGAGTGAAAATAGACGACAGCCGCTGCCTGGTCATACCGGTGCCTGACGGAATAGACAGGGAGGCCATGCTGACAGCCCTGATAGAGGCCGAGATACGCCGGCCCGAGCTTAGCCTGTACAAGGCCCAGGAGCTGGAGATAGACACACAGCTCGACTACTGGACGGCCGGCGGACTGCCGCAGTTCAGTCTCTTCATACGGGGCGGCTACGGACGGCCGGGCCTCAACATGATGGACAACTCTTTCCAGCCTTTCGCCATAGGAGGCATCCGTCTGGTGTGGAACATCAGCCAGCTGTACAGTCTTGGCTACGGCAAGAAAATAGTCAACTACTCGAAAGATCAGATCAATACGGTGCGTGAGACATTTCTGTTCAACACCAACCTCCAGGTGGAGGAGCAGGTGGCAGAGATACGCAGATATTTCAAGATAGTGGAGGATGATGAGAAGATAGTGGAGCTCAGGGAGAATATCCGCAAGTCCACAGAGGCCGGAGTAGAGAACGGCACCAAGAACGCATCCGACCTGGTGTCCGAGATAAACAAGGAGAATGCGGCCCGCAAACAGCTCATCATGCACCAGATAGAAATGATGAAAGCCATCTACGAACTGAAAACGATTAAAAACAGCTAAACTATACCGATATGAATACACTTATCAAATGGACATACATACTGCCGGCAGCGGCGGGACTGATGCTGGCAGCGCTCACATCGTGCAAGGACGATACCTCCGGCCATGACGCCTCCGGCACTTTCGAGGCTACCGAAGTGGTCGTATCAGCCGAGGCATCGGGACGCCTGATCAGCCTGGATGTAATGGAAGGAGGCGCCCTTTCCGCCGGCCAGACATGCGGCATGGTGGACACTGTTCAGCTCCACCTGCAGAAACTACAGCTTGAAGCCGGAGTAAGCGCGGCCCTCAGCCGTAAAAGGGACATCGGGACCCAGACAGCCTACATCAGGGAGCAGATAGATGTCAACCGCCGTGAGGCAGCCAGGGTCAGCAAGCTCATCGAGGCCGACGCAGCCAACACCAAACAGCTGGACGACCTGAACTCATCCATCAAACTGCTGGAGACACAGCTGACTGCCACCGAGGCCGACATCACGCAGAACAATACTATCGCCGAAGCCGAGGCAGCCTCCTACCGGGCCCAGATAGCCCAGGTGGAGGAGTCCCTGCGCCGCTGCCGTATCGTATCCCCTATTGACGGCACTGTTCTTGTCAAATATGCCGAGGCCGGGGAATTGACCGCCGCAGGCAAGCCCCTGTTCAAAGTGGCCGACATGACTCACCTCCACCTCAGGGCCTACATCACAGCCTCACAGCTGACAGGCATCAAGCTGGGTCAGAAAGTAAGAGTACTGGCCGACTCGGGCGAGAAAGGCACAAGGGAGTACGAGGGCACAGTATCCTGGATATCTGATCAGGCCGAATTCACGCCCAAGACCATCCAGACCAGGGACGAACGGGCCAATCTGGTCTACGCCATCAAGGTGTCATTCATCAACGACGGCTACGTCAAGATAGGCATGTACGGAGACCTGAAATTCATATAATCAACACCCATGTACAGCGTCGAGGCAGATAATCTCAGAAAGCACTACGGAAGCAACGAGGCTCTCCGCGGAGTGTCGTTTCATGTAGGCGAAGGCGAGATTTTCGGCATCATCGGCCCCGACGGCGCAGGCAAGACATCGATTTTCCGCATCCTCACCACACTCATCCTGCCCGACGGAGGAGAAGCCAGGGTACTGGGGCTGGATGTGGTCAGAGACTACCACGAGATAAGAAACAAAGTAGGCTACATGCCCGGACGCTTTTCCCTCTACCAGGATCTGAGCGTAGAGGAGAATATCCGCTTCTTCGCCACCCTTTTCGGCACGACTCTCGAAGAGAACTACGATCTGGTCAAGGATATATACTCCTATCTGGAGCCTTTCAAGAAACGTAAGGCCGGAGCACTGTCAGGCGGCATGAAACAGAAACTGGCCCTGTCCTGCGCCCTGATACACAAGCCGGACGTACTTTTCCTCGACGAGCCGACCACAGGCGTGGATCCGGTCTCCCGAAAAGAGTTCTGGAACATGCTTACCAGACTCAAGCAGCAGGGGCTCTCGATAGTCGTATCCACTCCGTACATGGACGAAGCCACACTGTGCGACCGGATAGCACTGATACAGAAAGGACGTTTTCTGGACACCGACACCCCCTCGGGTATCATCTCCAAATTCACTCTGCCGCTGCTGGCAGTAAGCGGACCGCAAATGCCGTCGCTGCTAAGAGACATACGCCGCATACCGCAGGTGTTCAGTTGCTTCGCTTTCGGCGACACCCACCACGTAGTCATGCGCACCGACGGCCTTTCGGACGAGGCGCTCACCGACACTCTTAGCACCGCACTCCACGCACAGGGGCACAGCGACTTCAGCATACAACGCATCAGCCCCAACATAGAAGACTGTTACATGTACCTTGATACCTTGGAGGAGCACTCATGAGCACGACCAGAGAACGCATAATGGAATTCCTAGGCCACGAGGAGAAACCGTTTCTCCAGGAAGGCGAGGTCATCCGCACGGAAGGGCTGACAAAGCGCTTCGGCGACTTCACCGCCGTGGACCACATATCTTTTTCCGTGCGTCAGGGCGAGATATTCGGTTTTCTGGGCGCCAACGGTGCCGGCAAGACCACGGCCATGAAGATTCTCTGCGGCCTGAGCAAGCCCACTGAAGGCAGAGCTGTGGTAGCCGGCTACGACCTGCATTTCAACAGCGACGTGAAGCGGCTCAAAAAGGTAATCGGCTACATGAGCCAGAAGTTCTCCCTCTACGAGAATCTCAGGGTGTGGGAGAATATCCGGCTCTTCGGAGGCATCTACGGGATGAAGGACAGGGATATAGCGGAGAAGACCGAGGAACTGCTGCAGCGGCTCGACCTGACAGAGCAGAGGAACCGCATGGTACGGGACCTGCCGCTGGGATGGAAACAGAGGCTTGCATTCTCAGTGGCCATATTCCACGAGCCCAAAGTGGTGTTCCTGGACGAACCTACCGGAGGTGTGGATCCCGCTACCCGCCGCGGGTTCTGGGAGATGATCTACGATGCCGCAGAGAGGGGCATCACAGTGTTTGTCACGACCCACTACATGGATGAGGCTGAGTACTGCAACCGCGTCTCCATCATGGTGGACGGCAGGATAGAGGCGCTGGACTCACCGGCGGCTCTCAAGCAGCGGTACGGGGCCTCGGGTATGGACGAAGTATTCAGAATGCTCGCCGGGCGGGCCAAAAGGGAGGAATGACGCTATGGGAAGGATGCAGGATTTTAAACGGTTCATGTCCTTTGTGGGCAAGGAGTTCAACCACATTCTCCGGGATACGAGGGCCCTCATGGTGCTCATCGTGATGCCGGTTGTGATGATTGTGCTCTTCGGCTTCGCACTCTCCACGGAGATCAAGGATGTCAAGGTGGCTGTCTACGATCCCTCGCGGGATGCGGCCACATCGCGGCTCATCAGCCAGATAGACGCCAGTGAATATTTCACGGTAACTGCTTTTCTGGACGGGGAGGACGGGGTACTGGAGGCCTTCCGCTCCAACTCGGCGGACATCGCCCTGGTCTTCGAGGACAATTTCTACCACCGCGCCGTCCATGACTCCGACGGCCGCCTGCAGGTAATCGTGGACGGCTCCAACACCAATATCGGCTCGATGGCTGTATTCTACGTCAGCAGCATAGTCTCCTCATTTCAGAAGGAACTGGCTCAGGAGGCAGCTCTCAACCAGGCTGCGGCCGGCGGCTCTTCTTCAGCGGAGGCAGTCTCGCCCGTACAGATACGCACCTCTACCCGCATGATGTACAATCCTCAGATGAAGAGTGCTTTCAACTTCGTACCCGGAGTGATGGGTATGATCCTCATGCTTGTGTGCGCGATGATGACCTCGGTATCCATCGTCCGCGAGAAGGAGAGGGGGACGATGGAGGTGCTGCTGGTCTCGCCCGTGAAGCCCTTCTCGGTGATACTGGCCAAGGCTATACCCTACTTCGTGGTCTCGGCCTTCATCCTGCTGATAGTGCTCTGCCTTTCGGTGTTCCTGATAAAGGTGCCGATATCGGGCAGCCTGATGTGGGTGGTGCTGGTGTCGCTGCTGTTCATTCTCGTATCGCTGTCGATAGGCATCCTGATATCGACCCTCGTGGCCAAGCAGGAGGTGGCGATACTTATCTCCGGCATGGTGCTGATGCTCCCTACGATGCTGCTCTCCGGCATGCTTTTCCCCATCGAGAGCATGCCGAAGGTGCTGCAGTGGATATCCTACTGTGTACCGGCCAAATGGTATATTGACTCTATTAAGGTGATGATGATTCAGGGCCTCGGCATCCGCTACTGCCTCGACGCAGTGCTGATTCTGTGCGGCTTCCTGACGGTGATCACCGGACTGAGCGTATTTAAATTCAAGGACAGGCTATGATACTCAAATATCTCATAGAAAAGGAATTCAAGCAGATGGCGAGAGACCCCTTCATCCTCTTCATCGTCATAGCCCTGCCCGTACTGGTGATGCTGGTCTTCCCCTGGGCCACCACCATGGAGATAAAGAACGTCAACGTGGCCGTGGTGGACAACGACCGCTCGGACCTCTCCCGGCTGCTGACTGAGAAGATAGCCTCTACCGAATATTTCGACATCACCGGGGTCTTCATGCGCTCGGACGATGCTATGGAGCAGGTGGAGTTCGGGGATGCGGACATCATCCTCGAGGTGCCCTACGGATTTGAGCAGGACCTGCTCTCGGAGGGCGGCAGCTCTCTTCTGATAGAGGCCAATGCAGTCAACGGGACCAAGGCCAGCCTCGGCACGTCCTACCTCGACGTCATAGTGATGGACTTCGCCGAAGAGGTGAACCTGGAGCGCGGGGCCGTGACGCTGACGTCTCCCGGCGGCATAGCCGTGGACCCCTACTACTGGTTCAATCCCACGATGGACTATAAGATACCCATGATTCCGGCCCTGATCATGCTCGTAGTGGCCCTTATCACCGGTTTCCTCCCGGCTATGAACATCGTCGGTGAGAAGGAGGCCGGCACCATCGAGCAGATCAACGTCACCCCCGTCCCGAAGCTTACCTTCATCGTCGGCAAGCTCATTCCGTACTGGGTTATCGGTATCATCGTACTAAGTG
>DXAW01000081.1 GCA_019116865.1 Candidatus Coprenecus stercoravium | reverse complement strand
AGTCCAGACTGGTCATGCTGAAATCCACCTGCACCGTGTCGCTCTTTACCATCGTGGCCAGAAGTGACTGGCCTCCGGGACCCACAAGGGTGCCCAGATCCACGTAACTCTCACTGATATATCCGGATATGGGAGAACGGACAGTGGTGTATCCCAATGCTATCTCTGCCTGAGTCAAGTCGGCCTCGCTCATGACCACCTCGGCTTTCGCGCTCTCGTATGCGGCTATGGCATTGTCCAGGTCCAGACGGCTGGCTGCGTTCTGCTCGAACAGGGGACGGATACGCTCCAGGTCGCGCTCTGCCTTCAGCTCCAGGGCCTTGTTCTTGTTGAGCTGGGCCTTGGCCCTCTCCATGTCGGCCTGGTAGGGTTTCGGGTCGATGATGAACAGTATCTGACCTTTCTTGATGTATGTACCCTCTTCAAAGAGCATCTCTTCAAGATAGCCCTCGACGCGGGCGCGTATCTCCACGAACTGCTGCGCGCTGATCCTGCCTGCGTAGTCTCCGTAGATCTCCACGTCGTCGATGACCACCGGCTGCGCCTCCACTATCGGGTAGTCGGGCTTCGGCGGCTCCGGCCATGTAAGTATGATCCATACGGCAGTACCGGCGACTATCAAGCCGAGTACTACAAACCATGCCCATTTGGGCCATTTGCGGATTTTCTTGATTCTGGAGGCCGCTATATGGCCCGCCCTGGAAATCTTCTCTGTAGGTATATTGATCTGCATAACGGGTACAAAGATAGGCTAAACTGACCTTGTTATGCAAAAATTGTACCCTTTGCAGAAAACCGCTTAAAAATAGTATTTGAGAGTGACGGAAACGGTTCCTTTAAGAGTGTATTCAGGTATGTTCATGAAGTCGTATTTGTAATTCAGTGCGAGATCAAAACTGTCAAGCGTCAGTCCTGCCTCAGCTATGACTGCCCCGGAAATTAAGGAGTCAAACATCATTTCGTGTGTATCAATAAGGTCGCTCACGTTATCTGTGTCAACATCAAGGTACTGTCCCAGGAAACCTTCGGGACTGGTGTAGACGTTGATGTTAAGGCCGCCTCCGACACCTATGTACATCAGTTCGAAAGCCCTTAGGCGGAAGATGCCGACAGTCGTGAACTGCACTGTGTTTTTCATGAACGAGAAAGTCTCCCCGACAGCGAAGTTCAGTCTCTGGTCTACCCGTCCGAGAGAAATCTCCATTGGTACGGAAAATGTCAGGACTGATTTGTCCTCATCCTCAATCATCAGTCCTCCAAGGCCTATTCCCATGCCGAATCTCACAAATTTGTTCCTTTTGAAACTCTTGCTGCTCTTGGAACTGCTTGATGACGCGTATTTCCGGCGGCTGTCCTTTCCGGGATATGCCTTTATCTGGAAACATATATTGTCTCCTGTGATGCCTCCGTATTCCGCAATAGGGTCCCATAAGATTCTGCACCGGCCGGCTGTGACGTTCTCGCCTGCGTCTCCCGTGACGTTCTTCAACGGGCCTTTGAAGGTGTCGCCTCCGTCAGTGGACACGTACAGGTAAATGTTGGCATTGCGGTCCAGATGGAAAGTGACGGCGACCTTGTCACCTTCTTGATAAAAGTCGGTGTCGGTTACATTCTGCGCCTGCGCATTCCAGGGTGTGAAAGCAAGCATCAGCAGGGCGGATATCAGAGCGGGCAATAGTCTTCTGGTCATGGTGTCGTACATCTTTTAGTTCAGATTCCAGTCTTCCCATTCATTCTGCACGGAATAAGAGCATGAAGTCTCGGGATTCTGCGGCTTGTAATTGAGTCTCAGACTGTATTCCGAGACTTTCTTGCTAAGGTAGTCGGAGAGTTCGGAGTATGTGCAGTCTCCGGCTGTCTCCTGCAGTTTCTTAAGCAGGAAATAGGTGAACATGCCGTGCTGTTTTTCATTGTACGGCAGGGCTACCTGGTCGGCAGTTGTGGCGGAGAAAACGACGATGTTGCCTTTGAGAGGTGTCTCCTTGGGCACAACCTTGATGCCTCTGGCGGCCAGCAGACCAGCCTGTCTTCCGCCTCCGCTGAAGCAGGCATCCATGAATACCGTCACTTTGCCGGCTCCTGTCCCGGAGAGTCTGGCGTACAGATCGGACAGCTTGAATCCGGAGCGGTAGTCTGTTCCCGAGATATCCACGGGTATCAGATATGACTCCTTGGTGTTGTCATCCGGGAATCCGTGCCCGGCGTAGTAGAAGATCAGTTCGGCCCTGTCGCCGTGCAGCCTGACTATCTCGGTCATCCTGTTGATCTCCCTGTTCATGTCGGACCAGCGGGCATTGGTCAGCATGATGATGTTGTCATGCGGAACACCCAGCACTTTCCCGCAGTACTCAGCGAAGACGGCTGCGTCATTGGCTGCATAGGGTACGTCCACCTCGGTGGAAAGGCCGCGTTGGAACGAATGGTAGTCCTCGTTGCCTATGATAATGGCGAATCTGTTGCGGTCTGTGGTTCCGGTCTTAGGAATATCGCGGTCCACGTCGGAATGCAGGGACGCTATTGCAATCTCGGTTTTCACTTCAGCCGTCGAGGCTATCTCTATCTTGTGTGAGGCGAACTGCTGGTCCAGTTTCAGATTGATGTCCCCGTCTTCTGCGAATTTCCCGTAACTTTCGGAAATATCAAAGTGTATAGGAATGTCGCTGGACGAGTACCGGTTGTTGACTATCAGGGCATAATCCAGGGACTGTGTCTCTCCGGCTTTCAACTCTGCGAACGAGACGTGATCGCGGCCGTCCATAAGATATACATCCTCAGGCAGGACAATGCTTACGCGGACATTCCTGGCATCTCCGTATTCCGTATTCTGAACCAGTATCTGGAGGTTGAACATCTGCATCTTCTTCAATGTGCCCGAACTGTTGTCATTTCCGGTTACGGAATGGTCTACGATGTGGACTCTCGGCTGAACGAATGCCCTTGTATCCACTGCCAGAATCAGACTGTCCGTACCGAATCCCATAGGCTCGTCCACCCTGACCATAAATTCAGCCCTTCCGTCGGCCGTGTTCATGTCCGCCTTTATCGGAAACTCTATTGTCGCTGTCTCTCCGACGCGTATGGTCGGGATGCTTTTGCAGTAATAACTCAGGCCCTGGACTGTCCCTCTTGCCTTTATCTCTCCGCGCAGTCCCATGCCGTCACCGTATCCGTCGTTGCGGACTGTAAGCAGGATGCGGCAGGTTTCGTCGGCATCTATGGCATTGTTGCCTGACGGATCTTCAAGTTTGAGGTCCACGATGTCCAGTACGGGAGGCTTTATTTCTTTCGTGATGTTGAGCGAGCCCGTCCTGGTTACGGCCGTGGACTGGGCCATCATGTCCAGCCCGGTCAGTAAGACGGCTGCGATGGTGATGATGTGTCTGAGAATAGGTGTAAGTCGGGTTCTCATGGTAATTGTCATACTCTCCTGCAAAGGTAGCAAAATTCTACGGAAGAATGCATCCTGCGGCAAACAGCAGGGACAGCAGGAAGAAATTGCGGGATGTCTTGCCTAGGAAGGGGTTGAGGGCGGTGCCGTCGGCGGTGCTCATGCGTCTGGCCGTGACCAGATGCAGGACTGCGTACAGCAGCAGGGGAGCGGCGTGCCGTGCCGGTTTGGAAAGAGCGACGGCGGCTCCGGCGAGCAGGGTAGCGGCCAGTCCGAGCGCATAATACAGGATGACGGCCCAGTGTCCGCCCAGGCGCACGACGATGGTCTTCTTGCCTTGCCCGGCATCCTCGGCCCGGTCGCGGTAGTTGTTGACCATCAGTAGGCAGTCCACGGCCAGACCGCAGCCCAGTCCGGCGAGAGTAGCCTCTATGGTCCAGACTCCGGTCTGAAGGTAGAATGTGAATCCCACCGGGACGATGCCGAAGAATACCAGCACCAGTACATCGCCCAGCCCCAGGCGGGAGAACTTCGTGGTGTAGAGAAAGCAGAACAGCACGCAGGCGGCGCCTACGGCCAGCATCCACGGACCTCCTTTCCAGATCAGCGGCAGACCGGCCGCGCAGGCGAGAACCGTCGTGACCAGAATACCGGTCTTCATGGCTCCGGGGGTAATCCACCCTTGTGCGCAGGCCCGTTTCGGCCCTAAACGCTGCTCGGTATCACTGCCTTTCTTGAAGTCAAAATAGTCATTTACGAAGTTGGCGTCTATCTGCATTATCCAAGCGAAGAGCATACACAGTGCAAATGCCGCCCAGTCAAACGCCTCTGCCGGCAGCATCCCGTTGCTGTTCAGCCACATCCACGCGCAGGCTCCACCCATGATTACGGGCGCGGCGGCCCCGGCCAGCGTCTTCGGCCTGGCCGCCAGCACCCACGCCCTCACCGAATTTATTCTCACCGCACCGCTCATAATCTATACTCCTAGGACTATATCGGCATCTATGTTGAGTTTGCGGCTTATCTCGCGGGCTACCTTCAGCGTCGGCTCGCAGCGTCCGGTGAGGTAGTCGCTTACTCGGGATGTACTCACTCCCAGCAGTTCGGAGAGTTTGGTCTGGTTCAGCCCCATCTCGTACATTCTGAGTTTGATTGCCTCTATCAGTGTCGGAGTCTTGATGGGAT
>DXAW01000080.1 GCA_019116865.1 Candidatus Coprenecus stercoravium | reverse complement strand
GCGAAGCGACATAGCCCTCTCCGGGGAGAGGGTTGGGTGTGGGTCATCATTCATCAACCGGTGCCCGTTACAGCTCCGGATGATGATACCTCCCTTGATTCTGGGTGATTCCGTCCCAGTCGATCGCACGCACAGGGCACCGGTTGATGCAAGCAGTACACTGCACGCACCCCCTGCCCCACTCCGGCCGGCCGTCCTTCATAGTCACAGTCCCTGTCGGACAAACACTTGCGCAAAGACCGCAGCCTATACAGGCGTCACTCACACGATATTTAGTCCGGCTGCCCGGACCAGCCAGAAAACGGCTGAACAACGGATACACCACCCGGCTTTTGACAAACGGATGAGTGCCGCGGACATAATGCCCGTACTCCTTCCGCCCGCTCACCGCAGCCGCCACAGCCTCCACCTGAGCCGGAGCAGCGGATAATTTCGCATCCCTGACCTCATCGCTGTCCACACCGAATCCCTTCATCAGAATATAGCTGTTGGGCATCTGCACCGACCAGCAGGCAGTAAGCGGCAGATGCCTGCGTCTCAAGGCTGATGAAAGTATAACGTCAGTCATTCCGCAGTTGTCTCCGCAAGTACAGACAGCATATACCGGCTGACCCGAGTAATTCGATATCCGGAGACGAGCCACAAAACGCATAATCATCACGGCAGGCCCCCACGAATGTACCGGGAACACCAGAAGCAACGGTTCTCCGTCCCTTAGCTCATACACACACTCCCCTTCCTCGCCCGCCTTCCTCAACTCCTCGGCCACCGACAGCACGGTCCAGCCGCCGAGAGCTTCCGCAAGCCGGAACGCAGTCCATTCCGAATTGCCTGTTCCTGAAAAATAAAAAATCATATCTTGGTATTATATAGCGCAAACAGAATATTGACCAGGTTGCAGAACACCATCTTGGCATTGACATTGGACTCCACGCAGGTTCTGGCCTCCTCAAAAGCCTTGAAAGCCCTCTCGTAAAAACGTTCCTGAAACAAGGTAGCGAACCGTGCCACCGCATCCGCCTCGGAAGGCAGGACATCGGCTATGCGCTCCAGGCCACGGCCGCGCATCATCATCTTTCTGAGAAAATCCTCCGCATAAAGACACAGTCCTTTCTGCTTCTCCCTGCCGAGAGCCAGTATCGGCTCGTTGCCCTCCAGCAGAGCAGGAAGATCTCCAGAGACCACATTGTCCAGCATCCGCTCAAGAACAGGCAGATAGACCTGAGACGCAGAATCTCCGGAAGCCATGCCCAGAGCAAGACCAGGACTGCCGCCCGAGATGCGGGCGTAGACAGCCGCCTCGGCTTTCGGAATCCCCTTGCTGACTGTCAGCCACTCCGCAAGTTTCTCAGGCCGCACCGGATACAACCGGATTATCTGGGAACGGGAACGTATAGTGGAAATAACCCTCTCAGGCGCATGGGTGATGAAGAAAAAATAAGTGTCCGGCGTCGGCTCCTCCACCATCTTCAACAGTCTGTTGGCGGCCTCTGCATTCATTCTCTCCGGCAACCATACTACCATATATTTTCCTCCTCCCTCGTAGGATTTGAGACTGAGCGAGTCCAGAATCTCCCTGGCCTCCGCCACACTTATCACTCCCACCTTGTCCGCAATGCCGAGGGCAGCATACAAATCCGGCTCCGTAAAATACGGATTCTCCCCGTAAAGCCGCCTCCAGTCCTGCATGAAAGAGCCGCTAAGAGGCTTTTTCGTCTGGGAAGACTTGGCCGTAACATTGACAGGAAAGGCAAAATGAACGTCAGGGTGCATCATGGCGGACACTTTCCGGCATGACGGACACACTCCGCATGAATCATTTCCGCGGCTAACAGACTGACAGACCATATACTGGATAAGGGCCATTACCAGAGGAAGAGCCCCGTAACCGTCCTTTTCCACGAACATAAGCGAGTGTCCGGTGCGTGCGCCGTCCACCATCCTTACAAGGCGCGGAATCAGATCTTCGTTTCCTATTACTTCTTTGAATTGCATATCGGATTTCAAAGATAATTATTTATCTTTGTAGTTTATGGGTAAAATGGAAGAAAAAAACATCATATATGACTGTTCCAGGGGATGCACGACCCAAAGAGCCGAGACAGGAGAGCTCCTCTGCAACTATAAGCACGGATGCTGCAAGCTCGGAGACTTCAACTGGATGCCGGGCATAAGCGATCCGAAATTCAGCAATATATACGAGGTCAGGTTCAAGAACACCCGGAAAGGATTTTTCGAGAACACATCCCATCAGCTTCTCAAAACCGGAGATCTGGTGGTCGTGGAGGCCGCTACCGGCCACGATCTGGGCATCATCACCCTGAGCGGCCCTATTGTCGGACGTCAGATGCTCCGCAACCGATTCGACATGGAGAGCAAGGAACTGCGGAAAATATACCGCAAGGCCAGACCGCTGGATCTGGAGAAATGGCAGGAGGCCATAGCAAGGGAAAACGACACCATGATCAAGGCCAGGAAAATCGCAGCCGACATGGGACTGGATATGAAAATCGGAGACGTGGAGTTCCAAGGCGACGGCAGCAAGGCTATTTTCTACTACATAGCTGATGAGAGGGTGGACTTCCGTCAGTTAATCAAGGTTTTCGCCGAGGAGTTCCGCATAAGGATAGAGATGAAGCAGATCGGAGCGCGGCAGGAAGCCGGCCTGATAGGCGGCTTAGGAGTGTGCGGACGCTCGCTCTGCTGCTCCAAGTTCATCACCAACTTCCAGTCTATCTCCACACAGTCCGCGCGCTGTCAGGACTTGTCCCTCAATCCTCAGAAACTGGCCGGACAGTGCGGGAAGCTCAAGTGCTGCATCAACTACGAGGTACCCGTCTATGTGGACGCACACAACAACATACCCCAGATCAACGCTCCTCTGGAATTCATGGACGGACAGGCGTTCCTGATCAAGGTCGATGTCCTCAAAGGCCTGATGTGGTTCTCCTATCAGGAAGGAAGCATGTCCAACATGACCGCCCTCTCCGTCGACGAGGTACGTAAGATAAAAGCCGCCAACCAAAAAGGCACAAAACCGGCCACCATGCTTAAAGACAGTACGGAAACCGGAAGCATGGACTTCGTGTCATCTATAGGAGACGACAGTATAGACCGGTTCGACAACAAGCGTAAGAAGAAGAGGAAGAAACGGAAGAAATGAGCCTCCGCATCACCACAGCGGCAATCCTTACGGCATGGCTGTGTCTCGCCGCCTCATGTTCATCAGCACCGGTCTTCACAACATTCCCGGACAAGACCGGGAAGCAGGCGTCCTTCAGTCTGGACATGAGCGACTCAACGGCAGTCTACGCTCTGGACCTGATCGGGCGTTTTCCAAAAGGGAGGACTCAGAGCCGTGTCGCACTGCGGATAGACATCACTTCTCCATCCGGGCTGAAAGCTGGTGAGGAGATATCCCTGCCGGCAGAATACCACTCAGTCAAAAACGCCGTCTGCAAACAAGGGGACGGAAGAATGGAGACTGCGGCGACTCCTACTCACTATGACATAAGCTGGCGATACAGAGACAACATACGTCCCTCAGAATACGGCATCTGGACTCTTACGGTATCTGTTCCCGACAAGGATGACAACATACTCGGAACCGGTGTCCGGCTGCATAAAATCCAATAACACACATGGGAAAGGACAAGATACGCAAATTCAAGGAAAACGAGACGTTCAAATGCCTGATACAGCCCCCTATGACCGAGGTGATTCACAAGGAGCACCCCCTGAAAGGACACTGGGGCAGCGAGGTGTTCGGCAATGACAGGCCGATAATACTGGAACTAGGCTGCGGCAAGGGGGAATACACCATTGCTCTGGCCGAACGCTTCCCCGAAAACAACTACATAGGAGTGGACATCAAAGGCGCCCGTCTGTGGAAAGGGGCCAAATACGCCACCGAGCACAATATGCCCAACGTAGCGTTCCTGCGTACAAGGATAGACTTTATCGATTCGCTGTTCGGTCCGGACGAAGTGTCCGAGATATGGCTGACCTTCTCCGACCCGCAGCCGAAGAAGCCCAACAAAAGGCTTTCCAGCCCCATATTCCTGAAGCGTTACTCTCATTTTCTGAAAAAAGACGGGCTGATGCACCTTAAGACCGACAGCCAGCTCCTGCACGAATCCACCCTCGAAGTCATAAAAGAGGGCGGCCACATCCTGCTGGAAGCCGACAATGACATCTACGGCTCCGGTCTGGCCGAAAGAGAGCCGCTGCTCTCAATAAAGACTTTCTACGAGCAGATGTTTCTGGCGGAAGGGAAACCCATCACTTATGTAAGGTGGAGATTATAGGCCGCCGACATATGCGGCTATGGACATGAGGCCGTCCCTGCACTGGGAAGGCTGAAGCACTTTGAGATAGTCCTGAGCTTTTGAAGCATAATCCCTGAGAACTCCCCTAGCAGAGTCAAGTCCGCCGTGAGAGAGGACAAAACTGCGTATCTCTGCGGCGACTTCCCTGTCCTGCTCCACTTTGGACGGATCGCAGGTAATATCACCCATACGGCGGCGGATACGCTCCTCTTCTTCCGGAGCGTTGCGCATGGCACAGAGCAGCGGCATGGTAATCTTACGTTCCATGATATCGCAGTCACTGTCCTTGCCTGTCTCGGATGTAGGACGGTAATCTAGAATGTCATCCCGTATCTGGAAGCTACATCCCAGCCAGTAAGCATACTGTTCCATAGCCGAAACCACCTCCTCAGAAGCCCCTGAGACTATGGCCGGCCCCTTGACCGAGGCTATGAAAAGCGATGCTGTCTTACGCCGGATAACCTGCATATAGTCCTCTTCCGTAGCCTTCAGGCTGTCCGCAAGCTCCATCTGGATAATCTCTCCCTCAGAAAGTTCCTCCAGCGCCTTGGAATAGATACTCAGGACCTCGTACGGGCATCCGTACGAGATAAGCAGGTGTATGGCCCTGGTCAGCCAATAGTCTCCCATGAGAAGAGAAGTTCCGGAAGAGAACAGCTTCCTTACCGTCAGCCGTCCGCGCCTGTGGTCACTGCCGTCCACCACGTCATCGTGCAACAGAGTGGCAGTGTGTATAAGTTCCGAAACAGCCGCACAGGCCACGGCCTTCGGATTAACGGAACCGCTGCAGGCCTTGGCTGTAACCAGGGCCAGCAGCGGTCTGAGTTTCTTACCCGAAGTCTCGAGCAGATAGCCGTTGATACGGTTCAAAAGTTCGCTTCGTGAGACAAGCGAGTCGGACATAAGCCTCTCAAATCCATCCCACTCCGCAGCTACTGCATTTCTGAGTTCCTCGGTCAAAGTCATCTGCTAGAAGAAAAATGCAAGAGAGAGCTCCCCTCCGTTGAATTTATTATTGTTCTTCAACTCCACTGTCTGTCCCAGCACGGTATACTCCCTGCTCTTGAATGTAGGATTGAGGTCCCAGTTCCACTTGAACGACAGCTGAAATCTCCAGATATAGATACCGGCTCCCAGACCTATACCGTACTGGAAGCGATTGAGGTAGTCGTTGACCGACTCAGTGTTGAAATCCACATTCAATATGCTTCCGTTACCGAAAAGCACGGCACCGACATAAGGGGACACCACCAGATACGGCTTGATGAAATCCTTGAACAGACCGATGCCCCACTGGAGGTTTATCGGCACCCTTATCGCACCTGACCTGAATGTGGACGGCTCGTCAAGCACTACCTGGTTCATTCCGGGAATGCGGTACTCTCCGTAACGCTGACCGGACTGGACATAAAGTATCTCCGGATTAAGCTCGAAGCCCAGAGGCAGATTGAAATTAAATACCAGACCGGCGTTGAATCCGGTGTAGGTCTTCAGGAAGTCCTTCTGGCCGAAGTCATTCAGACCGGACATATTGGTGAAGTTGAGACCTGCCCTGACACCCACGTTAAAGACTCCGTCCATAGCACGGGATACCGCCGGAGCAGTCATTATCAGGACGGAAAGTGATACAATTGCAAAAATCTTTTTCATAACTTTACTTTTTCTGTTTTACTATTTCTCGACAGCCTCCATCTTCTGGATGATAGCGGCCTTGGTGGTGGAGCCTACGAGCTTGTCCTTGATCTCTCCGCCCTTGAAGAAAAGCAAGGTAGGGATATTGCGGATACCGAACTTCATAGGCACTTCAGTAGAGTCGTCCACATTGCACTTGGCGATGAACCATTTACCCTCATATTCCTTTGAGAGTTCCTCAACGATGGGGGAAATCATACGGCAGGGTCCGCACCAGGGAGCCCAGAAGTCCAAAAGTACAGGAATCTGTGAATTCACTACGAGTTCTTCAAAATTGGAATCGTTAATTTCTACCATAATCGTAAATTTTAATGTTGTTAATTTAAATCTATTGTCTTAGAAGAAAAATACAAGATTGACCTCCAGGCCCCGGAAATTACCTTTACGCACACTCCGGAGCAGGTCCGAGTCGGACACGTTCTTGACAAGTCCGCCTATGTTCCAGTTATACTTGACCTGAAGCTGCATCTTCCAGAAATCAATACCGCCGCCGATACCGATACCGTACTCGAAGCGGTTGAGATGATCCCATGGCAGAGTCCCGGGCTGCTTGTACACTGCACAGCCGATATACGGAGAGACCATGATAAACGGCCGGAAAAGTATCAGGTCCAGCCCGGCCTGGATATTGACAGGCAATTCGATATAGTCTGTCCTGAAACGCACGTTGTTCTCTCCTCTGAAAAAGGCACCCTTGGACACGTAGTTAAGCTCCGGCTGAATGGTCATGCCCCTTACCGGCAAGTCGAAACTGAAAGCCACTCCGGCCGTGAATCCGGTATAATTGCTGACCGACTCGGAGATATATCCCAGTTCGAAGCGGTTCACGGAGATAAAATCGATACCTCCCTTGACTCCCACCTTGAAAAAGGAGGACGCATATTTGCTCTCTTCCTTTTCCCTATCCTGGGCGGAAGCCGTCACCGCACTGCATGACAGCACAGTAAGTAAAACTGCCGCGTACAATATTTCTGCGAAACGTTTCATGCTGCGAAGATACTAAATTTATCTCTTGTTGCGTACCAAATTGGCCAGACCTCCCTCTGATGTCTCCTTGTAAAGACTGGGCAGATCGTGGCCGGTCTGTTTCATCGCTTCTATTACTGTATCAAACGGGACAATGTGACTTCCGTCAGACATCAGCGAATACTGAGCCGCATCCATAGCCCTGGCCGCCGCTATCGCATTTCTCTCTATACAAGGAATCTGCACCAGTCCGCACACCGGGTCGCAGGTCAGGCCAAGACAGTGCTCCATACCCATCGACGCGGCACATTCAATCTGAGGAGGAGTGCCGCCCAAAAGCCTTGTGGCAGCCGCACAGGCCATGGCGCAGGCCGTACCTACCTCACCCTGACAGCCCACCTCGGCTCCTGATATGGAAGCATTCTCCTTGATAAGCGCTCCGATCAGACCGGCCGTGGCCATGGCATTGACTATTTTCTTCTCGGTAACGCCATAAGAGGTATGGAAAAGATAAAGCACCGCCGGCAGCACTCCGCAGGAGCCGCATGTAGGAGCCGTCACTATAGTACCGCCGGCAGCATTTTCCTCCGACACAGCCAGCGCATACGCAAACAGAAGACCGCGCCTCTGCATGGAACTGTTGTAGCTCCTGGCATGCTGATAATAGGAATAAGCCTTGCGGCGGACATTGAGTCCCCCCGGCAGCACTCCCTCATGCTCCAGTCCACGGGCTATGGCGTCCTTCATGACCTCCCAGCGCTCGGCCAGATAGTCCCATATATCGGAGTCCTCATGCCTGGCCACATACTCCCAGAAATAGGAGTTGTTGTCATTGCACCAGCCGAGAATATCCTTCATCTTGCTGAGCGGATAGACATCCTCCTTGTGCTCAATCTTTCCCGTCTCGCTTATATCCCCTCCTCCTATACTGAAATACGTCTTCTCACACAGCATCTCTCCGGCGGCGTTATAGGCCCTGAACCTCATCCCGTTAGGATGCTGAGGCAGGAAAGTTCCGGGCTTCCACACAATATGCAGCCGCTGACCTGTCCCGTCGTCAAGCACCTCTTTCAAAGCCATGTCCGTAAGGTGACCCTTGCCTGTGGCAGCAAGACTGCCGTACAGGGTAACATTAAACGAAGATGCTCCGGGACACATGTCCCTGAACATCTCCGCTGCTTTCTTCGGACCCATCGTATGACTGCTCGAAGGGCCCTTTCCTATCTTGAAAATCTCTTTTATGCTCTCCATACACTATTGCATATACGAGCACAAATATATACTAAAATCAAACTGTCTGCTCAATATTCCATACAAATGCCCTCACTCCGACTTCCCTGTTACGGTTATCCAGCTTACGGACAGTCTGAAGGAGCTCGTCCACCCTGTCATCCTCCACCACGGTCATCATGGCGGAGTTCATCTCCGGCCAGGTATGCGTGCCCCGGCGCGGCTCTCCGTCCCGGCTGCCGCGGCCCTGCACCTGCTCGAAAAAAGTGAATCCACGGATACCCAGCTCGTCAAGCATATACTCCACCCTTTCGGTATTGGCCTGATTATATACGATAAAAACACATTTCATAATTCATTCCTCCTTGTTTACTGATTAAGTTCCCGGCTCCTGCGCACCTCGGGATCATCTCCTTCGGGATTGGGCGAGAGCTGCATGAATATGAACTGGGCCCGGGTCTTCTTGTCCTTATTCCTCTCACCGTGACGCGAGAGAAGGGCGTAGAAGACAGGCACCACCACGAGGGTCACGACCGTGGACACCAGCAGACCGCCGATGACCACGATGCCCATGGGCTTCCACATCTCGGCACCCTCACCGTTGCTCATGGCCATAGGCAGCATACCGAGGAAGGTAGTGATAGCGGTCATAAGCACGGGGCGCAGACGGGATGCTCCGGACAGGGCTATGGCCTCGTTAAGCTCATAGCCGCGGTCACGCATCAGGTTGGTGTAGTCCACTAGCACGATGGCGTTCTTGGTGGCGATACCCACCAGCATGATGAATCCCAGCGAGCCGATCATATCCAGAGTAGTACCGGTAATCCACAGGGCCAGCACTACGCCGGAGAGGGCGAAAGGCACGGCTGTCATAATCATCACCGGCTTGACAAAGGACTCGAACTGGGACGCCAGCACTATGTATATCAACATGATAATCAAGGCCAACAGCAGCAGCAAATCCTGGAAGGTATCCTGCTGGTCCTCATAGTTACCGGCCAGACGGACTGTGATACCGCTCGGCACGCCCATCTGATCGATGGTCTGCTGGATGCCGGCGGCCAGCTCTCCCAAAGATGTCTCATAGGGAGTCACTGAGACCGTAACCACCCTCTGACGGCTCTTGCGCTCGATAGTGGGAGGTGCGAAATACTCCTCTATCTTGCCGAGCTCCTTTATCTTTATCATCTGCCCTGTAGCTGTGGGAATGGTCATGTCCTCTATGTCGGTTATGGAGTTGCGGTCCTCCTCCTGCAGGCGCACCACTATGTCGTACTCGTCTCCGTCCTCCTTGAGATAGCCCGAAGCCATACCGTTGACACGGTTACGCACATACGTGGAGACGGTCGAGGAGTTGAGACCGTGGTAGGCCAGTTTCTCCTTGTCGAGGTTGATTTTAATCTCCGGACGGTCCTTCTCGCGGCTGATGTCGATGTCACGGGCACCGTAGACATTGTCCCTTATGGCAGCCCTCACCTCCTGAGCGAAGGCATTGGTCTCATCGAAGCTGTAGCCGTAGATCTCCACATCGACAGTGGACGAAGCCCCGCCCATGAAGCTGGAGACTCCGCACTGATAGTCGATAATCTCAGGATATGAAGCCAGTTCCTGACGCAGCACCTCGGCTATCTCGAAGATGGAGCGGTCACGCTCGTTCTTCTTGTTGCAGACCACGGTCATGGACATGGTATTGTTCATGGTGGTGGAGAACATGGCCGAGACACCGTCGTCGTCCGTAGTACCGGCAGAGGTCGATATCAGCTCTATCTCGGGCACCAGCTCGTAGAAACGGCTCTCAATGTAGCGGGCCATCTTGGCAGTCTCCTCGATACGGTATCCCGTAGCCAACTCTATATCCACTGTAAGACGGCCGTTATCGGTCTCCTGAATGAAGTCCGTACCGACCTTGCCCATGAGGAACGGCATGATGGACGCTATGAAGAACAGCGATATCGCAACCAGAGTCCAGGCCTTGTGCCGCAGGCAGAAGCGCAGCAGACGGGCGTAGGCCTTGTCCAGACGGTCCAGCAGAGGAATGACATACCGCTGATACCAGTTGCGCTTGGGCGGGATGTTCTCAATCACTCCGCGCTCGTTGACACGCACGGGACGGGCCTTGAGCAGCTTGGAGCAGAGCATAGGGGTCAGGGAGATAGCCACTACGGTGGAGGTACATACCATAATGGTCACCAGCCAGCCGAGCTCCTTGAACATGATGCCGGCCATACCGGTGAGCATCGTAAGCGGCACGAATACCACCACTATCACGAGGGTCGTGGCGATAACCGACACCCACACCTCGTTGGTCGCATAGATGGACGCTTCCCTCGGGCTGGAACCCCTCTCGATGTGCTTGGTGATGTTCTCGAGCACCACGATGGCATCGTCCACCACCATACCGATGGCCACGGTCAGGGAGCTGAGCGATATGATGTTCAGCGAACTGTCCGCCAGCATCAGATAGATGAAGGCCACTATCAGGGATATAGGTATCGTCAGGGAAATAATCAGGGTCGACCGCCACTCTCCGAGGAAGAAGAGCACCACGAGCACCACGAAGAGCAGAGCGTACAGAATCGACTCCTCAAGTGAGTTAATCGAGTTGACGATATCCTCCGACGAATCGTAGATTACCTCTATCTTGATATCGTTCGGCAGATTACGCTCGATACGGGCCATCTCCTCCTCCAGGTCCTCGCATATCTGCACGGTATTGGCTCCCGTCTGCTTTGTCACCATCAGGCGGACGCTCTCACGGCCGTTGGTCTTCTCGTCCAGGCTCAGGTCCTTGATCGTGTCACGCACGGTGGCCAGGTCCCTCACGAAGACCTGCTTGCCGTCCTGAGTGACTGTCACCACGATGTCATTGATCTCGGAACTCTCGACATACTCGCTGCGCACCTCCAGCTGATACTGTTCCTTGTTCATCTTGACGGTACCGGAGGAGAGGTTCAGATTGTTTGCGGCTATCGCACTGCCGACAGTCTCCAGAGGAAGACCGTAGGCGTCCAGCTTCTGCTGGTCGATATCCACGTACACATAACGCTCCGGAGAGCCGGAAAGGGTAAGGTTTCCGATACCGTTCACCATGCTCAGCTGAGGTATAATCTCATCGTTGAGCAGCTTGTCCAGACCGGGATAGCTCTCGTCCGCAGTAATCGAATACTGGAGGATAGGCATGGAACTGGTACTGAACTTGAAGATGAAAGGATTGGTACAGCCGTCGGGCAGCTCGTCCTTCACCATGTCTATATAGGACCGGACATCGTTGATTATCTCGTCCAGGTCCGTACCCCACTCCAGCTCGAGCAGCACTACGGAGATATTGTCCTTGGTAGTGGACGTAATCTCCTTGAGGTAGTCGACGGAGTTGAGGTTGTTCTCTATAATCTTGGTCACGTTGGTCTCTATCTCTGAGGCACTGGCACCAGGATAGACTGTAAGCACGGAGATATACGGCGGGTCCATCTCCGGGAACTGGTCGATAGGCAGCCTCAGGAACGAGAACACGCCTATCACTATCACGGCGACAAACACCAGAAGAGTCGTCACCGGACGGTTAATCGCTGATTTATAGATACTCATCGTGTAACTGCCTTTACTTTACCACATTCAGTCTGACTCCGTCCACGAGCTTGGCCTGTCCCGTGGTGACTATCATGTCCCCCACTTTCAGGCTGTCGCTGGATATCTCTATCGTCTGGTCGTGACGCTCGCCTATCTCCACGAAGACTCGCTTGGCCACACCGCCCTCATCCACGAAGACATAGCGGTTGTTGGAGCCGATGAGCCTGAGCACCGACTGATAAGGCACCACAAGAGCCTCAGTACGGCCCAGGTCAAGCACGGTGCTGACATACATTCCCGGACGTATCAGCTCGCTGCTGTTCGGAATCCTCAGTTTGAGGGTAAACGTATGCGAAGCAGGGTCAATGGTCGGATATACTATCTCTATCGTAGCCGGGAACACCTTGTCAGGATAGATATCGGAGTAGACATTGACTTTCATGCCTTTCTTGACAAGAGGGAAATAGGTCTCAGGCACATTGACATAGGCTTTCAGCTCATCTATCTGGGTCAGACGCAGGATAGGCTGCGCTCCGGCGTACAGCTCCCCGTCCTCGTAGCTCTTGGACGAGATGACACCGTCGTACTGAGCCAGCACAAAAGTGTTCTCCTCCAGAAATCTCAACGACTCAGCGGTCTGGTCAAAGCTCAGCTTGGTCTGGTCGTAGGTCTGCTGCGAGATGGCCTCGCTTTCAAGAAGCATCTCCACACGGTCCATCTCTATCTGGAGATTGGCATACGCCAGACGGGTGGTATTAAGCTGATTGCGGTCCATCCGCACCAATGTGTCGCCTTTACGGACCCTATCGCCCACCTCCACGTATATTTTCTCGATAATACCAGTGAGCGAGGGCGATATATTCATCTCCTCATATCCCTGAAGGGTCGTAGAAAGTTCAATCTGTCTCGACACCTCCTGATATTCAAGGGGCGAGGTACGCACCTGCTCCACTCTGTCCTGTGAGACTTCTTCATTATTGGCTCCGCAGCCGCTCAGCAGCGCAGCGGCGGCGATAACAGCGATTGCCTTAAATTTCATATCCATAATCTATTTCTGTTCCTGTGTTGATTGTCCGTAAGTGTTTTTATTGAGCAGTTTCTCAAGTTCTATCTGAGCCGTCACATAGTCCAGGGCCGCCTGAACATATGTACTCTGAGCGGATATAAGAGTCGTAGTGGCATTGGTCACATCGAGGCTTGAGGCATGACCGAACTCATATTTCTTGCCGATATTGTCCAGAACGGCCTGAGACACCTCCACATTCTTTTTCTGCGTCCCGTACCGCTCGTATGCGGAAGAAAGATTGTACTTGAGCTGGCGATGCTGTATATTCAGAGCCATCTTGGTATTCTCAAGGGTATTGAGCTGTTTCTGATACTCCAGCTTGGCCTTCTTGAATGTAGAGAAATTCTTGCCTGAGGAGAATATGGGCACAGAGAGGGTCAGCCCTATCATATTCGGAGGCGTCATATTCATAGTCATCTCATCGGAAAAATATTTTCTGCCCGTATACTGGTAGAATGCGCTCAGGGTAGGTCCGTAGGCCCATCCCGCAAGATTTTTCTGCTGACGGTAAAGCTCGGTACTCTGAAGGGCGAGCTGGTAGGAGAAGTTATTCTCCATCACGAAATCATCATAAAGCAGACTAAGGGACTTCTCCACATCCATAAGGTCATCCATAGTCTCGGTAAGGACTATCTCCTTGTCAAAACCCACATTCATCTGCAACCTCATGGAGTTGTATATCATCTCCAGGCCACGCTCCGCCTCGTTGATGGAGGTCTCCAGGGTCGCCACCTGCACCAGTATCTGGTCAGCGTCCACCTGCTCGGCCACTCCTGCGGCCACAGACTTCTGAGACAGTTCGTGCAGCTTGCGCACGGTACCCAGATTGCGCCGGAGCAGTTCCACTGTCTGCTCACTGACAAGAGCGGAGAAATACAGCAGCCTCACCTGCTCAGCCACCTCCTGCTGTGACTGACGGTAAGAAACATCCGCCATCCTCATGGACACCTTGCCTATAAGAGAGCTGACAATCTGCGCTCCGCTGACAGTCATCGCGGCATTGACTCCTACCGAGCCGTACGGAGGCATGGCTATGGACATCATTCCTCCCAGATCCATCTCATATCCCATATAGTTGGAATAGTCAAGAGTTCCGCTGACCTGCGGCAGCATACCGGCTATGGCAGCCCAGCGGTCCGCCTCCGCCTGCCGGACCGACAATGAGGAATTCTGAAGGTCCCAGTTGTGCTCAAGCGCATAGTTCATCGCCTCCTCCAATGTAAAACGCAGCACTGTCGAATCCTCCTGCTGTGCTTTCAACAGGAAAGAGGCGCAGCACAGTGCCGCCATTGTCATAAGCAGTTTTCTCATTTTATCTTAACAATGATTTATTATTTTTCAGATACCCGTCGATATATGCTCTGCCGCTCTCAGTAGCGATACCTCTTATAAGAAAGAGCATAAGGCAGTCAGAGCCACGGTCATGCTTAATCTCCAGATAATTGCGCACGGCCCTGTCCGTCACGGCGACAGAGAGTTCGAAGAGCTGCAACGATATTTGATGCGCGTCGAGGACATCCTTGATGAACAGCCCTTCCTGCTGCCCGCGCCGGATAACCCTCTCCAGCAGCTCACAGTGCCAGCGGTTGACATCCATGACCACCGCCGTAAACACCTCCGGATAATAGCGCTTGACCTGAGTGAAAAAATCATAATAGAAGCTCATGCGCTGCTCATCCTTGTTCTCAAGCGAGCGTATGAACCACTCGAGAACATTGTCCGTTCCGGAAATGTCCTCCTCTGTTCTCAGCATATTGTCTTTATGAATCAACAGTATGCACTCCTGCAGCAACTCGGCCTTATCCCTGAACATCTCGTACAATGTACGTTTGGACATACCGTTGGCCGAAGCCACCTCATCCATAGTCAGCGACTTACAGCCATGTTCCAGAAACAGTGCGCCTGTTCTTCTCAATATTTGTTCCCTGCTGTTCATAACGTAAGCCGCAAAACTAAAAAAACTTCCGCAGTTTTCAAATTTTTATCACAATTGAACGGTGAATTTACTACCTTTGTGCTCAAATTAAATACGCAACATTATGTACAAAGATTTTCAAGCCTATCTTCAGAACGAGCTGAACAGCATCAGGGAAGCAGGACTTTATAAAGAGGAGCGCGTAATCGTATCTCCCCAGGGTCCTGAGATTACTCTTCAGGACGGAACAAAAGCCCTCAACTTCTGCGCAAACAACTACCTCGGACTTGCAGACAGCAAGGAACTCGTAAAAGCCGCCAAGGACGCCATGGACACCCACGGCTACGGTATGGCCAGCGTACGTTTCATCTGCGGTACAGGTGACCTTCAGAAGACCCTCGAGGCCAAGATTGCAGAATTCTTCGGAACTGAGGACACCATCCTCTACGCCGCATGCTTCGATGCAAACGGCGGTGTGTTCGAGCCTCTGCTGAATGATCAGGACGCCATCATATCCGACTCACTCAACCACGCATCCATCATCGACGGCGTACGTCTTTGCAAGGCGAAGAGATACCGTTACGCCAACGCTGACATGGCCGAGCTGGAGAAATGCCTCCAGGAGGCTCAGGCACAGCGTCACCGCATCATCGTCACCGACGGTGTGTTCTCCATGGACGGCAACGTATGTCCTCTGGACAAGATTCACGCCCTCGCCGAGAAGTACAACGCCATGGTTATGGTCGATGAGTCGCACTCAGCAGGTGTCGTAGGAAAGACCGGACGCGGCGTGACCGAGCGTTACAACCTCCGCGGTCAGATTGAAATCGTCACAGGTACTCTCGGAAAGGCATTCGGCGGCTCCGTCGGCGGATTCACCACCGGTAAGAAGGAGATCATCGCCATGCTGCGCCAGAGGTCAAGGCCGTACCTCTTCTCCAACTCGATTCCTCCCATGATCGCAGCAGCAGGTATCCGCATGTTCGACATGATGAAGGAGTCCAACGAGCTTCAGGACCGTCTGCACGAGAACACAGAGTACTTCATCGGCAAGATGAAGGCAGCCGGATTCGACATCAAGCCCACCGAGTCAGCTATCTGCGCCGTCATGCTGTACGACGCCAAGCTGTCCCAAGAGATGGCCGCCCGCCTGCAGGACGAGGGCATCTTCGTAACCGGATTCTACTACCCTGTAGTACCTAAGGACCAGGCCCGTATCCGTGTACAGGTATCAGCCGGCCACAAGAAGGAGCACCTCGACAGATGCGTCGCAGCCTTCACCAAGATCGGCAAGGAACTCGGAGTACTCAAATAACCGTACTTCCGCTATATGAGAAGCCCCGGCAGCCGGAATGTGGATGCCGGGGCTTTTCATATAAAAAAGGCCGGGAGGATACTATGTCCTTCCGGCCTTATAATTGAAATAGCGTAACAGATTGCCTGTTATACCAGAAATTAGTCCACGAGGGAGATGCGCTTGAATACGGTCACCCTGGCCTCCTTGTCAACAGCTGCGATAGCTGCCTTGACAGAGGTCTTGCCGTCGCCCATCTGGTACTCCTGCTCCTCAAGGGTATTCTCCTTGAAGAACTTGTTCAGACGGCCGTTAGCAATATTGTTGACCATAGCTTCCTGAAGATTGGCGGCCTTCTCGGCTGAGACGGTCTTGATAATCTCACGGGCCTGATCAGCCTGCTCGGGAGTAAGCCATCCCTTAGCCGTATTGGACTGGATGTGATCCTCACTGTCCACGTGGGCGGGGTTGATACCGGCCTTGCTGAGAGCGGCGTCAACAGCCTTCTTCACAAGCTCCTCCTTGGTCTTCTCAATAGCGACCTTGAGCTCCTCGTCGATAACATTCTGAGGCACGGCCTCCTTGTTGACTGCGACGGGATTCATGGATGCAACCTGCATGGCCACACCCTTGGCGAGCTCCACGGGCACTTCCTTGTTGAAGCCTACGATGGCACCGAGCTTACCGTTGATGGTATGTATATAAGAGATAATGTAAGGAGCCTCGACTTTCTCGTATGCTACGAGAGAATGCTTCTCACCTGTCTTGCCGATCTGCTCGGTAATGGCGGCCTCTACTGTGCGGCCGTCAGCGATAGTGCAGGCCTTCAGAGCCTCCATATCAGCGGGCAGAGCCTTGATAGCGGCATCGGCGATAGCATTGGCGAGAGACTGGAACTCCTCGTTCTTGGCTACGAAGTCAGTCTCGCAACCGAGGCAGAGAAGAATACCCTTGCCGCCGTCAACTTTTGCCACGACAGTACCCTCGGAAGTCTCACGGTCAGCTCTCTTGGCTGCCACGAGCTTGCCTTTCTCACGGATAATCTCCTTGGCGCGCTCATAGTCACCGTTAGCCTCAACGAGAGCCTTCTTGCAGTCCATCATACCGGCTCCGGTCATCTTACGGAGCTTCTGTACGTCTATTGCTTTAATTTCCATGGTTTCCGATTATAAATTATTCTTTAACTTCTGCGGCCTCAGCGGGAGCTGCCTCTGCTACAGGCTCGGCTGCGGGTGCAGCGGCCTCAGCTTTGGAAGCGGCGCCCTTGCGGGGACGGAGTTTCTTGCCTGAAGCGGCATTCTCAGTCTCACGGGCCTCCTCCTCTTTGTCCTTCTCGAGCTTCCTCTCTTCCAGACCCTCCTTAACAGCTCCGCAAAGAGCGTCGAGGATGGTGGATACGGATTTAGCCGCATCGTCATTTCCGGGTATCACATAATCAATAGGTGTGGGATCGCAACATGTATCAACAACTGCGATAACCGGGATACCGAGACGGTTGGCCTCTTTCACAGCGTTCATCTCTTTCTGAACGTCCACTACGAAAAGGGCTGCGGGAAGACGGTTGAGGTCAGCGATGGAACCGAGGTTCTTCTCGAGCTTGGCCCTCTGACGTGTAATCTGAAGGCGCTCACGCTTTGCGAGAGTCTCGAAAGTTCCGTTGGTCATCATCTCGTCGATGGTGTGCATCTTCTTGACAGCCTTACGGATGGTGGGGAAGTTGGTAAGCATTCCACCGGGCCATCTTTCAGTCACATAAGGCATACCGACACCCTGTGCGTATTCTGCAACGATGTCCTTTGCCTGTTTCTTGGTAGCCACGAAGAGGATACGGCGGCCCGCACGTGCGAGCTGCTTCATCACATTCGCAGCCTCATCTATTTTTACAACAGTCTTATGCAGGTCTATGATATGGATTCCGTTCTTCTCCATGAAAATATAAGGAGCCATTTTGGGATTCCATTTTCTCTTCAGGTGACCGAAGTGAACACCTGCATCAAGTAAATCTTGGAAATTTGTTCTGGGCATTGTTTTGTTAATTTTGTCTCTGTGTTATACAAGAGTTCTCTTTGTTAATTTTGAAGTAGCGGCGTCTATGCTGCCGGTCTTCCAAATTTCTCGCAGCCGGACAAACGGGAAGTAACCGCTGACAAGCACCGGGTCTGCCTGTTTTTAATCCTGACTGTGCTTTTGTTCATTTCTACGTAAATACTAACGTTTGCTGAACTGGAAGCGTCTACGTGCACCGGGCTGACCAGGTTTCTTTCTCTCGACCTCACGTGCGTCGCGGGTGAGGAAACCGTTGGATTTCAGAACCGGACGGTAAGCCTCCTTGTTAATCTCGCAGAGTGCGCGGGATATAGCAAGGCGGAGTGCCTCGGCCTGGCCTTTGATTCCGCCACCGTCAAGGTTGACCTTGATGTCGAAATCAGCCAGAGTCTCAGTCACATTCAGAGGCTGTCTCACGATATAACGGAGAGTCTCCTCCTTGAAGTACTCCTCAAGGGTACGGCCGTTGATAGTGATGTTGCCTTTACCTGTGGTCACATAAACGCGAGCGACAGCAGATTTACGTCTTCCAAGGGCGTTAATTACTTCCATGCTCTGTTTACTTTTGTTCGTTAAGGTTGATTAATACTGGAGATTGAGCCTGATGAGGATGCTCAGGACCTGCATATACATGAAGGTTGCTGTACATCTTGGCACCGAGGCGGGTCTTGGGAAGCATCTTGCGGATAGCCTCCCTGATTACGGCTTCCGGCTTGCGGGCGAGAAGGTCCTTGGGAGTAGCGAAACGCTGACCTCCGGGATAGCCGGTGTGACGTACATAGACCTTGTCTGTGAGCTTCTTTCCTGTGAAACGGACTTTCTCGGCATTGATTATGATGACATAATCACCGCAGTCCATGTTCGGGGAATAGTACACCTTGTTCTTACCGCGCAGAATCATTGCGACCTTTGAAGCAAGGCGACCCACGATCTGGTCTGTTGCATCAACCAC
>DXAW01000079.1 GCA_019116865.1 Candidatus Coprenecus stercoravium | reverse complement strand
AAGAAGATTCCCCTCCGCCGCGGAGGCACACCTGAGGATATTGCTAATGTAGCCCTTTTCCTCGCATCCGACCTCTCCTCATATGTGACAGGTCAGGTCATTGTATGTGACGGAGGTATGATTTAATTTTGGTTATTAAAGGGCAATTTATAACTTTGCATATTTGCAACACTACTCACGTATGAAGAAAGGTTTGTTTTTATCAGTCCTGTTTGCCCTGACAGCGCTTTTCAGTGCATCCGCTCAGGAGCAGCATGCACATTGGAGCACGTCTTTGGAGCAGATAGAGGACGATCTTTACAGAGTATCCGTGACGGCTGTCGTGGATCCCACATGGCATATCTACGACACGGTCAGAACCGAGTTCGGACCCAACGCCACTATCGTTGAGTTCACCATTGCGGATGACCGCCGGGCGGAGAAAGTCGGAGACATGAATATCTCCGCTACCCCTCATAAATATTATGATGACATCTACATGATGGAAATCGGGTATTTTGAGGATACTGTCACATTCTATCAGGATATCCGTCTGAAGAAGAAAAACGCTCAGGTCGACATCTTTGTGGAATGGATGGCCTGTGATGACACCAACTGTCTGCCTCTGGCCGACCAGGAGTTCTCTGTGGGTATTCCTGACGACTCTGCGGTCATCACTGCGGCCGAGGATGCGGTGTCTGCCGGAAAAAGCATATGGGGCCTGATTATCGAGGCTATCCTGTGGGGCTTTGCGGCGCTGCTGACACCCTGCGTGTTCCCGATGGTGCCTATGACAGTCTCCTACTTCCTCAAGGGAGAGGGAGGAGCAGCCAAAGGCCGTCTCAGAGCAGCCATGTACGGTATATTCATCGTGGCTCTCTACACTCTTCCTATAGCGATTATCATAGTCGTGACCAGAATTGTGGGAGGAGACGCAGTCACTGCCGACATCTTCAACTGGCTGGCTACACACTGGCTGCCCAATATCATATTCTTCATAGTCTTTATGATATTCGCGGCTTCATTCTTCGGAGCGTTCGAGATTACCATGCCCTCCAAGCTGGTCAACAAGTCGGACTCGAAGGCGGATACCAAAGGCTTCGGCGGTATATTCTTCCTGGCCCTGACCCTTGTGCTGGTGTCCTTCTCATGCACCGGTCCTATCGTAGGCTCAGTGCTGATTAAGTCCACACAGGGCGAGTTCTGGACTCCCATCATCACCATGCTGGCGTTCTCAATCGCTTTTGCCCTTCCGTTCACCATATTCGCTCTCTTCCCTTCGATGCTGAAGAAGCTGCCCAAGAGCGGCGGCTGGCTCAATACGGTGAAGGTGGTGATCGCCTTCATTGAGGTCGCTCTCGGTTTCAAATTCCTTTCAGTGGCCGACCAGACTTATCACTGGGGCATTCTGGACAGGGAGGTTTACCTGGCCATCTGGATTGTGGTGTTCACCCTTCTGGGCTTCTATCTGCTCGGCAAGATCAAGTTCGCACATGATGATGACGTCAAGCATATAGGCGTAGGCCGTCTTACCCTTGTAATCGCAGTGTTCGCCTTTGTGGTGTACATGATTCCCGGTATGTGGGGCGCTCCCCTGAAAGCTCTCTCCGGCTATCTGCCTCCTCTTACGACCCAGGACTTCGTTCTTGGCTCCGAGGCGTCTGTGGTGCAGATAATTAAGACGGACGGGGCACAGGATGATGATACCGACTTTCAGGCCGGTGCGCCTAAGTACAGCGATTTTCTCCACCTGCCTCACGGCCTGCAGGGATTCTTCGAGCTTAATGAGGCCAGGGCTTATTCGGAGAAAGTGGGCAAGCCGCTCTTCATTGACTTCACCGGTCACGGATGTGTCAACTGCCGCGAGATGGAGGCCAGAGTATGGTCCGATCCCCGTGTGCTGGAGATACTCCGCAACGACTATGTGATAGTGGCGCTGTATTGCGATGACAAGAAGCAGGCAGATCAGAGTGACTGGATTACCGATGGAAACAGGACTCTCAAGACCATAGGAAAGATTAATTCCCACATTGCATACACCAACTACGGAGTTAACGCCCAGCCCTGCTACGTGCTTGAAGGACACGGCGGAGAGATGCTTGCGGCTCCTAGAAGCTACAATCTGGATGTGGATGATTTCGTCAGATTCCTTGAGGGCGGACTTGAGGCCTACAATAAATAACGGATAATAATAACACTTAATAGTACCAATAATAATCATGAAAACACTTAACAAAATGTTCCTCTGCCTTGTCTCTGTTCTGGGCATGACAGCACTTCTTGTTTCCTGTGAGGAGAACAATGGAAACGGGCCGGATAATCCGGTTAATGGAACAACCATCAGCCTTCCCAACGAGGCTAACGCATCTGCCAGTCTTACTCTGGAATTCCTTAATCCATGGGAGGTGATAAATACCGAAACCTGGTTCTCAGTAATGCCTCTTTCGGGCGCTGTGGCAGGATCTGCCGAGATAACTGTGGAGGCTTCATCCATTAATCCTGATTTTGCCGAGAGAGTCGGCTCGTTTATGATTAATGACGGAGGTCTGGTTACCAGCTATTTCGTTATTCAGGCCGGAACTCCCGGTATAGATGTGGCCGAGACCAAGACTATCGGCGGTCATGAGCAGACATTCGTACTCTCTTTCACCACCAACATCGAAGGTGTATCGGCATCATCCGATGCAGAGTGGCTGACAATTAACGGAGATGTCGAGTACGGTGCTCCCAATCTTCTCGAAGACGGTCTGACCGAGTCCAAGTTAAGGACAGCTACCCTGTCTGTCAAAGCCGCAGCCAATGAGGCCGAGGAGTCGCGTACAGCTACCCTCACCCTCAAAGCCGGTGACGTCACCAAGGAAGTGAAGATTACACAGACAGAGGATCTCGGAATAGATTTCAGCAGCGAGTTCTTCAGACGTACCCTCGTAGTCAAGTTCACATCGACAGGATGTACCTACTGTCCTAACATGAGCACCGCTCTGGAAAATGCAGTGGAGCAGTCCTCCGGACGTATCGTTCCCATAAACATCTACGGCACTATGGGTGGCATGAGCGACTTCCTTTTCGATAACCTTACCTCATACGGAAATCTTCTCGGTTGGAGCCATTCTTACCCGTGGTCAAGTGTCAACTACTGCGCCAATGTGGCATCAATGACCAATGCGGCAGTGATGCAGAGAGCATTCCTCGCAGCTTCTACCGAGGCTACAGAGCAGATGCCCGCAAACACGGCTATCGCCGGATTCGGCAGCATCGAGGGAGACCAGATCAACATGACGCTGAGCATCGCATCCAAAGAGGCCGGCAGCTATATGCTCAACATCTTCGTTCTTGAGGACGGAGTGCAGAGAGCTCAGGTCAGCGGCGGTTCCAACTATATCCACAATCATATAGCTCTGGCTCAGGTGACAGCTACGATTGGCGACGGCCTTGAACTGGAGGAAGCCGGTCTGCAGACCATTACCCGTTCGTTCGATGTTCCTGAAGACGTTGTGAACGAGAATAACCTCCACGTAGTGGTGTTTATTTCCAAGCAGGGCTCTTTCGCCGGAAATGCAGCCAACGTAACCTACAGCTCTACAGGATATGTAGTCGACAATGCAGTGGATATTCCTCTCAACGGTGCTACGATACCTTTCCAGTATGAAAATTAACAAGCAGACATTATGAGACGTTTAGCAATACTCGCAGCAATGCTTTTTGTGCCCATGATGGTATGGGGACAGAAGGCGCTTCCCAGCGTGGAAGTGAAGACCCTTGACGGAGATGTAGTCAATGTGCAGTCCATACTCGATGACGGAGTGCCTGTGATACTCTCTTTCTGGTACACCACATGCAAGCCCTGCCTGCAGGAACTCGGTGCCATGAATGACGCATTCGTGGACTGGAGTGAGGAGGCGGACTTCAAGATAGTGGCCGTATCTACTGATGATTCACGTTCCAGCGCAAAGGTGGCCCCTATGGTCAACGGACGCGGCTGGACTGATTTCACCTTCCTTCTCGACGAGAACGGTGACCTCAAGCGCGCCATGAACGTGCAGACCCAGCCGATGGTGTTCATCATCGACAAGGACGGCAACGTAGTGGACAAGCATATCGGTTACACCCCCGGCAGCGAGGAGGAGTACTTCGATAAGATATTAACATTACAGTAGCAGATTATGTTCAAAAGATTTACCCTGTCAGTAGGTCTTTTGACTCTGTCGATAGTTGCCTTTGCCCAGAATGAGGACAGGGGCAACTTTTCTGCAGGGTTGGAGACCAACACCACCTACTATCTGAAGGATGAGAAGACCGGTGCCGCCCTGCCGGACGGAAGGATGGGCTCCAACAACTATCTCAAACTGGATTATACCTGGAAGGGCCTCTATGTGGGAGGACAGCTCGAAGGCTATCTCCCTGCCATCAACGGTTATTATCCCGGTTATGAGTACAATTTCTTCAGGGCCGACGTATATGCCGGTTACAATGCCAACGGCTGGGACGTACGTCTCGGAAGCCTGTACGAGCAGTTCGGAAGCGGACTCCTGTTCCGTACCTATGAGGACCGTACTCTCGGTATCAACAATGCCCTCAGGGGTGTCAAGGTAGGATATACTTTCGGAGACTTCCTTACAGTCAAGGCCATCTACGGTCAGACAAGGGACGTCACCCAGTATATTGACGGAGCGATGGTATCAGGTGCCGACCTGTCTCTCTCCATTTCCCGTGCGGCCAAGTGGGAGAATTTCGACTGGACTGTCGAGGGAAGCGTACTGGACAAGTACGAGGCCTTCGAGGTAGGCATGGGTGAGGGAGCAAAGCCCCATACACTCGGATATTCCGCCAGGATGGCTCTCGGCTATGCCGGTTTCCGTCTCAGCGGAGAGTATATGAGCCGCAGGGCTAATCCCGAGCTGGCCAACGCTTATGATTCGACCAGGACCGAGGCCATACAGGTGGACTTCGGTTATACCGGCCACGGATTCGGCGCTCTGGTGTCTTTCCGTAAGCTGCACAATCCCTTCCTGCAGGCATCCCGTGATATAAACGGTCTTACCACCTATATCAACTATGTGCCCGCCCTTACTCAGCAGCACACCTATTCACTGGCGACTCTGAATCCCTATACCTCTCAGTCAGATGAGATAGGAGGTCAGGCCGACCTGTATTACAACTTCCGCAGGGGTACCGCTCTCGGTGGAAGAAAGGGTATGAAGATTCACGCCAACTACTCCAACTACTACGGACATCCCCAGGATATGATGACCGGAGGATGGATGGATACCTACAGACTTCTCTACAGAGACCTGACTGTGGATATCGAGCGTTGGTTCGGCAGCGACTTCAAGATGATACTCTTCTACAGCTGGCAGACCTACAATCACGGAGTCGGCGATGTCAATGAGTTCATCCGCTCCCACACTGTGGTGGCCGACATGACCTATAAGATTGACCGTAAGAACTCTCTGAGACTTGAGCTCCAGCATATGTACAGCAAGGACGATTCCAAGAGCTGGGCAGCCGCTCTGCTCGAATACAGCTTCGCTCCCCGTTGGAGTGTATCCGTACAGGATATGTGGAACTACGGTGACACCAAGATTCACTATGTCAACGGTAGTGTCAGCTACTCCTATTCGAGAGTACGCGCGGCTCTTAACTTCGGCCGTTTCAAGGACGGTTATCAGTGCTCCGGCGGAGTGTGCCGCTATACTCCTGCCTATACGGGTGTCAACCTGTCTCTCGTAGTATCTCTGTAACGGATTAATTCTGACCGATATGAAAAACATTGTACGATTAATACCATTTCTGGCCCTGATGCTGTCAGCCTCTGTGGCCTGCGAGGAGAATACTCCCGTGGTGAAGCCGGCGGAGGGTACGACAGTGGTGCTCGCCAGCGGTCAGGATGCTTCATCTGAGATAAATGCCGAGTTTGAAGGACCCTGGAAGGTCTCTGCGGAGTACAATTGGTTTACAGTCAGTCCGGCTTCCGGTGAGGCCGGACCGGCTGTTCTCACAGTGACGGCTACGGCTGCCAATACCGAGGCCAGGGAAAGGACGGCTGCTTTCAAGACCAATGACGGCGTGACTGAGACCACTTATTATGTGGTTCAGGAAGGTGCTCCGGCCATAGAGGCAGATACGCTTAAATATGTGGCGGCTGAGGGGGACACAGTCACAGTCTCGTTCGGCACCAATCTTGACGTGACTGCCGAGTCGGATGCCGAATGGCTTACAGTAGATGACGACATCCTCTATGGCGAGCCTGAGACCCTCGAGGACGGCCGTACTGTATCCAAGTACAGGACAGCTTCATTGACATTTGTCGTGGAGGAAAATGAAGGCGGGAGACGCAGTGCGCATATTACTCTTGCCGGCGGAGATGATGTAAAGGTGACTATTAGGGTAGAGCAGGTCGCTGCCGGTGAGGCTCTGCCTGAGCCTGATCCGGACCCTGATCCTGATCCTCAGCCGCCCGTTTCCGGCGACGTGGATTTTTCCAAGGACTTTCTCAGGCGCTCTCTGGTGATGAAGTTCACCGGAACATGGTGCCCCAACTGTCCGGCGATGTCCACCGCTATCGACTATGCGCTGGAAGACGATCCTGAGCATATAGTGGCAATGTCTCTGTATAATGAGCAGGGAGCGTCCAACGGATTTCAGTTCCCGGACGTGAATTATTTTGTGTCGCTGTTCAGTGTCCCTTCTTATCCTGACGGAGCTATTAATTATTATGGCAAGATAGGCAATGCCGGAGGACAGATCAATACTGCTACGGCGATAGTCCTGGTAGCCCGTGAGGCTGTGTCGTCCCTGCCGTCCAATACTGCGATTGCCGGTTCGGCATCAGTGTCCGGAGGAAAAGTCGATGTCAATCTCGACATATATTCTAAGGATGCGGGGAATTATACCCTTAATGTATTCCTGGTGGAGAACGGCATCGTAGCCTATCAGGCCGGTAGCGGCGGTGGCGACAATTATGAACACAATCACGTGGCCCGTCAGGCACTCACTGGTACTGCCGGAGAGAAACTCAGCCTCGGTGCGGAAAGCGTGCATAAGTTCAGTAAGTCCTTCGCCCTGCCCTCGTCAGTAATCGACGAAGCAAATCTGGAGATTGTGGCTTATCTTACTTACCAAGGCTCGTTCCAGACAAGCGTGGCAAGGGTAACCGATGTCAACACAGGTCTTATTGTGGACAATGTGACCGCAATACCGGTTAACGGGACCGAAGTTCCTGTTTCCTACGAGGAGTAGTAACTGCACTTTTTTTTTAAATAAAATCCGGTGAGGAAATTTTCCCCACCGGATTTTATTTTCGTGTCTGTCAGTGGTTACTGAGCCAGACGCTTGTAGGACTCATAGCGGATCTTCGCATATTGCTCGGTCTTGTCGAAGAGTTCCTGAGCTGTCTCGGGGAAGCTCTTCATGAGTGAGCTGTAACGTACCTCGCCCTTGATGAACTCCTGGAACTTGCTCCAGTCAGGCTCCTTGCTGTCGAGGGTGAAGGGATTCTTGCCCTCCTCGGCGAGGACGGGGTTGAATCTGTACAGGTGCCAGTATCCGCACTCGACTGCGAGTTTCTCCTCATGCTGGCTCCTGCCCATGCCGTTGCGCAGACCGTGGTTGATGCAGGGTGCGTAAGCGATGATGAGCGAAGGACCGTTGTAGGCCTCGGCCTCCTTGAGCACGTTGAAGTACTGTGCTGGGTTGGCGCCCATCGCTACCTGTGCCACATATACGTAGCCGTAGCTCATGGCCATCATGCCGAGGTCTTTCTTGCGCACTTTCTTACCTGAAGTCGCGAACTTGGCAACGGCGCCGGCAGGTGTGGACTTGGATGACTGTCCGCCTGTGTTGGAATATACCTCGGTGTCGAGCACGAGTACGTTGACATTCTCACCGGAAGCAAGTACATGGTCGAGTCCGCCGTATCCGATATCGTACGCCCAGCCGTCACCTCCGAAGATCCACTGGCTGCGTGCGGGGATCCAGTCGCGGTATTCGTACAGCTTGCGGCAAGCCTCGCATTCGCTTTCCTCAAGCATAGGCACCAGCTTGTCGCAGATTGTGCGTGTGGCGGCGGCATTGCCTCTGTCGGCAAGCCACTGCTCGAAGAGGGCCTTGATGTCAGCGGAGCACTTGTTGCATTCCAGTCCCTGGTGCATCAGCTCTGCTACGGTGTTGCGTACCCTCTCGGTACCGATTCTCATACCGAGGCCGAACTCGGCGTTGTCCTCGAACAGGGAGTTGTCCCAGGCCGGTCCGCGTCCGTTCTTGTCAGTGCAGTAAGGTGATGAGGGGAATGAGGCGCTGTAGATTGACGAGCAGCCTGTGGCGTTGGCTACCATCATGCGGTCACCGAAGAGCTGTGTGATGGTCTTGATGTAAGGAGTCTCACCGCAGCCGGCGCAGGCACCGGAGAACTCAAACAGAGGCTGTGCGAACTGAGAGTTCTTGAGGTTCTGTGTCTTGGGAGCGACGGTGTCCTTGTATCCCACGTTGGTGTGCAGGTAGTCGAAGCAGGCCTGCTGTTCCATCTGAGTGTCGAGATGCTTCATTTCTAGGGCCTTGTCCTTTGCAGGGCAGATGTCCACGCAGTTGCCGCAGCCGGTGCAGTCCAGAGGAGATACCTGCATGGTGAAGCGGTAGGCCTTGAATGCGGCTATGCCCTGTGCGCTCTTGACTTCCTTGGGTGCCTTGGCCAGCTCTTCCTCTGTGGAGAGGAAAGGACGGATGGCAGCGTGAGGACAGGCATATGCGCACTGGTTGCACTGGATACATTTTTCGGGATTCCACTCAGGAACGCTTACTGCGATACCTCTCTTCTCATAAGCTGCTGTGCCTGCCGGAATGCTTCCGTCAGCGTGCTCGCCTGTGAAGGCGCTTACGGGAATCTCATAGCCGTTCTGTGCGTTGACCACATCGGCCACTGTGCGTACCCATTCGGGAGCCAGACGGTCGAAGTTGGCCGGACGGAATCTGGCGACGATGTTCTTCCAGTCCTCGGGGATAGTCAGTTCCTCATATTCGGCTCCGCGGTCTACGGCGGCGTAGTTCATGCTTACCACTTTCTCGCCTTTCTTGCCGTAGCTCTTGTCAATGGCTTTCTTCATGAAAGCCACGGCCTGCTCGTAGGGGATGATGCCTGTGATCTTGAAGAATGCTGACTGGAGGATAGTGTTGGTCCTGTTGCCGAGTCCGATTTCCTCTGCTATCTTGGTAGCGTTGATGATGTAGACTTTGAGGTTCTTCTCTGCGATGACCTGTTTTACATGGTCGGGGATACGCTTGAGAGTCTCTTCCACTGACCAGAGGCTGTTGAGCAGGAATGTGCCGCCCTTCTTGATGCCTTTGAGTACATCGTATTTATAAAGGTACGAAGGAACGTGGCAGGCCACGAAGTCGGGGGTGGACACGAGGTAAGGAGAAGTGATGGGACTGTCTCCGAAACGCAGGTGAGAGCAGGTGTATCCGCCTGACTTCTTGGAGTCATAGTCGAAATATCCCTGGCAGTATTTGGGAGTGTGGTCTCCGATAATCTTAATCGTATTCTTGTTCGCACCGACAGTACCGTCCGAGCCGAGTCCGTAGAACTTGCACTCGTAGGTGCCCTTCTTGGCCAGGGATACTTCCTCGCCTACAGGCAGGGACTTGAATGTCACGTCATCGGTGATACCGATAGTGAAGTCGGCCTTGGGCTGTTTCTGCTTGAGGTTCTTGAATACTGCGAATATCTGGGCGGGGCTGGTGTCCTTGGATGACAGACCGTAGCGGCCGCCGATAATGAAGGGAGAGCTGCTGCCCATCTCGGCAAGGGTTGATTTGACGTCGAGGTAAAGAGGCTCTCCGACGCTTCCGGGCTCCTTGCAGCGGTCGAGAACAGCGATTCTCTTGACGCTCTTGGGGAGGACTCTGAGGAAGTATTTGGCAGAGAACGGTCTGTAAAGTCTGACGGTGATGACACCGACTTTCTCACCTTTGGCCATGAGAGCGTCAACGACTTCTCTGATGGTCTCGCATACCGAGCCCATGGCGATGATGATATCCTTGGCGTCGGGGTCTCCGTAATAGTCGAAGGGCAGGTAGTGACGGCCTGTAAGCTCGCCTATCTCACCCATATAGCGTGCTACGATGTCAGGTACTGCCTCGTAGTATGTGTTGCTTGCCTCACGTGCCTGGAAGTATACGTCCGGGTTCTGGGCCGTACCTCTGGTCACGGGCTTGTTGGGGTTGAGCGCCCTGTTGCGGAAAGCTGCGAGAGCCTTGTCGCTGATCATGCCTCTGAGCGCGTCGGGATCGAGGACCTCTATCTTCTGAATCTCATGGGATGTGCGGAATCCGTCGAAGAAGTGGATAAAGGGAACGCTGGCCTTGATCGTGGACAGATGGGCCACAGCTCCAAGGTCCATGGCTTCCTGTACGCTGGAGGAAGCCAGCATGGCGAATCCTGTCTGACGGCAGGCCATTACGTCCTGATGGTCTCCGAAGATGGAGAGAGCCTGGGTAGCCAGGGCGCGGGCGGACACGTGGAATACGGTCGGCAGCAGCTCACCGGCAATCTTGTACATATTGGGAATCATCAGAAGCAGACCCTGGGATGCGGTGAACGTGGTGGTCAGGGCTCCTGCCTGAAGAGAACCGTGAACAGCACCGGCCGCTCCTCCCTCACTCTGCATTTCCGTTACTTTTACTGTCTCCCCGAACAGATTCTTCTTGCCGAAAGCAGCCCATTCGTCTACATACTCGGCCATCGTGGAAGAAGGCGTGATGGGGTAGATAGCGGCATGCTCGCTGAACATGTAGGCCACATGCGCAGCGGCGTAGTTGCCGTCACAGGTGATAAATGTTTTTTCTTTTGCCATTATTAGGACGATTTTAGTAGTTATTGTTATTTATATTTTAAGTTCTGGTGTTATTTCGGAAGACATTTTTTGATGAGTCCCTGCAGCACGGCTCCTGGGCCGAGTTCCACAAATTCATCAGCTCCGTCCTTGTGCATATTGAGCACGGTCTGAGTCCATCTTACGGGAGATGTCAGCTGCTTCAGAAGCTTCTCCTTGATGACTGCCGGATCTGTCGACGGCAGAGCGTCCACATTCTGATATACGGGGCAGACTGGAGTCTTGATGTCGGTCCTGCTTATCGCCTCGGCCAGCTCCACTCTTGCCGGCTCCATGAGAGGGGAGTGGAACGCTCCGCCCACTGCGAGCCGGAGAGCTCTCTTGGCACCTGCCTCCTTCAGCGCCTCGCAGGCCTTGTCCACTGCCTCGATCTCTCCTGAGATTACGAGCTGTCCCGGGCAGTTGTAGTTGGCCGGAACCACGATGCCGTCAGTCTCGGCGCATACTTTCTCAACGATGTCATCCGGCAGTCCTATGATGGCCGCCATGGTGGACGGTTTCAGTTCGCAGGCCTTCTGCATGGCCATAGCCCTGGCGTATACCAGACGCAGACCGTCCTCAAAGGACATGGCCCCTGCCGCCACGAGCGCTGAGAACTCTCCCAGGGAGTGTCCTGCCGTCATGCCGGGCTTGAAGTCCTCGATGGTGGCCGCAGCGGCTACCGAGTGGATAAATACGGCCGGCTGGGTTACCTTGGTCTGTTTCAGGTCGTCCGCCGAGCCATTGAACATTATGCCGCGGATGTCGAAGCCAAGTATGTCGCATGCGCTGTCGATAAGTGCCTTCGCCTTAGGACTGGCGTCGTACAGGTCCTTGCCCATGCCTGTGAATTGTGCTCCCTGTCCGGGAAAAACGTAAGCTGTCATATATTAATTCAAATTTTATTTATACATTTGCAATCCTTTTGCCTCTGTAGTTTAATGGATAGAATGAGAGATTCCGGTTCTCTTGGTTGGGGTTCGATTCCCCACGGAGGTACTAAGTTATATCCTTCATCTTCCTGCGTATAGTGTATGTCGATAGGAATTCTGAAACCGAATACAGCAGGAGCCCCGCACCGAACAGAATGAACAGCCAGTTGCCGGCTTTGTCCGGATAGAAGAACATCAGGACTCCGAGAATCAGCACGGCGGCCGGTCCTATGTAGAGAGTCCACGGCAGACGCATGATGCGGCTTGTCCTTATAAGGTTTACTACGTCTCCTAATCCGAATATCAGGAGGATAAGTCCGAATACGAACATTATGAAGTTGATGAAGAATGAAGGGAAAATCAACAGCAGAAGTCCGAATGCTATGTCCACTATGGAGTTGAGAGTAAGTAGCGGGACTTTCTCTCTTTTCCATTTTCCGGTATAGGAGAGCACCATGTTGACGATACCTATTGTCAGAATCAGCGCTCCGAGGATATACATACAATAATTCTTGATCTCCTCAGGCCAGATGACCAGTAAGAGTCCGCCGATAAGGGCGACGATGGCTCTGGCATAACCGTAAGACCTGTCGAAAAAGACATTAGCCTGCTTCATTTCGTTCATAGCAAAATCAACATCTTCAATTAATGTACAAATATACAAAACGATTTTGAAAGTCCATAAAAACAAAATACCTTTGTCAGTAAAAGTAGGCAAACTATGAGAAAATTATTCATTTTTACATGTCTTTGTGTATTTCCTCTGCTGGTGGCCTCATGCGGAAGCGCGGCCAGAATGAACAAGGCGGACCAGCCCTGGTCCTATGAGGTGGAGAGTGTCGGTGTGGGTGCCGAGGGCACTTATGTGCTCCGGGTGTGGAGCTGGTACAGGACGCCGGACATGCCGGTGAACGTGGCCGGGAAGAATGCTGTGCATGCCGTGATATTCAAGGGTGTCCCTGCCGGCGGCGGTGCTTCGGCCCAGCCTCCCTTGTATAAAGGGCAGATCAGTGCGTCCGATTCGCTTTTCTTTGACGGATTCTTCACTGCCGCTTATCAGAACTATGTCAATTCTGTAGCCTCGGGCAGCAGGCAGGTGCTCAAGACCGGCAACAGGGAATACAAGATAGGCTATGTGGTCTCCGTGGCGAAGGACAACCTGAGAAAATATCTTGAGACCCAGGGGGTCGTGAAGGCATTGTCTGAAGGATTCTAGTAAGTAACACCTAAAAATACAGATTATGAGAAAATTGCTAGCAGCACTTGTTTTTGTGGCCGCGGCTGCAGCCGTGTGCCGTGCCCAGAATCTGATTCCGTATCAGAAAGGGGCGAAATGGGGCTATGCCGATGCCTCCGGAAATGTCGTAGTGGAGGCCAAGTATGCGGCGGTAAGCCGGTTTGCGGACGGTTACGGAGTGGTGTATGACTACAGGACGGGCCTTGCCGGTCTGGTGGATGCATCGGGCCGTATGGTCATTGAGCCGAAGTTTACCTACATCGACCTCTGCAACGAGGGAATAGTGGCGGTGTACAGGTACAATGGGAAGAATAAGGATAAGAAGTGGACCGACGGTGTCTGGTCCTACATCGACCTCTCCAAGCCTGACTCGCTCTTTTTCGGAAACAGCGGCTACGATATGGTCGGACCGTTTGTGGACGGTGTGGCATGGATTAACGGCGTAGCCACTAACAGTAAGAGAATGCAGCGCTATATGCCCATCATGGATAAGAAAGGCAAGAAGGAGATAGGCAGGGATTATCTTCTCGGCGTGACTGAGTCGTTCAGGATGGTGGATCTTTTTGCCCGTGATGACAATGGGAATTACATCGTCTTCGACGGGAAATGGGCGCTGATAGACAGGCACGGAAATCTGCTGACCGACACAAGCAGACCGTATGATATGGTAGGTGAGTTCAAGGACGGACTCGCATGGGTGAGAAGAGGCGGTCTCTATGGTTTTGTGAATACCCGGGGAGAGGAAGTAATCCCCGTGGCATACAAGGCTGTGGAGGGTGTTCCGGGTGCTCCTGTCACCTCGCTGGTCCTGCATCCTGAAAGCGGTGCCGTAAGGTGGGTGATGGACGGTTCCGGCCGTATTGCATGGCTTGATGAGAAGGGTGAGACCGTTATTGATTTTATCAAATCAGACGGCAGGATACCCGTCTCCTCATTCGTTAATGAATCTATGTGGGATTATTAATCTGGAAACTATGAAGAAATTTAGCTCATTATTATCAGTTTTATTGCTGTGCTCCCTTGTTACGGCGGCTTCCGCGCAGGGCACGGACAGTCTTAGATACAGACGCAGCTCGCTTTATACTATCCTTATAAGCCATCCTAATCTGGAGATGGATGACGAGATAGTGGAGGCTTTCATGGCTTTGGAAACTCCTGACAAATACAATAATCACGACCTGAGTGTCAAGGTCGTCACCACACCGAGCAAGAACCGTAATATGACCAAGACTCAGGTCAATAATTTCCTCAACAGGAACCATGTTGCCAAAAGGTTGGTCTCCAAGTGGTTCTCCAGAAATAAAGAGACCGGAGCATTTGACCCGCAGCTCGTGCTGGACAGGGGAATGTATGACGCTACTGCGGCTGATGTGTCGATGGCCGCATATGGCGTGAGGGGTGTCAGCGGCCTTGCGGACCGTGGATATGAGTTGATCGGAAACACCTTTGTGGTGGCCAATGACATACAGTATATAGATCATAAGGCCAATGCCGACGCCGCTGCGAAGGCTCTGATTTTTATCGGTGTTCTGGCGGATATCATTACCGGTAACAGTGATGATGACGGCGGTGGGGCTTTTACTCAGCTTGCTACTTTGGGCGCGGCTATCTCCTCCATGATTGCCGGCTTCCAGGTCAATATAACATCTCATCTGTATCAGTTGGACTGGAGCGATTCGCTGGCGGACAAGTTCTACGGAGAGTATTACTACAGCGTATCGGAGCTCGGTCCTGAGGCTGAGCAGAAGAAGGCGGCTTATGAGAAGGACAGGGAAACTTTCAAGCTGAAGTATGTGGGAAGTTACAAGGCCAAGAGTAACAAACCCGTGCTCCGCGGTCTGTACAACGATGTGGATGTGTTCCGCAAGGTTCTGGCCCGTGCTCTGGACAAGAACATAGTGATGCTTCAGAAAAAGTATGACCAGTTTAAGGTGAAGGTTCCGCTCAACAGTGTGGAGCCGCTCACAGCTCAGATAGGAATGAAGGAGGGTGTGAGACCGCAGTCGAAGTATGAGGTGCTGGTGCCTGTGTTTGACGAGGCTACCGGAAAATTCCGTTACAACCGGCGTGGAGTGATACGCCCTGTCCCCGGGAAGATATGGGATAACCGCTACATGGCGGCTGAGGAGCAGGCGGTAGGCTCTACATTGCAGGCTACGGAGTTTCAGGTGGTCAGCGGCTCCAAGGCTTCTTTTACAGAGGGAATGCTGATACGTGAGATAAAATGACGAAGAGACGTAATGCAGCTCTGGTGCTGGCCAGCGGAGGGTCGCGCGGCCTGGCCCATATAGGTGCGATAGAGGTCCTGGAGGAGCGTGGTTTTCATATCACCTCGGTCTCCGGGGCCTCTATGGGCGCTTTGGTGGGAGGCATCTATGCAGCCGGAGGACTTGATGCGTTCAAGGAGTGGATGAAGACCGTTGACCGCATGAAGGTACTTAATCTGATGGACTTTACTATAGGGAACGGAGGCTTCGTCAAGGGGGACAGAGTGATTTCCGAGCTGAAAGCCATAATTCCGGACAGGCGGATAGAAGACCTGCCTGTTCCCTTTACCGCCGTGGCCACTGACATAAGGCACCGCCGTGAGGTGGTGTTCGACAGCGGCAGCCTGTATGACGCTATTCGTTCCTCGATATCCATGCCGTCCATATTCACTCCCAACCGGATTGGAAATATGCTGCTGATAGACGGAGGGGTGGTCAATCCCGTGCCTGTCAACCGGGTGCTGCGTACTCCGGGAGATGTTCTGGTGGCAGTGGATCTCAACGGCCCTTATGAGGAGAAGCCTGAAGAAGAGCACGAGGAGAGAAAAGGCGTTATACGTCAGAGGCTTGGAAAGATAGTGGACACGATAGCGGACAAGGTGCTCAAAGCTGAGGTGGAGGCCGGTCTTCCTAAGGTGAGCGGTAAAGAAGAAAAAGAGGATGAGGACGATATGGGTATCGTCTCCATCCTCAATCAGTCTTCAAGCGTGATGATTCAGACCAACGCCGACCTCACTCTCAAGCTGTATCCGCCGGATATTCTTGTGCGGATAGCTAAGAACGCCTACTCCACCATGGAGTTCTATAAGTACGACGAAATCGTTCAGCTGGGCCGTACCAAGATGGAGCAGGCTCTCGACGCTTATTCGATGTAGGCCAGGATCTGGTTGATGTCCAGATTGTCTCCCTGTTTTGCTTCTACCTGAATAAGTTTTCCGGTCTTGGGGGCCTTTACCGGCTCGATGCCGTAGTAAGTCTGTATGTAGCATACGGGCTCGCCCTCATTGAATTTGGTGCCGATTACCGGTGCGGTGCTGTCATCAGCCACATTGTATTTCCAAAGGAGCTTGCCTTTTGCGACGGCCTGTACGGCCATTGCCTGAGGATGCTCGGCCATGACTTTCTCTGCGTCGAAGGCGGGCACCTCCACGACCTGACGGGTCACTATCTTGGGTGCGCCTGCTTTCTCGCGTGCAGCCTCAAGCTCTTTGTTGAAACGCTCCTTGGCCACTCCGCTCTTGTAGTCGCGGTACTGACGCTCGTGCATTGCGAACTCGAAAAGCTCCTCGTCGTCCTGACCGCGGTCCCATCCTTCTTTCTCCATCTCCTCGATGAAGCGGGGCAGCTCGTCGGGGAAGGCGTCCTGAGGATTGCCGGTATAGAACTCCAGGCCTTTCTCCTTTACGATATCCAGAATCTCCGGAGCCAGAGGACCGGGCAGCTTGCCGGTCTTGCCGAGAATCATGTTCATGGTGTCCTTGTCTATCGTCTTCCATCTCGGCTCGCCCTTGAGGGTGTGCATCAGGTTCATCAGCGCGGTGTTCTTCACGTACTGGCTGAAAGGAGTCACGAGCGGAGGATAGCCGAGCTTGGGCCATACGTATTCTACCTCCTGGAAGAGCATTACCATCAGCTCGTTGAGGGATACTTCCTTCTTGCCCTGATTGCGGAGGGACATGTTGATGGCGCTCTGGAATCCCTTGAGGTCCGCCATCATCGAACCCATCATTCCGCCGGGCAGGCCGCAGCCGACCAGCAGGGATGATCTGATGTAGTTGTTCGGCTCGATGAAGTAGCCCAGGAAGTCGTCAATGAAAGTCTGGGTGAGTCTTCTGGCCTCCATGTAGGCGTCCATATTGATGTCCTTTACGAGGAAGCCGGCGTCCTTCAGCATGGCCTGAATAGTGATTACGTCGGGATGAATCTTGCCCCATGACAGAGGTTCCATCGCCACGTCCAGATAGTCTGCTCCGGCGCGGGCCACCTCCAGCATGGACGCTACCGAGAAACCGGGACCGGAATGGCCGTGGTACTGAACGACTATATTGGGATACTTGTCCTTGATGCATTTGGTCAGACGGCCCAGGAATGCGGGACGTCCGATGCCGGCCATATCCTTGAGACAGATCTCGTCGCAGCCGTATTCCACCACCTTGTCCACGATGTCCATGTAGTACTCAACTGTATGGACAGGGGAGTAGGTGATGCTCAGGGCTACCTGTGATATCATGCCGCCTTCCTTGGCGAGGATTACGGAGTCCTTGAGGTTCCTATGGTCATTGAGTCCGCAGAACGAGCGGGAAATATTCGTGCCCTGTTTGGCTTTTACCTTGTACATGAGCGCTCTGACGTCTCTTGGCACGGGATTCATGCGGAGAGCGTTGAGACCTCTCTCAAGCATGTGTGTCTGTATGCCGACCTTGTTGAACGGAGCTGTCCATGCTCTGACCGCTTTGTTGGGGTTCTCTCCGAAAAGCAGGTTGACCTGCTCGAAAGCTCCTCCGTTGGTCTCGACCCTGTCGAAGCATCCCATGTCAATGATTACAGGTGCAATCTGCACCAACTGATCTACTCTGGGGACGTATTTGCCAGAGGACTGCCACATATCCCTGTATACTAGGGAAAACTTTATTTCACGTGCCATGTACTTAGTGATTCTTTAAAAAATTTGCCTCAAATATAGAAAATTTGCTTGAATAAGAAAACTATTCTTATATTTGCAGTCCCTTTTCGAAAGAGTAGAAGGGTATATGGTGGATGTAGCTCAGTTGGTTAGAGCATTGGTTTGTGGCACCAAGGGTCGTGGGTTCGAATCCCATCTTCCACCCGTCGAGGAGCTGTCTCTGCAAAAGGGACGGCTCTTTTTTTGCAATATGGTTGCAGCTCCGGCTGTGTATTTTTGTGTGTCTTAAAATAATTTATTATGCAGAAAAAGAAAGTATTTCCTGTTACGGGATTAGGGTGCGCTGCCTGTGCGGCCCGAGTAAATAAAGTGCTGAATGCTTGCGAAGGTGTGCAGGAGGCCAATGTCAATTACGCCTCGGCTACGGCCCTGGTCTGCTACGATGACAGCAAGTGCTCTCCGGAGACTCTGCGGAAGGCGGTCGAGGATGCCGGCTACGGCCTGATCGTTGAGGAAGAGGATGCGGAGGAGGACGCGGAAGCCGACCGGGTCAGACAATACAAAGCTCTGCGGAGACAGACTTTCGGGGCGGCTGCACTGGCTGTTCCGGTGTTTGTGCTGGGTATGTTCTTCATGGACCTGCGGTGGGGACATTGGGTCTCGTTTGCCTTGTCCACCGTGGTGGTATTTGTTTTCGGACGTCGTTTTTTCATAAGTACGTTCAGGCAGTTGCGCCACGGAGCCGTCAATATGGACACGCTCGTGGCCAGCAGTACGGGGGTGGCGTGGCTGTTCAGTACGTTTAATCTCCTGTTTCCTGAGTTCTGGCGTTCAAGAGGCATAGAGCCGCATCTTTATTATGAGGCGGCAAGTGTGATTATAGCTTTTATCCTTATAGGCCGGCTGCTGGAGGCGAGGGCCAAGCATAAGACAACCGGAGCTATCCGGGCCTTGATGGGGCTTCAGCCCAAGACTGTAACTGTAGTCGCCGATGACGGGGCCGAGAAGGAAGTGCCGGTCCAGTGGGCTCGGGTAGGGGATACGATAGCGGTCAGGCCCGGCGAAAGGGTGGCTCTGGACGGCACTGTGGTCAGCGGAGAGTCTTATGTGGACGAGAGTATGCTGAGCGGAGAACCCGTTCCCGTGCTCAAGCAGTCAGGAGCAAAGGTGTATGCCGGTACTATAAATCAGCGCGGGGCGTTCCGTTTCAAGGCGGATAAGACGGGAGGCGACACCATGCTTTCGCAGATAATACGCATGGTTCAGGATGCTCAGGGCAGCAAGGCTCCGGTTCAGAATCTGGTGGACAGGATAGCGTCTGTGTTCGTTCCGGTCATTATGTCCATAGCAGTTCTGGTGTTCGCCGCCTGGTGGATATTCGCGCCTGAAGACGGATTTATCCACGGCCTGCTGTCCATGATAACCGTGCTTATCATCGCATGTCCCTGTGCATTGGGTCTTGCCACCCCCACAGCCATAATCGTGGGAATAGGCAAGGGTGCGCGCAACGGTATTCTGATAAAGGATGCGGCCAGTCTGGAAGTAGCCTGCAAGGTGGATACAGCGGTGGTGGACAAGACCGGAACTGTTACTGAGGGGCATCCGGAAGTGGTGGAACAGTACTGGGCGGCCGGGACGGATGATTTCTCCAGGCAGGTGCTGGCTTCTTTGGAGAAGCTGTCGGAACATCCTCTGGCGGAGGCGGTGGTTGATGCTCTTGCTTTGGACGCAGATGTGGAGATCTCCGGTTTCGGGAATGTGCCCGGAAAGGGAGTGTGCGGCACGGTGGATGGTGTAAGCTATATGGCCGGCAGTCAGGCTCTTCTTGAGACAGGCAGTGTAAGTATTCCGGACGAGTTTGTGCGTAAGGCTATGGAATGGCAGAGTCAGGCCCGTACCGTGATATGGTTTGCATCCGGGACTGCTGTGCTGGCGGTGCTTGCTGTGACGGACCGTATACGCGGGACGTCGGCCGCAGCGGTGGCAAAATTGCGGGAGATGGGTATAAGGACTGTGATGCTGACCGGTGACAATGCGGTGTCGGCTGAGGCTGTTGCAAGGGCTGCCGGTATCGACGAGTTCCGTGCCGGAGTCCTGCCGCAGGACAAGGCTGCTTTCGTCAAGGAATTACAGGACGCAGGGCATAAGGTGGCCATGGTGGGTGACGGCATCAATGACAGTGCCGCTCTGGCACAGGCTGATTTGAGCGTGGCTATGGGTGGCGGCAGCGATATCGCCATCGATACGGCTATGGTGACCATTCTTTCCTCGGACCTTATGAAAGTGCCTGAGGCAGTAAGACTTTCGCAACTCACTGTCCGGACTGTCCGTCAGAATCTGTTCTGGGCCTTTATCTATAATATAATAGCTGTGCCGGTGGCGGCGGGAGTCCTCTATCCGATAAACGGCTTCCTGCTGAATCCGATGATAGGAGGAGCGGCTATGGCGCTCAGCAGTGTGAGCGTGGTGACCAACAGCCTGCGTCTGCGCAGACGCAAATGATGGTGTCACAAATCGCACACTTGTGCATTAAGAAATCAATAAACTTAAAAATATGAGAAGGATAATAGTTTTTGTCGCAGTGACATTCCTTTCCGCAGCGGGTGCTTTTGCCCAGAATGCGGATGATGCTTTCGAACAGTTCAAGCGTGCCCGTCTGCAGGAACAGCAGGATTTTGAGCGTCGCCGTGCTGAGGAGCTGGCGGAGTTCAAAGCCAGATATTATGATGCGTTCGAGCGTTTCAAACAGCTGTATCGGTCGTTCTTGGAGGATGAGGAGAATGTTGTGGACCTGATGGCGTCAGATGACGGTATCAGGATATCCTCGGTCAATCTGGCTGCTCAGCCCAAAGTGGTGACTACGGCTTCCGACCAGAAGAAAATACTGGCGGAGAATATACGTAAGATTCAGTCCATGAGACCGGAAGAGCTGGTACCAGTACTTTCTGACAAGCCGGATTCGGTGGAGCGTATGAAAGAGGCTGCCGAGACACTGGAGGAGATTGTCACCGATATGGAGACTGTGGCTGTGGAAGATGACGATCCGCCTGTGGAGGTGACTGTTGACGTCGTACTTGAGCCGGTATCGGAGCCGGAGTCAGAGGCTGTGCCGGAACCAGAGCCTGTTGTCGCAGAGCCTGCCGTCAAGGATACCGCTGTGGTTGAGCCTGCTGCAGTTGAGCCGGTTGAGGAACCTGCTGCCTGTGATTCTGTCGTTGTTGAATCTGCAGAAGAACCTGTTGTTGAGGAGCCTGTCACCGAGTCTGTTTCCGAAGAGTCTTCTGCCGGGGAGACGGATGTGGAAGAGTCCGTAGTGGACGAGCCTTCTGAGCCTGAGGCTAAGACGATGGATTCCTCGATACCGCAGGGTAAACCGACTGAGTATGTGCGCATATCATCGCCTTTCGGCACCCGTGTTCATCCGATTACCCACAAGACCCATACTCATAAGGGTGTGGACCTTGCCGCACCGAGGATGACGCCTATTTATGCCACGGCTGACGGTACTGTGACTTACTCCGGCCGCAACGGAGGTTACGGTAAATTTGTAAAGATCAATCACCGCAACGGATACAAGACCGCATATGCCCACATGCAGCGCATACCGTTCCGAATCAGAAAAGGTGTGGATGTGCGCAAGGGCGATTTAATCGGCTATGTCGGCTCGACTGGCGCCAGCACCGGCAATCACCTGCACTATGAGATATACTATCAGGACAAGCTGGTCGATCCGGCCACTACGTTGTAGCTTGTCCGCTATCGCATTGTAACCTGATTGTCACCAGGATTAAATGCTTCCTTAATATCCTCCCGGATTTGTGGCACACAGTTTGCAAGTTCTCATATCGGATAGTTTTTTCATAGGTTAAGTATTAGGTTAAGTAATAAAGGTCAGCGGATTCTCCGCCGGCCTTTATTACTTTTTTCTGTTATTTCTCCCTGCCTTTCCCCTAGCCATTCTTTCCCTCTGCCGTTCGTCGGGAAAGTGAGGCGATTTCAAGGAAAGCCGGCAGAATAGCGGTATCTTTACGGCCAATACTCCGAAGAGTGTTGCCCGTTTGCGGAAAATTATTTCTATATTTGCATCGTTGAGTGATCAACGTACATATTGAAAGTGTTTCCGCACTGTCCTTAACAGAAAATGTGGAAGTTTTCGAAGAAGAAAGGACAAGACGGACAACACTCATTCTTGTTTAGATAATGTGTGACAGGCGTAGGCCGTTGAACGGTACTGCCCGTGCCTCATATCTATTCGAGTGTGGGGTATTGGGTAACGTCTGTTTTCTTCAAGGTCTTTCCACAACCTTCTGTTAGACAGCCGAGATCAGCTCCACACTTTCTTGTATATGACGGCCGTGGAGGAGCGTGCGGCACATTTAATCTAAACAATGAAAAAATTGATTTTTACTTTGTGCGCGGTGTTCTGCGCAGTGATGTTCTCCTTTGATGCCAGTGCGCAAGATCAGGAAATTGTTAAACTTAAAGACGGAACGGAGATAACCGGTATTATCAAGCGGTTGCCTGATGGCGGAGTCCGTGTGACTGATAGCAACGGTGACACTTTTGTCTTTGCCGCTGATGAAATAGCCTTAATTACCAATGCGGAGCAGAAAGCAAAGCAAGAAAAAGCTGAAAAGAGGAAAAATTCTGGCTATGCCGGTATAGTTGAGGCTGGCGTCGGATACTCGTTAAATTATGGGCCATATTTTTCAGTAGGAATGATAAATGCCTACAAGTTCTCTCCTTATTTCTATATTGGAGTAGGAGTGGATTTCAGAACCACGTCTGTATGGTCTTTTAATGATGATGTTGGATATATTCAATCATTTGCTGTTCCGATATATTTACATTTACGTTATTCTATGCTTGGAGGTAGGCTGAAGAATAAGGTCTCTCCATTTATTGCATGTAATGTAGGATATGATGTTGCGGCGAATGTAGGTATGTTGCTGGAACCGTATGTAGGAATAGAAATAAAAAATCTGAAAAAGGGCGCTTTGTGGTTAGCTTTTGATTTGCCTGTATATATTGGTGAGGGAGGATTGATGGATATTGGACTTAAGGCGGGTTGGTCGTTTTAATAAAGGAGGTCAGTTATGAGAAGAATATGTATGGCGGCGTTGATGGCACTGGGGATGTCTTTGGTGTGGAGTGTCCGGGTGCAGGCGCAGGGGTTTACGGTGGCTAGGGACGAGGCGACCGGAAAGTACGGGTATAAGGCCAACGGAATCTGGATTATCAATCCGGAGTACGACCGTACCGAGGCGTTCTCGGAAAGTATGGCCGTGGTACGCAAGGACGGCAAGTATGGGTATATAGACGTGAGCGGCCGGCTGGTGATTCCGGTAAAGTATCAGGATGCGGGAGCGTTCTCGGCTGGACTGGCCCCGGTGTGTCTCTACGGCAAGTACGGTTATGTGGACAAGTCGGGGGAGATGGTCGTGCCGTTCAAGTACAGCTATGCCTTTCCGTTCAGCGAGGGTCTGGCGGCAGTGGAACTCAACGGTAAGGTGGCTTACATCGGCCCGGACGGCAAGACGGTTATCCCTTATATGCTGGACTCCGGAAAGCCGTTCAAGGACGGTATAGCCGAGGTGACGGTGGACGGTCAGACCAAGTATATGGACAAGGTGGGCAATATCTTTGACGAGGTGTCGGAGGCGTTCAGCAGTTTCTCCGGATTTGCCCGGCACATGATAGAAGAGAAGGTCAATGCCTGGCAGAAGAAAGGCCGCTACGAGAAGACGGCTGACTGGATGACCAGGGTCAATGAGTCCACCAGGCAGCACATGGTGGATTCGCTGCTCGGGATAGCCCAGAGCGAGTATATCGCCTTCATGTCCAAGAATGTGGGCGGCCAGCAGACGATAGTGGACTACGATGCGGACGGGGAGATATTCCTGATACAGGACTCGTATTTCGGCTCGCTGCTCGTACCTGTGCCGATAGCTGAGGCCGAGAATTTCGAGACCAGCTTCTCTTCTGTCTGCCGCACGCCCTATTATGCGATACAGAATGACGGTCTGGGTCTCAGGGAGATGACCTATACTCTTCCGGACGGCAGGCAGTACCGGTACGACAACAGTTCCGACCTGACTTTTGCGATGGCCGACATCGAGTATGAGTTCGATGCTATCGACATCAACGCTGTGCCGGACAATGCGATGGCTGACAAGGGCAGCCAGCAGATAACCACCAGGCAGATATCGGTCGGAACATCCGATGTGGATAAAGGCATACCGGAGGCTTCCGAGGTCAACGACAGATTGTTCGCAGTGATTATCGCCAACGAGGACTATCAGCGGGAGGTGGATGTCAACTTTGCTGTCAATGACGGCAATACATTCGGTGAGTACTGCCGTAAGACCCTGGGAATTCCCGAGCAGAACATCCATATCGTGGAGAATGCTACCCTGAACAATATTCTGGCCGAGGTGGACTGGATAACCAAGGTGGCTGAGGCCTATCAGGGCGAGGCCGGACTGATATTCTACTATGCCGGTCACGGAATCCCGGACGAGAGCACGGGTGACGCATATCTGCTCCCTGTGGACGGCTACGGTTCGAACATCAACACAGGCTACAAGCTGGACAATCTCTATGCGTCCCTTTCCTCGGCTCCGTCCCGGTATACGTATGTGTTCCTGGATGCCTGCTTCTCGGGGGCTGAGCGGGGCGGTTCGATGATTGCCTCAGCCAGAGGTATAGCCATCAGGGCCAAGTCTTCCGCGCCTAAGGGCAATATGGTGGTCTTCTCCGCCGCACAGGGAGACGAGACTGCATACCCGTACAAGGAGAAGGGGCACGGTATGTTCACCTATTACCTGCTCAAGAAACTTCAGGAATCAGGCGGTGATGTCACCCTTGGAGAATTGTCCGACTATGTCCGTGGCGAGGTCCGCAAGCAGTCCATCGTCTCCAATTCCAAGATGCAGACCCCTACGGTGATGGCTTCTCCGGCAATGCACGACTCGTGGCAGACTCTGCAGCTGGTCCGTCCCTAGTCAACGTGCGGGTGCATTCGCGCAGAACTACCTCCGTTACGGCTGTGCTATCCGCCACGCAGCAGTGGGAGGGCCTGGCCTTTTCAGGAGTATTCCATTTACGATGTCACGAAAAAAATTATTACAGCCTTTGTGGTTCCAAATAAAAGTACTATCTTTGCAGTCAATATGACCTCCCACGCTTCCCATAGAACAGCGCACCCGGGGAGGTCTTCGAGTTTTTATATAGTACTTTAAATAAAATTGACTGATAAAATTGAATATACAAAGAAGCCGTTGACCCTCGCCGAGCAAGTTTCACGGCTGAAACAACGGGGGCTTGTTTTCGATGATGAAAGCGAGGCCACTGCTTATCTTTTCAATATCAGTTACTATCGACTACGTGCATACACTTATCCGTTTCAGGAGAACGGTGAAGGTTCAGAACACAACTTCACTCGTAAGGATATTCACTTTAAGGACATTATCGACCTTTATTGTTTTGACCGCAGATTGCGTTCACTTATTTTCAATGCTATTGAGAAGATAGAAGTGGCAGTGCGCACAAAAATTGTGCAGGTATATGCCGAAAGTACAGGCGATAGCCATTGGTTCAACGATGAAAATTTGTATCGTTTCGGCTATGATGATTTGATGGATCATATAGATGCTGATGTAAATCGCAGCAACGAAGATTTTATAAAGCATTACTGCTCCAAATACAACAGTCCTTCGATGCCGCCAAGTTGGATGGCGCTCGAAGTTGTGTCGTTTGCCACATTGAGCCGTTTGTTCCAATCCTTAAAGTTAGACAGCCGTAAAGAGTTCATTGCCGAGCAGTTCGGTTTGAAGAAAGTAGCGATCTTGGAAAATTGGCTGCACTCCATTTCTAATCTTCGTAATTGTTGCGCTCACCACAGCCGAGTGTGGAATCGCCGTTTTATGGTCAGTGTAACCCTGCCATACAATACCCTTTATCCATTTATGGATAGAACTGCAATCGGACAAATACGTACAAACAAATTATTTGCTGTGCTGTCTTGTATCGCATATATACTTGATATTATCAGTCCAGACAGCAATTTCAAAAAGAATATCAAAGAGTTGCTAAAATCCGATTGCCGTTTGCTAGGCCTCAAGGATATGGGATTCCCCGAATATTGGCAATCGCTTCCTGTTTGGTGGGAACAATAGCGTGCTTCAGTATTCCTTTTACATCGGTTCCGGTCGGGGAAGTGCCGGAGACGGTTCACTTTCCCCGATGGCGTTTCAAAGGTGTCCCCGGGAGAAGAATACTGGCGGAGGGTCAGTGGGCGGAGAGCTTGAAGAGGATGGTGCGGCGGTATGTCTGGCCGGGGCGGAGTACGGTGGAGGGGAAATCCGGGTGGTTGGGTGCGTCGGGCAGGTCCTGGCACTCGATGGCTACACCGTCGTAGTCGTGATAGCTGCGGCCGGACTTGCTGACCGGCGAGCCTTCAAGCCAGTTGCCGGTGTAAACCTGCACTCCGGGCTGGTCGGTCCAGACCTCCAGACGGCGGCCCGATACGGTGGAGCTGAGTTCCGCAGCCAGTTTCAGGCCCGGAGTGCTGTCAAGTATCCAGCAGTTGTCGTAGCCCTTGCCGTATTTCAATGCCGGAAAGTCAGCCTTGATATCCTGTCCAATCGGTTTTGTCAGGCGGAAATCCATCGGGGAGCCTTCTACTGTGGCTATTACTCCTGTGGGGACGAGAGACGGGTCGGTAATAAGCCAGCGGGAGGCGTTGAGGCGCAGATTGTGGCCGAGAACGGAACCGCTGTCCTCTCCGTCTAAGTTCCAATAGGTGTGGTTGGTGAGGTTGACGACCGTAGGTGCGTCGGTAGTGGCCGTAATCTCCAGACGGAGCGAATTGTCGTCTTCCCAGGAGTACAGGGCCTCCACATGCATGGTTCCGGGATAGCCCTGGTCACCGTCCGGACTGTCCAGGGCCATCAGCACCTGAGAGTCCGATGACCGCAGCACTTTCCAGAGCCTGTTGGCGAATCCGTCCGGCCCTCCGTGCAGCTGGTATTCAGGGTGATTCTTCATCAGCTCAAAATATTTGCCGTCAAGGCTGAACCTGCCTCCGGCGATGCGGTTGGCGTACCTGCCGGGAATCTTGCCCATGCACGGGCCGTCACCCAGATAGCTCGCTTCGTCTCTGTAGCCAAGTACCACGTCGCCCATGATTCCGTCCCTGTCGGGAACGACCACCGACACTATGCCGGCTCCTCTTTCTGTGAGCATCACTGACGCTCCGGATTTATTGATAAGGTGTATCATGGCTTATTCAATTTTACGGGCACCGTCGCTTATTACTACAGGGTAAACCTTGGGCTCATGGCCGAACTTGGCGGAGAAATCCCTGACGGCTTTGGAGATAAATTCGTCGTAGAGTTCATCTTTGACCAGATTGACGGTGCAGCCGCCGAAGCCTCCGCCCATGACCCTGGAGCCGGTCACTCCGCACTCACGGGCCAGGTCGTTGAGGAAATCCAGTTCCGGACAGCTTACCTCATAGAGCCTGCTCATGCCGTGATGGGTCTCGTACATCTTGGCGCCTACAGTCTCATAGTCATCCCGTTCCAAGGCGTCGCACACATCCAGGACTCTCTGTATTTCATCTATCACATATTCGGCTCTCATGTAGTCCTCGGCGGATACTTTGCTCCGTACTACGGCCAGCATCCCGGGAGTCACGTCCCGCAGGAACTCCACCCAGGGATGACCTGCTGCCTTGACGGCGGCTACTACCGCCTCGCATGATGCCCTGCGCTTGTTGTATGCCGAAGAAGCCAGTTCGTGTTTCACTGCGGAGTCCAGCAGTACCAGACGGTAGCCTTGAGGATGGAACGGATAGTAACGGTATTCCAGTGAGCGGCAGTCGAGGCGGATCAGGCTGCCTGCCTTGCCGAAAATGGATGCGAACTGGTCCATGATGCCGCATTTTACTCCGCAGTAGTTGTGCTCCGTCCTCTGTCCTATGCGCGCCAGCTCGAACTTGTCGATGCCCAGCCCGAGCATGTCGTTTAGAGCGAAGGCAAATGTGCTTTCAAGTGCTGCGGAAGAAGACATGCCGGCACCGAGAGGCACATCGCCTGCGAATGCGGCGTCAAATCCTTTGAGCATCGCACCACGGCTTTTGATGGTCTCCATGCAGACTCCGAAGATATATCTTGCCCATGGCGCCGAAGGAGCGTCCTCCTCCCTGAAACCGAATTCGGCCGAGTCGTTAAAGTCCATCGAGTATACCCGTACGCGGTCAGTGCCGTTGAGGCGTATCTCGGCCATGATGCCCTTATCTATTGCTCCGGGAAATACGAATCCTCCGTTGTAGTCGGTGTGCTCGCCTATGAGATTGATTCTTCCGGCGGAGCTGTAGAATGTGCCTGTGCCGCCGAAATGTTTTTGAAATTGTTCGTGAATGGTCTCTTTCATATATCAGTGCGTTTGTTTCGGTTGTATGACTTCTGTCCCTAATACGGCTTTTCTCAGTCCGTCAGCACGGGCTGTCAGCTTGAGTGTTCCCGGTGCTTCCGAAGACTGGATGATGACTGTCATCATGCCGTTGAATGCGCTCATCTCGGGAATATGGAACATCTCCAGACATGTCGGGTCTCCATTGGCAACTGCCCTGAACTGTCCTGCTCCGGATACCTCAAAACGGACTTTCCGGGAGTCCAGCGGACACAGGTTTCCGTCCTTGTCCACTATCCGGACAGTGACGTAAAGCAGGTCCTTGCCGTCAGCGTATAGGAAATGTCTTGCGGGTGTCAATTCTATCGCATACGGCTTGCCGGCTGTGCGGACTGTCTTTCTTGCGGCTTCCGCTCCGCTGTCGTCGTAGGCCACGACGGTTATCTCGCCCGGCTCGTACCGCACATCATTCCACATCAGCCTGTAACGGGTCATTACCGTGCTGTCGCTCTTTTCCCGTACACCCATACTGCACCCGTTGACCAGCAGCTCGGCCTTAGGATAAGAGGTGTAGACAAATACCGGGGTGACCTCTCCCGTGCGTCCCTCCCAATTCCAGTGAGGAAGGATGTGCAGGGTAGGGCTGTTCCCGTTCCAGACACTGCGGTAGAGCCAGTAGCGGTCTTTGGGAAGGGATGCCAGGTCTATTATGCCGAATACGGAGCTGTGGTTGGGCCATGCGTCGGTATCGTAGGGGGTAGGCTCGCCGAGGTAGTCGAATCCGGTCCAGACGAACTGTCCCATGGTCCACGGGTAGTCCTCGGCCATGGCCAGGTCTTCGTCCGGAATATTGGACCAGTTGCAGTATTCCAGATCATATGATGAGCTCTGGTGGTCTTCGTGGATGGCGGTGTGCATCTTTCTCACGGGGAAATGGTAGACGCCTCTTGAACTTACGGTGGAAGAGGTTTCGCTGCCGAGAATCATTTTCTGCGGCAGCAGGTTGTATCCGTCCATGTAGCGGAAGGGCCTGTAATTGAATCCGGGGACCTCGACTGCCGCGGCAAAGCCGTTGCTCAGGACGGGGTCTATCTGGTCCATGCCGCAGGTGACCGGTCTGGTAGGGTCTTCCCTGTGGCAGATATTCTGCAGAAACTCCACGGTCCTGTAGCCTTCCGGCGATGACTGTGACGGAACTTCGTTGCCTATGCTCCACATCACTACCGAGGGGTGGTTGCGGAAATGCCGGATCATATTGACCATGTCCTTCTCCGCCCACTCGTCGAAGAAGCGGTGATAGCCGTTGAAGCACTTGGCGTCGTTCCATTCGTCGAAACTCTCCACTATTACCATGAATCCCATTTCGTCGCACAGCTCAATGAGTTCCGGAGCCGGCATATTGTGTGTGGTGCGGATGGCGTCGCAGCCCATGTCCTTCAGCATTGTGAGCTGGTGGCGTATGGCGGAGCGGTTGACAGCAGCACCGAGAGGCCCCAGATCGTGGTGCAGGCATACGCCCTGGAATTTACGGTTGACCCCGTTGAGATAGAATCCTGTCTCAGGGCGGACTTCTATGGTGCGTATTCCGAATGTAGTGGTGTAGGTGTCGACAAGATGCTCCCTGGCGGGAACTCCGGTGCCCGGCTCATGGCCGGAAGCCTTTACGTACAGACTGCTTTCGGCTGTGTACAGGGCCGGAGTCTCCGGAGACCACAGGTCAGGACGGGCCACGATCAGACTCTGCTCTACTGTCATAGTCCCTTTGCCGGGGTCGGACTTTATGACCTTAAAGGTGTTGTCTCCGCTTACCGGCCGTCCCGAGCCGTCTTTTATTATTGTCTTGAGGACAGCGTCAAATCCATCGGCCAGACCCTCTATCTCCGTGATCAGACGGATTGTGGCGGTGTCGCCGGTGCGGTTAATCTCAGTGGTCACCGTGGTGCCCCATACCGGAATATGGGTCTTCTCTGTCTCGATCAGGTAGACATTGCGGTATAGTCCGGCACCGGGATACCATCTGGAGGACGACGGTTTATTCTCCAGCCGCACTTTTATCTCATTGTCCTTGCCGTTGTCCGTCAGGAGGGGAGTGATGTCGCAGTAGAATGCGTTGTATCCGTATGGCCAGAAAATGGCCTCATGTCCGTTGACATAGACTCTGGCCTCGCTCATCGCTCCGTCGAACAGCAAAGTAGCCTTTTTGGCTGTGTCTACGTCCAGGAGTCTGACGTACCATCCTATGCCTGTGTGCGGAAGTCCTCCGGTGCGCCCGGTCTTGATGGATGCTGTCTCTTCGCCGTTCTGCACTATGGCAATGGTCTGTATGTCGTTGCTGCGGTCGAACGGGCCGTATATGGCCCAGTCATGCGGTATGCGCACCGCCTCCCATTCGGCTGGGTCCTCTCCTTTGCCGAATTTCCATCCTTCATCAAGAAGAGTGACTTTCCTGACGGGAGGATGTTCTTCGTTTTGGGGGGTTCTTGCCTGGGAGGGCAGGATGGAGGTCAGTATTATAGCTGCCGAGGCGACGAGGAGCCGTGATGGTAAAATGTTTTTCATGGATGTCGGTGATTGTCGTAATAACTTGTCAAAGTTAGTGACAATTATCGAGAAGTCCTATTTTATATGCCATATATGAGGTAGCCGGCGGCTCCTGAGGCGACGATAATCCATATCGGGTTGGCCTTGAAGAAAAGCATGGCGGCGAATGATACGGCGAACAGAGCCCAGCTCCACCAGTCGATGAAGTTGTACGGGGTGATGAGTATGATGGCCGCTGCCGCTATCATGCCAATGGTTACCGGCCGCATCACTTTCAGAACGGATGCGAAGTAGCGGTTGGTCTTGAATTTTTCATATAGGATGCAGATCCACAGCACGATCAGATAAGACGGGAGGACGACTGCGAATGTCGCTGTAAGCGAGCCGAGAAAGCTCAGTGCGGGACCCATACCGAGCGCATGAGGCACGGAGTAGCCGATGTAGGTGGCGCTGTTGATTCCTATCGGCCCCGGAGACATCTGGGATATGGCCACAATGTCGGTGAACTCCTCTGGGGTGAGCCATTGGTGAACGGTGACTACCTGATTCTGTATCAGGGAGAGCATGGCGTAGCCTCCTCCGAAAGTGAAGGCACCTATGAGGAAGAAGGTGAGGAACAGTTCGATGAAAATCATTTTCCTGCCTCCTTATTCTTATTCTGTCCGGCGTATGCGGCCAGGATGCCTCCGGTAATGGCCGTGACGATAATCCACACCGGAGATATTTTGAGAAAGGCGATGAGGACAGTGGCGGCTACGGCTATGGATCCTGTCACCCAGTTGAGTCTGTTCTTGACCGCCATGCGGAATACGGGGGCGGCTATAAGTGCGACCACTGCCGGTCTGATGCCCTTGAATACCGCCTGTACTGTTGGGTTGTCCTTGAAGGTGGTGAACACGGCTGCGACGAGCAGTATTATTATAAAAGGAGGCAGGACGCTTCCGACAGTCGCCACGATGCTGCCCTTGATGCCTGCTATCTTGTGTCCGATGAAAATTGCGACGTTGACGGCGATAAGTCCGGGCGCTGACTGGGCAATAGAGATCATATCCAGGAAATCCTCGTCGGACACCCATTTGTTTTTATGCACTACCTCCCTCTCTATCAAGGGAATCATGGCAACTCCTCCTCCGAAAGTGAAGGCTCCGATCTTGGCGAATATGCAGAACAGTTTCCAATACATGACGCAAAGATTGAAAAAATTTTTGAAAAAATTTTGAAAAAAATTTGGTGGTTAAAAATAAGTCCGTATATTTGCAGCCCGTTTGAGAAAAACGGATACCAAA
>DXAW01000078.1 GCA_019116865.1 Candidatus Coprenecus stercoravium | reverse complement strand
TCTGAACCTATACGTCGGTGCAATGGCGTAGGGGCTGTACATGACAGGAATGTCCAGAGACCAGTGGTCTGATAGTCTGACCTCGACACCAAGGTTCGCGACAACAAGTGCCCAATAGGGGATATTGGTCTTCAGCCAGACTTTGGAGCCCTCCCATGTCATCTCTTTTCTGACAGGAGTGGTGCTGATTGCAACGGTAGCCGGTTCTGAATACGCAGCAGTGTCAATATCTTCGCTTACTTCAGCGGCAGTGGTCTCCGGTGCGAAAGCATCCGTTTCTTCCACAATTTCCTCTTCTTCTAATGCAGTCTTCTGCCCTGCTGGCATGGGGGCTGCGGTCTCCTGTTCTTCTGCTTTACAGAAAAGATAGGCGGAGGAATATCTCATATCGGAGAAAAATTGATCACGCATATATACGAATGACCGGCCGTAGTAAATCTCCATCAGCTGTTTTTTCCTTCCGTCAACAACATGATTGTCTGAGTCGAAGATCCAGAGTGGAGTGTCGGTAATGGTTTTGACAACTATGTCTCCTTTCGGCGTTCCGGGATCTTCGCGGACAAGTGCGGCAAGCATGTTCCAGTCAATGCCGGCCTCAGTTATCGTTACAAGTCCTGCAGGAATGCCTGAGTGCCTGATGATGTAGTCACACAGGTTTTCAGCACGTCTGAGGGCGGTAGCGGTACAACTGACATTGGTCCCGATAAGGCATGACGAACCGGAAATCGTTACTTGCTGCAGTCTGCCGTCGTTATAAGATGACTTGACGGATTCAATAAACTGCTCCAGATCACCGGACGCGGAACTGTCGCTTACTGTGGAAGAATTGAAATCAAAGCGAATGATGACTGAATCGCAGGGTGACATTTGCCCGTAGGCGGGAAAAATAAAGGCTGCGAGACCTAACACAGATGTTAGGAATTTTAGTAGTTTCCCTTTACCCATAAGTGGTTAAGTTTAGTTAAACAAGTTTGTTGCAAATATAAGAAATAAAACAATATGTTGTAATAGTTTTCTAAAAAACTAGAATGTTGGGAAATAGCTGATGCTTTTGATTATGGAGGATAGACCTATGAGGAGGATTGCGCTGCCGGATATGCGGGTAAGGATGCGGAGCTGGCCGAGAGTGATGCGGTCGCGGAATATGCTGATCAGCCATGTTGTCAAAAACCAAGTGCCGCCGGAGCCGAGGGCGACGCCTGTCCATTCGCACAGCATAACATTGACGCGGTCAGTGTCTATTCCGATAAAAGTAAACAGCCACAGCATACACACCAGGGTGCCGGGGTTGGTTACGGATATCAGAAATCCGTTCAGGAATTCCTGAGTGTGTTTTGCCGGACTGACGGCCTTGGAACCCAGAACTTCAGGATTTCGTACTTTGTGCCGGCTGACTATCAGATTTATACCTGTGATACAGATGATAAGGCCGCCAGCCAGCAGCACCCAGTGTTCATGCGCCTCTATGAATCCGCTGATGAATGAAAGGGCGAAGAGGGCCAGGGCAGAGTACAGAGTGTCGCTGGCAGTGCCGCCCAGACCGACGGACAGCCCGGACCACCGTCCGCGTGCCAGAGTGCGCGGGATGCACAGCAGTCCGAGCGGTCCTACCGGTATGGAGACTATGATCCCGACAATCAAACCTTTGATCAGCCCTATAATCATATCGCAGTTTCTCCGCAAAAGTAATGAAATATCAGCAGTCAAAGGGGAAAATTTGATTATATTTGTTGTTTGTAACAAAATACGGACAGTAAATGGCTATGGATAAAAGGACTGCTATCTTTCCCGGGTCTTTTGACCCGTTTACCTTGGGACATATGGATGTGCTGCAGTCGGCTCTCAATCTGTTTGACAGGATATATGTGGCAGTGGGATACAACCACCTCAAGCGCGGTTTTCTGTCACCTCAGACAAGAGTGCGCCTGATAAATGATGCCGTGCGTCCTTTGGTGGATGCCGGAGCAGACATTGAAGTGCTGTCATACACAGGCCTGACAGTAGACTTGTGCCGGGAGAAGGAAGCGGATTTTATAGTCCGCGGATTGAGGACTACTACCGATTTCGAGCTGGAGTCCGTCATAGCACAGGCCAACCGTAAGATGAGCCCGGGGATAGTTACTGTCTTCATCCCGGCTTCCCATGCTTATTCGTTTATCTCATCTACAGTGGTACGGGATGTGATTGTCAACGGCGGTGATGCGGCACCTTTTTTGCCGTCCAATATAGACATTAACAAGTATATAGACTGATTATGAACAGAGTGAAGATATTAACCGGTTTCGTCGCAATCTGCCTGACGCTCTGCACGGAGACGGATATGTGTGCCGCAGCCCAGACGGATACTCTGTCAGGCGGCACCTCCATGACTCAGGAAGATATCAATATGGTCATGAGTGTCTTTGACGGTCTGCAGCCATATGAGATTATCGGCAAGGCGGACGGATTCATCATGACAGGAAAGAGCGATGAGGAGATTGCGCAGATAGCCTACTATATATATAGGTATTACCGTGATTCCAGGATAATGGGTTACGACGAGATAGCTATATATGTGGCGGACAATTACTTTCTGAACGGGAGATGCCGGCTCGCTGATGATGATGCCCGTCTGGAAATGAGGCTTTTTGCTGATGCCAACAGACGGTCTCTGATAGGCATGGACGCGACTGTGCTGACGATGCAGGATCCTGCCGGCAATGAAGTCAGGTTCCCGGAAGGGGATCAGGATTATTCCGTATTGTATTTTTACGATGACGAGTGTCCCGGGTGTCAGCGGATGACTCCAACACTCATGCAGTATCTTCTCCAGTGTGACGGGAATATCAATTTTACTGTGTATATGGTCTATACGCAGGATGATATGGAAAGATGGACGGACTA
>DXAW01000077.1 GCA_019116865.1 Candidatus Coprenecus stercoravium | reverse complement strand
CAACATACTCAACCAACAATACGAGGTGGTCCAGTGCTACCCGATGCCGGGCACTAATTTCATGATTAAAGTCAATTTCATAATATGAGAATAAACGCAGCGAATATCGTTTTTATCGGACTGCTGTCCGTCTGTCTTGCCGGATGTCTGTCCTCCTGCCGTAAGGGAAGAGCTTGTCCTGCGGGGCGAGGAAGACCATGTCGGAGGCGGAGAGAGCGGAGAGATTAAGGGATTCTTCCTGCTCAACGAGGGCAATATGGGCAGCAACAAGGCCACGCTGGACTATTACGACTACGGGACGGGTGACTATATGCGCAATATCTATCCGGAGCGCAATCCGGGTGTGGCACTGGAGCTCGGGGACGTGGGCAATGACCTGGGCATCTACGGCGGGAAGCTCTACGCCGTCATCAACTGTTCCAATCTCGTGGAAGTCATGGATGTGGAGACAGCCGTACATGTCGCCGAGATACCTGTCCCCAACTGCCGGTATATAGCATTTGACGGAGGATATGCGTATGTCAGCTCATACGCCGGGGCCGTGGAATTCGACCCGGAGTACAGGCGTGGCTATGTGGCCAAGATAGATACGGTGACTATGCAGGTGGTCGATACCTGCGGTGTAGGCTACCAGCCGGAGGAGATGGCCATAGTGTCGGGCCGGCTCTATGTGGCCAACTCGGGCGGATACATGGCTCCGGATTACGACAGCACGGTGTCGGTCATAGACCTGGCCACATTTGAGGTAGTCAACGAGATAGAGGTGGCCCCCAACCTGCATCAGGTAAAGCCGGGTGGTGACGGTATGCTTTATGTCTCATCCAGAGGAGACTATTACGGCCTTCAGTCCTCCACATATATCATCGACCCTTCCACTGACGAGGTCGTCGAGGTGCTGGAGCTGCTCCAGAACAGCGACATGGCGGTCTACGGCGATTATCTGTACGTTATCTCCCATTCCTGGAGCAACATATCACTGGACTATCAGACCGGCTACGCTGTGTTCGACACCCGGGACAGAGTGACGGTGACACGCAACTTCATCACCGACGGTACCGAGGACGGGATAATCACTCCTTACTGCATAGCCGTCAATCCTGCAAACGGAGACATCTTCCTGACCGATGCCAAGGACCATGTGACTCCCGGTTACATACATTGCTACGGACAGGACGGTGTCCGCAAGTGGTCGGCACGCACCGGTGACATACCCGGTCACATAGTATTTACCAACAAACAGTTAAAACCATTGGAACAAATTTAATTTTTTAAAATTTTATAAAAATGAACCACATTCTTAAAATTTCCCTTGCGGCAACTGCCGCTGTCGCCCTCGCCGCATCCTGCGAGAAAGACAACAACCCGATTGACAATCCAGAGGAAAATGCCGCTGTCCTGACATTCGAGGGCAGCTCCTGGGACGCTCTCATAGACAATCCCCAGTACGGCGGACCGCTGCTTTACGGTGAGTATGACGAGGCCAATTACACCTATCTCGGCACTGATTACTCTTGGTACGATCAGGGCAACACAGAACTGGCTTCCGAACTTTGTGACAGCTACGGCTCCAGGGTATACTGGAACGGCGGACACGCAGTCTCCGGCTATACCGGACAGGCCCCTACCACAGACTATACCATCCAGCTCGCCATCCCTCTGGAAAGCGGACACGACGGATCCAAGAACTTCTGCGTTCATAACGGCTTCACCAGTGAATTCTCCAATGTGACCGGCTCCTTCTATTTCAAGGACGGAGTAGCACGCACCATAGAGAGCATGTACGTGACCAATACCTCCTATTTCCTCGGAATGGCCGATTCACTCGGCACAGCCGATGACTGGGTCAGGATCACCGCTACCGGATACAGCGCAGACAGTACTCAGACCGGTACCAGCGAATTCTACCTCATGGAGAACGGCGAGAGCATCAACGCCTGGACCGAATGGAATCTCGAGGGACTGGGCGAAACTCTGAGAGTGGAGTTCAATATCGAGTCCTCGATAGTCAACGAATACGGCATGGCCATCCCCGCCTACTTCGCATATGATGACGTTACTGTAAGAAAGTAACATTGTCTCTGATGAGAAAAATAATTTTTGCATTCATATTTTCAATAGTTCTTGTTTTTACCGGATGCAGGGAGCAGCGCAGTTCTCTGCCTCCGGTAATTCTGCTTGAACAGCAGATTTACGAGACAGCTGTCAATGAACCTGTCACCGTAACTCCGGAGTATGAGAACTGCCCCGACGGCACAGTCTATCTCTGGACACTTAACGGAGAGACTGTTTCCCAAGAGCCTTCTCTGACATTCTCCGGTGATGAACCCGGCTCTCTCTATTTCCTGTTGACAGTCAGCAATCAAGCAGGAGAGGACAGAGCAGAGATACGCATTGATGTCTACGGTCAGAATCCGCCCGTGATTTCCCTGCCCGGAGCCATCGTAGGCTTCTCCGTCCTGCAGGACTCCCTGCTGGCGCTTGCGCCTGAGGTTTCTTCCGCCCTGCCCGTCACCTATTCCTGGACTGTGGACGGAAAAGAGGTCTCCACTGATTCCGTCT
>DXAW01000076.1 GCA_019116865.1 Candidatus Coprenecus stercoravium | reverse complement strand
GCAGAGACTGGCGGCGCAGGAGGCCGGCGGGAAGCAGGGCGGGGTGATGGAGCTGACGCTGGAGGGGGCGATGGAGCTGGCGTGCAGTCAGTCGGTGGATGCGGCGGTGGCGCTGAACCAGCTGAAGAGTGCGTACTGGCAGTTCCGTACCTACAAGGCGGAGCGGTTGCCGGAACTGGTGCTCAACGGTACTCTGCCGACATTCAACAACAACTACAATTCCTACCAGAATCCCGACGGCTCCTATGGCTATGTGCGGAGCAACTGGCTGGGCCTCAGCGGAGAATTGTCAGTGACGCAGAATATACCGTTTACCGGCGGTACGGTCTCGCTGAGCACCGGTCTGGACATGACACGGCAGCTGGGTGCTAATGCCTACAACGAGTTCATGTCCATACCCGTTGCCCTGACCTTGACCCAGCCGCTCTTTTCCGTCAATACCTTCCGCTGGGACAAGAAGATAGAGCCGGTGCGCTACGCTGAGTCCCGGGCCGCCTACGACGAGAATATGGAAGCGGTCAAGATGAATACGATAAGCTATTTCTTTAACTATATACTTGCGACTGAGAATCTTAAGATTGCCGGGCAGAATCTGGAGAACGCTGACCGGCTGTATGAGGTGGCGAAGGCCAGACGGGAGATAGGTCAGATATCCGAGACCGAACTGATGCAGCTGCGGCTGTCCGCCCTGCAGGCCAAGGCCAATGTGACCTCCTGTCGCAGTAATCTCAATTCCACTATGTTTACGCTCAGGGCATTCCTCGGACTTTCCGAACAGGACACTATAGTGGCCGTGCTGCCCGAGGCCGTCCCCTTGCCGGCACTCCGTTATGAGGATGTGCTGGACAAGGCGTTGGCCAACAGCTCATTTGCCCAGAACATCCAGCGCCGCAAGCTGGAAGCCGATTACAATGTGGCCATAGCCAAGGGGCAGCGTTATCAGGTGGACCTCAATGTGACCGTCGGTTACTCCGGAGTGAACCGGGAGCTGGCCATGGCCTACAACGATATCCGGGATCAGGAAGTGGTTTCGGTAGGGCTGTCGGTGCCGATTCTGGACTGGGGCAAGCGCAAGGGGCAGGTACGCATGGCCGAAAGTGACCGTGATGTGGTGCATTCCCAGCTGCAGCAGGAGGAGCTGAATTTCAACCAGGACATCTTCCTGCTCACCGAGCAGTTCAACAACCAGGCCGGCCAGCTGGAACTCGCCCGTGAGTCCGACCGTGTCGCCTCGGCCCGCTACCAGGCCTCCATCGAGTCCTTCCTCATCGGACGCATGAATGTCCTGGAACTCAACGATGCCCGCGATGCCAAGGATCTGGCCCGTCAGGACTATATCCAGCAGCTCTTTTACTACTGGTACTACTACTACAACATCCGCTCCGTCACTCTTTGGGATTTTGCCACCGGCACTCCCGTCCATTCCGACATCGATGCCATTCTCGCTGATGAAAAATAGTCCGCTGCTATTTTGTAAGGTGAGCCTGATTGTCAGTGATTTAAAAGCGCAGTTTGGAAATTCGGCGCGATTTTGTTTAGAAATTCGGCGCGGTGGGAGGTGAAAATATGGGCTGACGCTGGATTGAAAGGAAATTTTCCGTAAATTTGTAGGATAAAACAGAATTTACGGAAAATATGAAGTATAAAAGGGTATTGCTCAAGCTCAGCGGGGAGAGCCTCGGGGGCAATGAGGGACGCGGCATCGATGAAGGGATGCTAGCTCGCTATGCCGCAGAGGTGGCTCAGGCCGTAAGGAGCGGAGTGCAGGTCGCCATCGTAGTGGGCGGCGGCAACATTTTCAGAGGACTTTCAGGTGCGGGCAAGGGCTTTGACCGTGTGGGAGGCGACCGCATGGGTATGCTTGCGACGGTGATCAACAGCCTCGGCCTGGCAATGGCCATCCGCAGTGCCGGAGTGGATGCGGAGGTATTCACCTCGACTCCGATGAAGCCCATCGCCGAATATTATACCAGGGACAATGCCGTAGCGGCCATGGAGTGCGGTGCGGTGGCCCTGATAGCCGGAGGCACCGGCAACCCCTTCTTCACCACTGACTCCGCAGCGGCTCTGAGGGCCTGCGAGATAGGAGCCGGGGCACTGCTGAAGGGCACCCGCGTGGACGGGGTCTACACCGCCGACCCGGAGAAGGACCCGACGGCCACAAGGTACGACGAGCTGACATTTGACAAGGCCCTCTCGGACGGGCTTAAGGTCATGGACAGCACCGCATTTGCCCTGTGCAAGGACAACGATATGCCGATAGTCGTGTTCGATATGAACAGGGAGGGCAATCTGGGCAGGCTGCTCGCCGGAGAGAAGATAGGAACCATTGTAAGGAAATAACAACTAAAAACAGAAAATATTATGGCAGATAATGCAAAAGACATCATTGCAGCAGCAGTGAAGAAGATGACCGAGGCCGTCAACTATCTGGAAGAGGACCTCAAGACCTTGAGGGCCGGCAAGGCCAATCCCGCAGTGTTCAACAGCGTCATGGTGGACTACTACGGCAATCCTACTCCCGTGCCCCAGGTGGCAAGCATTACGGTGCCGGATGCCCGCACGATGCTGATTCAGCCCTGGGAGAAGAATATGATACCCAAGATCGAGAAGGCCATCATGGACGCCAACCTCGGCTTCACTCCCCAGAATAACGGCGAGCATATCCGTATCAATGTTCCGCCTCTCACGGAGGACAGGCGTAAGGAGCTGGTGAAGAAATCGAAAGCTGCCGGTGAGTCGGCTAAAATCTCCATACGCAATGCCCGCAAGGATGCCAACGACCTGCTGAAGAAGGCGCAGAAGGACGGTATGCCGGAGGATGCGGCCAAGGATGCGGAGAATGAGGTGCAGAAAGAGGTCGACAACTTCAACAAGAAAGTGGATACTGTTCTGGCCAATAAGGAAAAAGAGATAATGACAGTTTAAATTTATTGAAAATGAGAAAGATTTTGAGTTTGACGGGCTGCGCTGTCCTTTTTGCGCTTGCCCTTGCCGGCTGTGATAACGGCCAGGATGTGCCCGTTCCTCCTGAACTGAGTGAGATTTCTGTCAGTCAGGAGAAAATCGGTGTTGGCCAGCAGATAGTACTTACTGCTTGGGATGAGACACCGATGTATGGAAATCTGTATCAGATTAAGACTACGTGGAAGATTAACGGTAATGAGGTTGTTGAGGACTTCACCCACTATCATTATGTAGGCGGTGTGGGAGAGTACACTTGCTACTATACTCCTTCTAAGGCCGGAACTCTTGATGTGGAGCTGAGTGTGTATATGATTTTCAATGACGCACCTGGCGGTGAGATGGAGAAGACAGTCTCCAAGAGCATTGAACTTACTGTATACGAATGCGATGCGCGCAATTCGTTCTGGGGCGATTCTGTGGATATTACACTGCAGAGAGAACCCGGTCTGTCTCCGACTCCCGCCAGTGACGGAGTATACAGCGGCGAGGGCGAGAGTTCTATTCTCGGAATGTCCGCTTATGCCAAGACTGTACGTCTGGAATATCTCTTCGAGAAGGAGAAGCTGGTCGGGATAAACGAGACATTCAGTGTTACTCCCAATACCAACAGCGGCTATCAGAGAGTGTTCTCGGTGTTTGACGCAGCGCTCAGGACTCTCGAATCCACTTATCCTGAGACAAGTAAGCGTCAGGCGATAGTCAATACCTCTGATGCGGAGTATGTGGACGTGGTTAACAAGTATGCGGCATACGGGACACTCGATTCTCAGGAGCAGACCGATCTGGGATATGGAATAGTCAAGGGATATGTCCGTATCGAGGCGACTATGAGTGCGGAGAATACCAATATAAAACTGACTACAAACGCTGACCCGGACAATGATGCGGCGGCGGTAATCCTCTCCTATACGGAAAGGTAACAGAAGTTATTTTTTAAGCTGCCGCTCCATCGAGGCGCGGTGGATAGTGGTAAAGATCTCGGTGATGAAATCCTCATCGAGGTCTTTTTCTTTTGCCATCGCCCTGACTCTTTCCAGTACGGTGTTCCAGCGTCCTGTCTGGAGGACTGTCAGGCCGCTGCGTTCCTTGATGCGGCCGATGGATTCGGAGATACTCATGCGCTCGGCCAGCAGGTCTACCAGTGCGGCGTCGATGCGGTCTATGCCTGTGCGGAGGTCGTCTATGGCAGCTGATGCCCCTGCGTCGATTGTGGATGCGCTGCGTGTCTTCTGACGACTGAGCATGGTGGCGAGAGTCCCGGGGGTAATTTGTTGTGCGGCGTCACTTAGCGCATTGTCCGGATCAGGATGGACTTCTATCATCAGCCCGTCGAATCCGAGAATCAATGCCTGGCGTGCGATGTCCTCCACCAGATCGCGTCTGCCTGTGATGTGGCTCGGATCACAGAACAACGGCAGTCCGGGCAGGCGCCGGCGCAGCTCCACGGGTATCTGCCAGAAAGGGGCATTGCGGTAGGTGCTTTCTCCATATGAATGAAATCCGCGGTGTACGGCGCATACGCAGCGGCATCCGCATCCCAGGAATCTTTCTATGGCGCCTGTCCAGAGCTCGGGGTCCGGTACCAGAGGGTTTTTGACGAAGACCGGCAGTCCTGTGCCTTTCAGTGCGTCGGCTATCTCCTGGACCAGAAACGGATTGCCTGTGGTGCGCGCACCGATCCAGACTGCGTCTATCCCGCAGCGGAGAACGGTTTCCACGTGCCTGGTATTGGCTACTTCCGTCGCTGTTTTCATACCGTTGGCCGCTCCGGCTTCACTTAGCCACGGAGCACCTGTCTCTCCCAAACCTTCGAAGCTTCCCGGATGCGTTCTGGGCTTCCACAGCCCGCCTCTGAGAACTTTGACTCCGGCATTGCTGATGCTTTCCGCCGCAGCCATAATCTGCTCTCTGCTCTCCACGCTGCATGGTCCGGCTATGATGAAAGGTCTGCCGCTTCCGGCGAACAGCCGCCAATCTTCTATTTGACAAAAATCGCTCATAAGACCAAACAAAAGTATTTAAAGATTGTGAAAATTACAAGCAAGTTTTTATCTTTGCCCCGAAAAACAAAAACAACACGCAATGGCAAATATTTTTACATCTTCCATCGGGAAAAAACTTATAATGAGTGTAACGGGATTATTCCTGATAATCTTCCTTCTCCTGCATGCGACCATCAACGGTCTTTCTTTGATAAGCGCTGACGCTTTCAGGGCCGGCTGTGATTTCATGGCACTGCCTATTATCACCGTGATGGTGCCGATTCTTGCAGCGGGATTCATTATCCACATCATTTATGCCATATATCTTTCCTGGACCAACTACAAGGCCCGCGGAACCAACCGCTACGCCGTAGCCAACAAGAGTCAGGCCGACAACTGGGCAGCCAAGAACATGCTGGTGCTCGGTATCGTGGTTCTCGGTCTGCTTGCATTCCACCTGACTCATTTCTGGGCTGACATGCAGCTCCAGCAGTTCAAGGGCGTGCCCCACGAAGAGCTGGCCGATCCCTACGGTCTGCTGCTCAGCACATTCAAGTGCGGATGGGTGACTGTCCTCTATGTGATATGGTTCGTGGCTCTGTGGATGCACCTGACCCACGGTTTTTGGAGCGCATTCCACACTCTTGGATGGAATAACAACATCTGGATCAAACGTCTGAAGGTGATATCCTATGTGGTAGCGACACTTATCTGCCTGGTATTTGTGGCAGTGGCTGTTGTGTCATTCCTCAAGGCCAACGCAATTATTTAATTTGAATTGACAATTTGAAATCATACGGGGATGACCGGAAAAGTCATCCCCATTTTTATTTTAGGTTATATGAAATTTATCTCATGGAACGTGAATGGCCTGAGGGCCTGCTGCGGTAAGGGTTTCGAGGACTCTTTCCGGGCACTGGACGCGGACTTTTTCTGCCTGCAGGAGACCAAGATGCAGGAGGGGCAGCTGGATCTGGCCTTCGAGGGCTACCGCTCGTACTGGAACTACGCTCAGAAAAAAGGCTACTCGGGAACTGCGATATTCTCGCGCCATGAACCGTTGTCGGTCACATACGGGCTCGGGCTGGAAGAGCACGATACCGAGGGCCGCGTGATTACCCTTGAGATGCCGGAGTTCTATCTGGTGACGGTTTATACTCCCAACTCGCAGGATGAGCTGCGGCGGCTGGACTACCGTATGACCTGGGAGGACGAGTTTCGCGCCTACCTGTTGCGCCTGGACGCCGTCAAGCCCGTCATTGTCTGCGGCGACCTGAATGTAGCCCACAAGGAGATTGACCTGAAGAACCCGAAGACCAACCGCATGAACGCCGGATTCACCGACCAGGAGCGCGGCAAGTTCTCCGATCTGCTCGCCGCCGGATTCACCGATACCTTCCGCCATTTCTATCCCGATACCGAAGGCGCCTACTCCTGGTGGTCCTACCGTTTCAAAGCCCGCGAGAAGAACGCCGGGTGGCGCATCGACTATTTTCTCGTCTCCAACCGCCTGCAGCCCAAGCTCCTCGGTGCCGCCATCCACAACGAAATCTTCGGCTCCGACCACTGTCCCGTCGAACTCACCCTCGACATCTGACGCAGCAACTCATCGGACACCCTGCCGGTCAGAGGCACGCACTGTAAACGAAAACAGTGATTCTGTAAAGACTTTTAGAGATAAAAAACACCGACTGTAAACCCAGTCAGTGAATATGTAAAGTATATTAGTTTAACCGCTCTAAAAGTGACAACCAAATTCGGGGAAGGTCACACTTTGTACATTTCGTTTTCACACCCATATGACCATTTCAAAAAATTAGACACTTTGTGTATGAATAATATACAATAAGGGAATTTGGAGAACTGGTCAGATAATTGACAATCAATAAGTTGTAAGAAAAGGCATGGTTGTTGTAGATTATGGAGCATTAACGTTTCAGCGACTAAAGACATGAAAAAACTCCTGATTCTACTGACAGCGGCAGCAGCTGTTCTGATGCTGCCTTCCTGTGTCCTTCACCGGCTGGTTCATTACGGGGTGCAGGACATTTACGACATCGATGCATTCCCGAGGGATACTATTCACCGCGGCGATACGGTCTGGCGCTTTGCCGAGCAGGCACCGGAGGACCGGATTATGGATCTCTATCGTGAGCAGTGGATAAGGATTGACGGTGTAGATACATTGATTTACCGTACAGCGGATTCCGTCATGAGGGAGCACACCTCGACAGTATCTATTGTCGTAGTGCAGAACGACACGATAAAATTCGAGCATTATTACAAGGGTCTGGACACCTCGAGTGTGACGACCATCTTTTCGGTCTCTAAGTCGCTTACATCCATGCTGTGCGGAGTGGCAGTCCGGGAAGGTTACATCAAGAGCGTGCACGATCCGGTGACGGATTATATTCCGGAGTTGAAGGACGCCGACCCTATGTTCAGCAAACTGACTGTGGAGCATCTGTTGAATATGCGTGCCGGTCTGAAATTCAAGGAGACATACGCACCGAACCCGTTTACTGCGATGGCCCGTCTGTACTATGGGGCCAATCAGGAGAAGCAGATACGCAATCTCAGGTTCAAGGAGAAGCCGGGCGACAGTCACTATTACAGCAGCATGACCACGGCTATCCTCGGAGTCCTGATTGAGCGGGCTACCGGGCGGAGCTACGCGGAATATATGGAGGAGAAAATCTGGAAGCCGCTCGGCATGGAGTACGACGCCTATATCAGTCTGGACGATGGGAAGCACCGCTCTCCAAAGGCATACGCGGGCATCAATACCTGTGCAAGGGATTTGGCCAAGATAGGGCGGCTGTACCTCAATAATGGCAATTGGAACGGAGTGCAGATCCTCGACACGGCCTGGGTGGAGAAATGCTGGGACAAGGAAGGACTGTCCATACAGTATGCCTATTCGTATGGCTGGTATCCGGATGAAGAGTACATCATGAGAGCCGATACTGCTACGCAGTCATTCCCCGATTCTCTGGAAGTGGTTGCGCGTTTCGATGAACTGGGTGTGCCGGAAGACAAAAGAGTGTATTATTTCTATGAGAAGGACGGACGCGGAGGCCATTGGGAAGGCTCGTATGTTACGGGAGGATATATGGCTGTGGGTATCCTGGGACAGACGATACATGTGCTGCCGCAGTACAACGCAGTGATAGTGTGCCTTAGTGAGAGTAATTCATCTGAAAACGTTATCGTTGAATTTTTTAAGGCCTTTCCGAATCTCAGTTGGTCCGATGTCCGTAAGAAAGAATCCGAAAAAGCAGACAATACCGATGAAAACGACAGCACTGAAGACAGCGGCGATTAGCACCGTTCCCCGCGACTCACTGCCGTTGCGCTATGACTGCTACTAGTGGGGAGTTCACCATTTACGGTAAGTACTGCAGCAGTTTGTTTTTGTAAAGTATTGGCTATCAATTATTTTGTAACATAACGAGAACTTTTCGGATACTTCTGGACCTCCGAAAGATTCTCGTTGTATTTTCAATATGCTCTAAATCTGATGCTTATAAAAATACCCTGCTCCTGCACTTACCGTTACATTCATCTCCGCGCAAGCAGTATCCGGGATAGGCGTAGCAGCATTTACCCCAACGGCAGGGAATCTGGGGTTTTGCTGCCGTTGGGGTAGGAGCGGAGGAAAAAATGCCCGCAGAAGGGCTACAGGAGGATGACGGAGACATCGCGGGGGCCGTGGGCGCCGATGACGAGGGCCTGCTCGATGTCGGCGGTCTTGGAGGGGCCGGCGATGAAGCTGCCGAAGTCGTAGGTGTCGAAGTCTTCCCGGGAGTAGGCCTCGTGCATGGTGCATACGATCTGGGT
>DXAW01000075.1 GCA_019116865.1 Candidatus Coprenecus stercoravium | reverse complement strand
CGCACCAGTTCCATATCGGCCACAAAGTCCGGATCATCCTCCGACACGTCCTGATAAGTACCTCCGTCCATAGTCCTTACACCGGAACACAGGTATATGGCAGCAGCCAGTGAGCTTGCTGGCAGGTCCTTCACGGGCAGATGGTCGCAGAACTTCTTGGCGTCTATCTGGGCTCCGAGCACGCCAGGAGGAGTTACCATCGGAAGGCCCATTCTGACAGCCTCATTCACGAAATACCTTATAAACTCCGGATTCTGGCTTACGTAATCATCGTCGGTGGCCTCGTACAAGCCCTGGGCCATAGCCTCGATTTCCTTCATGGACATACCGCCGTAGGTCACATAGCCCTCGAATACGGCTACGACCTGATCCATCGTCAGCTTGTCCTGATAGTTGTCGGTAGCGATGACGGCTCCTCTGGTGCAGGAGAGCTTGCGGGCCGAGAAATATACGATATCGGCCAGCGAGCACATCTTCAGCAGCACTTCGGCCAGGGTAGCATGAGCGTACTCCGGTTCGCGCTGGATAATAAGCCAGGCATTCTCACCGAGCAGACAGGCGTCAAGAAGCACCTTGATGCCGTAGCGGTCGGCCACCTTGCGCACTTCCATCAGATTGGCCATCGAGAAAGGCTGACCGCCGATAAGGTTGGTGGAAGCCTCCATACGGATAAACGGTATATGCTCCGCCCCGTACTGTGCTATGCACTCCTCCAGACGGGCGATGTCGATATTGCCCTTGAACAGATTGTCGGATGCGGATTTGAAGGCCACGTCCGGGGTTACGAGATCAATGTGACGGCCACCGTTGATACGGATATGATTGGCCGTACTGCCGAAATGATAGTTCATCGGCACCACGTCACCCGGCTTCAGGAAAGCCCGCATAATTACGTTCTCAGCCGCGCGGCCCTGATGCGCCGGCACCACATAACGCTTGCCCAGCACATCGAACACGGCCTTCTCCAGCCTCTTGAATGACTCGCTGCCGGCATAGGCATCATCCGCCCTCATCATGGCTGCCAGCTGAAGGTCACTCATGGCATTTGTCCCGCTGTCGGTCAGCATGTCCAGATAGACATCCGCCGAGTCCATACGGTAAGTATTGAATCCGCCCTTTTTCAGGGCCTCGTATCTCTCATCTATGGGAAGGAGCCTCACCTTCTGGACTATTCTCGTCCGGTGAAACTCCAATGGAATATCTATGCCTGTGTAGAATTTGACTTTCGGCATCTTTTTATAATTTTTTCAAAATTTAAAAACTTCTAATGTCCTCCGTAAAGGTACTCATGCTGAGCCGGTGTAAGCTCATCAATACCGGTTCCCCAGCTATCCAGCTTCATATGCGCCACCTCTGAGTCGATTTCTTCAGGAACATTTATGATATTGTCCTTGAGAGCCGCCTTATTACGCACCAGATATCTTGCGCTGAGAGCCTGAATGGCGAAACTCATATCCATAATCTCAGCCGGATGCCCGTCGCCCGAGGCTAAGTTGACCAGACGGCCCTCCGCCAGGATAAACACGCTGCGGCCGTTCTCAAGACGGTATCCCATGATGTTCTCCCTGGCCTTCCATGACTCCACGGCCATGGACTTGATACCGTGTACGTCCACCTCGCAGTCGAAGTGTCCGGCGTTGCAGCAGATGGCTCCGTCCTTCATCTTCAGGAAATGCGCTGGAGTAATCACATCCTTGCAGCCGGTCACGGTCACGAAGATATCTCCCAACTCCGCAGCCTTGTCCATCGGCATGACCTTGAAACCGTCCATTACGGCCTCTATGGCCTTGACCGGGTCAATCTCGGTGACGATTACCGACGCTCCGAGTCCCTTTGCCCTCAGGGCCACGCCCTTACCGCACCAGCCATATCCGGCCACCACGACATTCTTTCCGGCCACGATGAGATTGGTCGTACGGTTGATGCCGTTCCAGACCGACTGTCCTGTACCGTAGCGGTTGTCGAACAGGTATTTGCACTTGGCGTTGTTGACCAGCACCATGGGGAAGCGCAGCTCCCCTGCCCTGGCCATAGCCTCCAGACGCATCACGCCGGTAGTGGTCTCCTCGCAGCCGCCGATAATGCCGGGTATCAGCTGCGGATATTCCGTATGCAGAGTATGCACCAGGTCGCCTCCGTCGTCGATGATAATATTGGGCCCGCAGGAGACTACCTTACGGATATTGTCCATGTATTCCTGCTCCGTACAGCCGTGCCATGCAAAGACTTCCAGCCCCTCATGCACCAATGCAGCGGCCACATCGTCCTGGGTGGACAGCGGATTGGAGCCGGTGATGTACATCCGCGCACCTCCTGCGGCCATTGTCTCGCACAGGTACGCCGTCTTGGCCTCCAGATGTATCGAGAGGGCTATCTTCAGTCCCTCGAAGGGTCTCTCCTTCTTGAATTTTTCCTCTATTTTATTGAGCAGAGGCATGTTGGCCCTCACCCAGTCTATCTTGCGGCGGCCTTCGGCCCACATCTCAGGTTTCTTGATATCACTCATAACTTAAAGCATTCTTCGTTTTCGGAAGACCAAAATTACTACAAAAATCGCGACAATCATCAACGCCAGCAGAATAAAAAAGTCCAGAAGTCCGTCTCCGGCTACGGGAAGATTGATATTCATGCCGTATATGGACGCTATCAATGTCGGCGGCATCAGCAGCAGGGACACAAAAGTGAACACCTTCATGATTCGGTTCTGCTCCAGATTGATAAGACCGACCACGGTGTTCTGGAGATAGTCCAGACGCTCGAAGCTGAAATTGGTATGATTGAGCAGGGACACGATGTCCTTGTTGATAACGCTGAGCTTGGCGAAAATATCCCTCGGGAATTTGTCGCTCTTCATGATTGAGGAAATCATCCTCTGTTTGTCGACCACGTTCTCGCGCACCAGCATGGTATTCTCCTGCAGCTGGTTGATATCCAAAAGGAACTCCTCGTTGACATCCTTGCCGGCGCTCACTTTCTTGCTGTACGTATCTATCTCCTTGGACATCAGCTCAATCATGTCCGCATCAAGGTCAATCCTATTCTCGACAATACCGACCAGCACGTGATATCCTGTCGGATACAGCTTGCTGTTTATCTGTATTTTGCGCTGAATGTCCGAAAAACTGCGCAACTGCACGTTCCTGATCGACACTATGATACCCTCGCACAAAATGAACGACACTGCCTCCATGGAATACTCATCCGGTCCCGGTATCAGGAAGTTGGTATTGACGGAGATAGTGGTCTCAGTCTCGGAATAGCGGGATGATGACTCGATCTCCTCAGCCTGTGCCCTTGACGACAGGGATGTGTCCAGGAAAGTCTCTACAGCTCTTTTCTCGTCTCCGTCCGGAGAAAAAAGATCTATCCAGATGACATCGTCCATTCCGAGCTCATCCAGAAAAACGAGGGATTGGGATATGGATATCTTTCCTTTGTCCTTGTAGAAAATTTGAATCATAACTTTCGGAGTTTTATTATGATGATTAATTGATGACATAACGTCCCTTCGGAGAGGGACAGGACTCACCAACTACATCGGACTCTAAACTCGAAAGGTCTGAATTTCAAATCAATAGCTATTAAAGGATTATTATCGGCCGCAAATATACAAATTCCCCGCCAAAATCTGGAATTTTTCTTTGCCCCATTTCCGCAACCACTACGGCAGTATGGAGCATTTGCATTGCTCTCGGCTTCCGCGTATATTTGTAGGGTGAGTTAATTTAATTAATGAGGAGGAAGATATTATGGCAAGACCAATTAAAGAGACTCCGATACTATTCGGGGAGGATGCCCGGCGGTTTGAGCAGCGGATGAAAGAAGTCCGCAAGGAAACGCCTGAGGAGAGAGAAAGAAGACTGGCTGATTACGCCTTGTTTATGGAGATGCTGGAAAGAGGGGAACGAACAAGGAAGAAAAGCGTATGAAGACCAGTCTGCAAACACCGTTCCCATCTTACATTATCCGCAAGTTGGAACCAGAAGAAAAAGTAAAATAACCATCCGCAAAGATACCCATGATTGGCGAGAGCCATCTCTCCGCTTAGGCAAGCACGGGCCGGATTGTTGTTTTGAGGCACTGATGCCTGTCGCTGCTCTCCGCAGCATTCCGCACAGTGGTGAGAGTGCCCCATGAAGCACTGACCAGTTTATTAAGGCTTTGATTACCTGGTACATCCTTCCAGGACTGATGCCCTATGGTCTGAAAAAACTGACCATAGGGCAACTATCATATTCAATAGTCACTGATTGACAGCCTGTTATAATTGACACCAGTGCCTTATGGTTCAGGTTGAGAGCTGCTGGATGCTTGCGGTCAATGGTCAGGCACAATCCCACCGACGCAACATACGGTTCCCGGTATCCCGCTGCCATGAATAGCCGCGCCGCCCATCTCTCTGCCCCATTTTTCCGATCCAATCCTCACGGCATCATCACGTTAAATAATTGTTTACTTATTAAATATCAAGCAATTAGCTTCATTCTAATGAAATTTGCCAAGCAAACCGTACTTTCTAAGAATGGTCGGAGGCGATGGGAGGAATTCGGCTATATGTTCTTTTTGTTCCCAATTCAATTGCTGGCAAATGGCTATGATTCGCTATTCATGTCATAGTCCCACAAATCGTCCATTATCTCGCTAAGTCTAACTCTCAAAACTGTGAGGCTATCTTTCAGGACTGAAAATGACTCTTTATCCTTACTCTTCTTCGCAAACTTCATCTGCTCCTTGATTGATTCTATTTGCGTCTCTGTACTATCTCTCATTTCAACAAGCGCATCATGTTCTTTCTGAACTTTTGAGAGGCCTTCAGCATAAGCAACTACGAAAGGATGAGTCTCTTGACCAAGGTCGAGTAACTTCAAATACACATCTTCCTTCTTTTTAGGATTATCCAACAACTTAATTCCTTTAACCAAATTCTGGCGCGTAAGCACTACATTCTCAGCAATAACCTTAGAATTGATATCATCTATGACATCCAATGATATATTATTCTGATTCCTGTTAATTTGCACTCGTCTTCCCCATATATCAGTAAAAGAAACGCTATGACCCTTTACCGAGCTATCATACCATAATACAAGATCAGAAAAACTTTGCTTTGTTGTTTCAAAATCTTTTCCCAAAGCGATTTCCATATCATCGTCAAACCTATTAGCTGTTTGTACCAATATTCCTAATGCCAAACTATCGTGATAACATCTACAGAACAATTTATGTTCTGCTGTATTACTATAATATCCACCACCCATAGCAGATGCCACATTTCCAATAGCATTTAGAGCTGCACCTCCTGACAATTCTCCCAAGACGATGATTTCATTTGCAAAGGTCTTTTCAAGGTTAATCTGAGCGAATGACGTCACACTGGCAATCGTCATGCACATAGCAAGTAAGAGCTTTTTCATAATAACTATAAATAAGTGTTAAACATAATTTCTCAATTACCCTAACACCATAAAAGGCGTAGGTGCTCCATACGCCTTCTGGGCTCACCACAAGCCACAACACAATACGGTTTCACCTACGCCTAAGCTGTAAGTGCCCACTGTGTTGTAATGCTCGCAAAACTCCGAGGTGGTGATTCAGAAGGCTTTTGAGCAGTATGTCTGTGCAGATTACCTGCATCGTGATACAAAGGTATGAATTTTTCTTGTCTATGCTTCATTTATTTTCGGTTAAGTTGGCAAAAAGTAGGTCAAAGTCATTGCAATGGATTGAAATTCATCGGGTCAAAAAACGCATTTTAAGCATATCAATGATAATTTTCACAAAGAGATGTAAATCAATTTATTGCAAAGACTTTTTCACCCCAAATGTCTACCTCGTCTCATTCGAGGAATTGAAGATTTCAGGTAACAGTGGCTTCACACAACGAAACTGCGGGACCAATTATGCTATAATCAGGCGGTGAGGTGCTCGATGAGGATTTTGGCTCCGATGGCGATGAGGATGAGGCCGCCGAGGATTTCGGACTTCTTGCCGCTACTCGCTCCAAGACGGCGGCCTCCGAGAAGACCGGCTAAAGAAGCCAGTGCCGTACAGACAAACACCATCGCCGTGCATACCCCTATCTTCAGAAATGACAGCTTGACCAAGGCCAGCGATATACCTACTGCCACCGCATCTATGCTCGTGGCTATGGAAAGCAGCACCAGCTGCCTGGGATTGAGCAGCGACGACTTGCTCACAGCCTCTTCTCCCTTGGAACAGCCCTCCACGATCATCTTCGCTCCGATATAGCCCAGCAGCACGAATGCCACCCAGTGATCCACCTTCGAGATATAGTCGCTCACACTGTATCCGAGCAGCCAGCCGATAAATGAAAGTCCGGCCTGAAAGACTGCGAAACACAGGATAATCTTAAATATCTGCCCGGGTCTGAGACAGTCCCTGGTACAGATACCGCCGGTAAGCGACACCGCAAAAGTGTCGAAACAGAGGCCGGCTGCCAGTAGAAAAAGCTCGATATAGCTCATAAGCCTCTTTACATCAAAGGAGTACGGTTCTTGATGGACATTCCGAGAGTCAATGAGTCCGTATACTCCAGATCATCCCCGAAACCGACTCCGCGGGCGATGGCGGATATCCTGACATCCTTGCCGGAAAGCAGACGTTTTATATAGTACGATGTCGTCTCACCCTCCATTCCCCTGCTGATGGCCAGAATGACCTCACGAACATCATCCGATGATACCCTTTGTACCAGCGACGCCATATGCAGGTCATCCGGGCCGATACCGTCCATCGGCGATATGACTCCGCCCAGCACATGGTACACACCTTTGTACTCTCCCGTCTCCTCTATGCTCATCACATCCCGCACACTCTCCACGACACATATCACAGAATGATCACGGTGAGAGTCAGCGCATATAGGGCAGACATCACCCTCCGATATCATATTACATATCCGGCAGTACTTAACCCCGGTCCTGAGGTTAATCAGCGCATTGCCGAGCCGCACCGCCTCCTCCTCCGGACGACGAAGCAGAAACAAGGCCAGCCTGAGAGCTGTCTTCTCTCCTATCGACGGAAGTCCGCTCAGAGCGTCCACGGCTTCTTTCAACAACGGTATCATCATACTATATTCCATCCTTATTCCGATAAAATCTCACAAGTCCGTCCCCGGCACTCGCCTCCACGCCCAACACCTCTATGCCGAAACCGGATGCAACCGAGCGCAGAACATCCTCATACGCCACTGCCACCGATCCTACCACAGCCAGCGGCAGATCCTCACGGCCGTAACCGAGGACATTGCGCTGCATGAATGTCCTGAATCCATCCTCAAGCAGCAGCCGTACATACTCGTGCCCCTCATGCCTTTTCAAGAACGGAGAGAATGAGGCGAGATACCGTGACGGCATCCTGCTACGGTACACATTCTCCACTACTTCCGCATAATCCAAGGGGCCTGACTCCTTCTTCAAGGCCGAAGAAAGATCCTCCGGAAGCATTCCTTTTATATAATCCGACAGCAGCCGCTTCCCCAGCCATGCCCCGCTTCCCTCGTCCCCGAGAATGAAACCGCCGGCCGGAATATTCCGGACAATCCTGCCTCCGAGATACAGACCGCTGTTGGAGCCGGTTCCGAGAATAGCAGCCACTCCGTCCCTACAACCGAGCGAGGCCACAGCCGCGGCAAGAAGATCCGAGCCTACCGACACCTCAAATCCAGGCAGCACATTTGACAGAGCCTCCCTGACCGCACCGGCGACCCGCTCCGAGACCACTCCCGCTCCGTAAAAATACAGCCGTCCCTTCGCTCCGGCACATTGCCGCAGGACATCTCCGAAGACCCGTTCCATCTCCTCCCGTCCCTGATACACAGGATTGATGCCGGCAGACACCACTTGCCTTACGGGAACCTCATCCTCCAGTATCCTCCAGTCTATGGAAGTCGAACCGCTGTCCGCGACTACAATCATAACGAATCGGCATTAAATTTGCCGGCAAAAGTACATAAAAAACCTTTTCAACGACAATGGATGAAGCACAGACCATAGAACTGCTGCGCCGCTACGCCGACCGCTACAACGACATGAGGTATTTCGAGGAGGACCCTATTATCTTTCCGAAACGCTTTGCGGCAATGATGGCTGAAGGGAAAGCATCGCTGCAGGACGTGGAGACCGCTGCGGCCATATCCGCACACCTGGCATGGGGACGCAGAAGCATGATAGTCAGGGACTGCACAAGGGCCATGGACGAGATGGGCTGGCAGCCGTACGAATATGTCATGGCCGGACACTACCGGGATGAAGACAAGTCCCTGCATCGAACGGTCAAATGGAGCGAGTTCGCTGCGATATGCCGAAGAATCAAGCAGTTCTATGACAGCGAAGAAAGTATGGAAATTCTCACTCCGGGCCAGATGCGGGTGAGGATATACGGGCAGAAGGACGACCCGTCGGCGGCCAACAAGAAGATACACATGCTGCGACGGTGGATGGTCCGTGACGACGGAAAGGTGGACTTGGGACTGTGGAAAAACAGCGACAAGCGCGACCTGGTCATACCTCTCGACGTACATGTCCACAGAACAGCCGCGCGACTGGGCATCACGCAGAGGAAAAGCGCTGATATACGGACAGCTGAGGAGATAACGGCTTTCTTGCGCAAGGTATTTCCGGACGATCCGGCACTCGGTGATTTCGCCCTTTTCGCAGTAGGAGCGGCGGGAGAATGTTGATAACTTTTATACGAAATCATTTCGTTTTCTCAGGCATTTTATTAATTTTGTATTTGGTAGTGATTTGAAATATGCCTAAGTTATTCATCATTTCCGGTTGCAATGGAGCGGGAAAAACCACTGCTTCCTATACCATTCTGCCGAATATGCTGAACTGCGGCAACTTCGTCAATGCGGACGAGATAGCAAGAGGACTCTCGCCTTTCAATCCGGAAAAGGCAGCCATACAGGCGGGAAGAATCATGCTGGCACGTGTCGAGGAGTTGCTCAACGAAAAGCAGGACTTCGCGATCGAGACGACGCTGGCCACACGCAGCTACGTCAATCTCATCAAGAAGGCCCAGAGCCTGGGTTACGTGGTCACCCTGCTCTATTTCTGGCTCAACATGCCCTCGCTGGCCGTAGAAAGGGTCAAGCTAAGGGTAGAGTCGGGCGGTCACAACGTAAGCGAGGAAAGTATACGCCGCCGGTATGACATGGGCATCAAGAACTTGTTCCACCTGTACATCCCGGTCTGCGAGTACTGGATGATTATAGACAACTCCAACTCACCTGTAATCATCTGCGAAGGAGGAAAAGACATTACAACGAAAATACATAATAAAACCTTGTTCAACCAATTGATCAACTATGAGCGAACTAGAATCACGGGAGCTTAGAGACAATATCCTTGACGGGCTGAATGCCACTTTCCAGAACCTGGTCAAAGAAAAGAAACGCACCAACTCCGAATTGGCGTTTGTGCAGAACGGCAAGCTGGTCAAGGTCAAGGCTACCAAAATCTAATTATCTCAGACTCTGCTACATGAGATTTACTAAAAGGGGCTTGAAACAACAGCCCCTTTTATTTGAAAAACACAATGAACATCGATATATCCTATTACTCTCTTTTCGGAACATGTCCGGATACTGCCCGGAAAATACTGCGCACAGCCCTGTCAAAAGGCGGAGACTATGCCGACATCTTTTTCGAGCACACAGTAAGCAACGAATTGTCTCTCAGGGACGGTGAAGTAAATGCCGTTCGCTCTGACATAGATTTCGGAGCCGGCGTCAGAGTCATTTCTGGAGACAGGACCGGATATGCTTTTTCCGAGACCACTGATCCGGAGGCACTTCTCAAAGCCGCCTCCGCCGCTGCCGAGATAGCGGAGAACAATACCGGGAAGACTGCATTGCCGGCGGACTGCACTCCCATAGACTTCGTAAACCGCTATCCCCTGCTTTCCGGCTGGGAGGAGCACTCGGTAGAGGAGCGCAAGCACTACCTCACCATGCTCAGGGACCTCATCCACCAGAAATCCGACAAGGTGATAAACATCACCGCCAGAATCAGCGACTCTGAAACCAAGGTTCTGTTCTTCAACTCATTGGGTCAGACATTCACAGACCTGCGACCGATGGCCGCCATGTCCGCCGTCATCGTAATGAAAGACGGAGACAGGCTTGAGAACTTCTACTCTTCCAAAAGTTACCGGAAGGGATTTGAATTTCTGTCCGGCACTCTGGTAGAAGAACTCGCCTCCGATGTGGTGAAAGGCTGCTCAAGACTTTTCGAGGCCGGCAGGCCGTCCTGCGGAGAGATGCCCGTGGTTATGGGCGCAGGCAGCTCCGGCATCCTGCTGCACGAGGCCATCGGACACTCATTCGAGGCCGACTTCAACCGCAAGGGAGTGTCCATCTTCTCCGACAGGATGGGCAAGGTTATCTGCAACCGTGAGATCAACATAGTGGACGACGGCACCCTGCCTTCTTTCAGAGGCTCGGTCAATGTGGACGACGAGGGAGTGCCCGGTCAGAAGACATACATGGTCAAGGACGGAGTGCTCAACTCCTACCTGCACGACCGCATCAGCGCCCGATATTACGGCGTAGAGCCTACAGGCAACGGCCGCCGCGAGTCATTCCGGTACATGCCCATCCCGAGGATGCGCTCCACCTACATGGAGAACGGCAAATCCTCCGAGGAAGACCTGATACGCTCGGTAAAGAAGGGTATCTATGTGGACAATTTCGCCAACGGTCAGGTACAGATAGGAGCCGGAGACTTCACATTCTATGTCAAGTCCGGCTTCATGATAGAGGACGGACACCTGACCAGACCCATCAAGGACACCAACATCATAGGCAACGGTCCCGAAGCCCTGGCCGGCATCGTGGGCGTGGCTGACAATCTCATAGTGGACGACAGCACCTGGACCTGCGGCAAAGGACAATATTGCCCCGTATCATGCGGCATGCCGTCAGTCCTGGTAAGCAAACTTAATGTAGGAGGAATCAATGAATAAAGACATAGCAAGACAAGCCCTGGACACGGCCCTGGCTCTCGGAGCCTCGGACTGCCGCATCAGTCTGTCAGAAAGTGAGCAGACCTCCATATCCTACCTCAACGGAGAGATAGAGAAACTCCAGGAGTCATCATCGGCATCCATGCGTGTAACCCTGTTCACGGACGGCCGTTTCGGAATATTCTCCACCAACAGGATGAACGCAGAGGAGCTGAGACCGTTCCTGAGCAGATGCATCGAATCCTGCCGCCTGCTCACTCCGGACGAATGCCGGACCATGCCCGATCCATCGCTGTACTACCGCGGTGGCCTGCCCGACCTGCAGCAGACGGACCCACATTTCTCCGATATCGCATTCAAGGACAAGACCGATATACTCAAGGCCACAGACGCAGAAGTGGACAAGAGCGACCCACGCCTCATCTCCACTGCCTGCGACTGGGATGACTGCCGCCGCTCGGACTACATCATCGATTCACAGGGGCTGGAAGCAGAGGCCGGCGGTACTTTCTACTCCGTATCATGCGAATGCACGGTAAAAGGCCACGGGGAGGCCCGTCCACAGAACAACTGGTACGAAGGCTCAATTTTCTTCGACAGACTGCCATCAGGATGCGGACGCAAGGCATACGAGCGTACCGTACCGATGATTGATTCACGCAAACTTCCCTCCGGCAAATACAATATTGTACTGGAGAATACCGTTTCGGCCAGAGCCGTGTCCGCCGTCATCGCTGCGCTTAACGGCTCCGCTCTGCAGCAGCGCAACTCCTTCCTGCTCGACTCGCTCGGCAAGCAGCTTTTCCCTGACAGCCTGCACATTGCGGACAACCCTCTGATTCCGGGACGCACAGGTTCCGGCTATTTCGACAGCGAGGGCGTGGCCACCATGGAGAGGGACATCATCCGGAACGGACAGGTATGCACCTATTTCCTCAATACCTATTTCGCCAACAAGCTGGGGATGCCACGCACAGCGGAGGACGCATTCGCTGTGTATTTCCCGAAGAACTCCGGCATAGGCCAGGAAGAAATCCTGCGGCAGACCGGCAATGGAGTGCTCATCACCGGCTTCAACGGCGGCAACAGCAACCCGGTCACCGGTGACTTCTCCTACGGCATCGAGGGCTGGTACTTCGAGAACGGCCAGAGGCTCTACCCTGTCAAGGAAATGAATCTCACCGGCAACTTCCTCTCCCTGTGGAAGAACAGCATATTCATCGGCAACGACCCTATAGGCTTCATGGAGTGGCAGATACCCACCCTGGCCTTTGAAGGAGCCGACATAAGCGGATTATAAACAATTATCAAATAGTTCAGAACAATGAAAATCAGTGAAAAGAAAGTAGTAGCACTTACCTACACCCTCACAGTGGACGGCCAGGTAGCCGACCAGACAACAGAAGACAGACCCCTCGACTTCATCTTCGGCATGGGATATCTCCTGCCCAAGTTCGAGGAATACATCGCCGGCAAGGAGCCTGGTGATACATTTGAGTTCACCCTTTCTCCCGCAGAAGGTTACGGCGAGCACAATCCTGACATGATCGTCGAACTGCCCAAGCATGTCTTCGAGGTGGACGGCAAGATTCAGGAAGGCCTCCTCACAGTGGGCAACATGATCCCCATGATGAACCAGCAGGGCGGCGTGCTCCACGGCAAGGTGCACGAGGTCAAGGACGACAGCGTGATGATGAACTTCAATCACCCCATGGCCGGCAAGACCCTCAACTTCACCGGCAAGATTCTCACCGTCCGTGACGCCACCGAGCAGGAGCTCAAGGAAGGCCTGCACGGCGAATACAAGCAGAGCTCATGCGGAAGCGGCTGCTCCTCCTGCGGCGGAGACTGCTGCGGCGGCTGCAACTAACCGATACATTAAGC
>DXAW01000074.1 GCA_019116865.1 Candidatus Coprenecus stercoravium | reverse complement strand
AGTCTGTGATTTCCTGAGAAATAGGAAAGAAGTGCTTAGCGACCCCGATTTTCACGCCCTGTACTGCGCAATGCTTCGTCATTCTCATGAATATGTCAGCGACATGCTCTATGCCGATATGAAGTGTAAATTCTTTAAAAGGATTAAAGATCTTATAAAGGAAAATTCTAAGAGCGGCAAATCCCTCCACACTGACATTATTGTTGAAAAATAATTTCAATTTCTATTATAGATTTTTACTTTTTTGATATATAAAGGTATACAACCATTAATACAGCTAACCATGTTAATCAGAGGTACAGTCAAATGTGACAACTGCGGCAGGAACTTCGATACGATCCTGCAATTTTCTACTTATAGATGTGACAACTGCAGCAAAAAATATATCTTGTGTCCGGAATGTGGAAACAAGGGGCTCAAATGCAGCAGGTGTGGCGGTGAAATAATCACAAATGACGAACATATTGCCCGTCATGGAATTGAAGATATTTATGGAAACATCATAAAGGTAAACGGACCAATCATGCATTAATTTAATATTCTGAATATGTGGATTAAAAAAGGAACAGTCATAATCAACACAGACAACATCGCAGCAATTTATCTGAAAGGGGAAAAACTGTTTTTCAGGACCCCGGGGTCAAGCAGTCCTTCAACTATTGACAGAGGTGCTTTCAGTACAGAAATCTGTTTAGGGGTAATGGATCCGGAAGTTGTTGACAAAATCTGGCAGGCATATGTCAACAAGAAAGATTTTATTGAATTGGACTCATTCGTGCGTGCCCACTAAAAATTATTGACAATAGTGGGAGGAGATTGAAAATCCAAAAGAATAGAAATAATTAGTTAAAAACAGTAAAGATATGGGATTGTTAACGGAAGTATCAAAAGGAAATCATGAGTTGGACACCGAATGGGCTTTTTGTGATCATTTTAGGCATACAGTAATAGAACCATTTGCGAGGAGGCTGGAGTCTGAGAAGGATTATTACTTTCACACAACAGCTCTGATAGGACTGCCGTATGGATACGATTTGGAAAATTTGGATATACCTTCGCCGAAGCGTGTGGTTGATTGCCGGAGTGCAAAATCCGTGACAGAGGCTTTTAATGAATTGAAAGAGGACACGCACTATATCGTGCTGGACGATATATACTCACTACCGAAATACAATGACTTACGTCAGTCGCTTTACTGTTGTGTTAAGGAGTCAGTATTCAGGGCAGACCGATTGATAATCCTGATATTCAGGTATGAAAATGACATAGATGAATGGAAAGGTGAAGGAGCCGGTGATGGAAGTAAAGGCAGACGGTGGACACGGCCTGAGTTGATAGACGCTGTATGTAAGGAATTTCCTTGCATACATATTGATGAAAACCGCAAGGGCAGCAAGGATATCCTCTACGGTAACATTTTTAACCCAACAGATTTAAAACGACAAATGTAGTTGTGTTGTCGCAAAATATGATAACTGCGCTTCGTGTCTGGGCTCGGGGCGCGGTTTTTTGTGCCGTTGAAAATTAGCAGGACGATGGAGCCTGACTGGTCCGAGGCTGGTGCTAACGGGAAGCACGAGCATCGTGGTTTTGCGTAAGTACCGGGATTTTAGTGTGTTGCGATTTGATGGGATGGATTTCGAGGTGTTCTTACTGGGCGAAATCCATCGGACAGAAATTTAAAGCCCTGATTGATAATTCATTGCTGAAAATGCGGATGCTCGTACATTCCGTAAACGCACTGGCAAGAGGTGTCAAACGTGCCGGGAGTGGGCGCTGCCGGAGATATGTATGATGTTGGCTTCAATGCTGCAATTGCAGCAGTGCCGGCAGCATTGCTTCCGAAGTGTGGAAAAGCGGATTATCCGATGAAGTAACAGTAGCGGAGCCACCAGGCGTAAATCGGATCCTGAAAAGAGACGGTGCCGGCGTTGATGTCGAGTATGTCTTTCTCCACCAAAGCCTTTTTTGAGCGAAATACAGACATGGGGGAAGATATCCGGTATTTTCTCATGACCTCTGCTGAGGTGAATGCGGTCTCTCCGGCGGTCATGGCGTGGAGCAGGGCGAGCTGCTGGTTGGTCAGAGTCTCTGTAAGGTTGACGAACAGCAGACTGAGTTGTTCGACCAAGGCTTCGTGTGACTGCCTGACAGTCTGGACGGAGCAGTGGCCATCGTCGGCCCGCAGCCAGGAGATCTGAGCCAGCTGCTGGACATAGTACGGGTGATTGTCCGCAAGTGATATTATTTCCAGACAAGCATCGCTGTCTATGGATTTACCCGTGGCAGCGAACCGTTCAGTGATGAACGGAGCGAAGTGTTCTGTCTTGATTTTACCTAAAAAGAACAGGTCTCCGAATTTGTAAAACGGCATCTGCGGATTTGTGAAAATATCCATCATCATGTGCCGCTTGCTGCCGTATAGGCAGTATGAGACTTTCTGATGCCTTTGCCAGTGTGAGCGGAGCCGCTTCTGGAAGTAAAGAGGCTCGTCAAATGAGGCGATATTCTGGAATTCGTCAATGCATACGACTATCCTCAGGCCTTTTGCCGACGCTATGTTTTCGGCCAGGTCCAGCACCTCGTCGGGACTCCGCTTCAACTCATCCCAGTCAAAGCCAAGAGTGATGTCGCCTGCGATTTCATTGCCGACAGTGATTCTTGGAATAAGCTGCGAGAGAAACTTCCTGGTATTATCCACGGCTTCTTCCAGCCTGGAGGATGTGGCTTTAATGACAGCCTGAGCCAGAAGTTGGTAGAAATGTTCCTCGTTTCTCACATTGAAGAGATCAACATGACAGATCCGTAAGCGTTTGTCACTTTTGAGCGCAAGCCCTGAAGCTTTGTTTGCGAGCGAGCTTTTACCCCATCGTCTCGGAGATATCAGGATGGTATTGATCAGTGATTTGAAATTGCCGACGAGATGCGCGGTCTCCTGCTTGCGGTCAGTGAAGTTGTCATCAGTTGCGATTTTGCCGAAAATAAAGGGTGCATCCATAAGCCTTGTATGTTTTCGATGCAAATATAACAAATTTTGTTATAACCGAAGATGTTATTATGTGGAGTCGTTTCTACTTTACCGCAATGGTGGAATCTGACTGGGCTGAGTGGCTGCTAACGGGAAGTGCGGGCATCGTGGTTTTGCGTAAGTGCCGGGATTTTAGTGTGTTGCGATTTGACGAGATGGATTTCGAGGCATTCTTAGTGGGCGAAATCCATCGGTCTGAAAGTTAAGGTGTTGATTGCCAGCCAACTACTGAAAGTCAAGATGCGCGTACATTCCGTAAACGCACTGGCAGGAGGTGTCAAACGTGCCGGAGTGGGCGCAGACAGAGGTAGGAATGATGTTGTAGGCAAGCGGGGAGAAAAGACTTGCCGCCCTCGGCACAAGAGGGAAGAATCTGCCTTGAATATCACAGAGTTACGGAGTAATGACGATGATATTCAAGGTAGAGGGGCCTGGTCTTTTCGACCGCTTGCCTACAGTTGCTGCCGTAGGAATGTATGGATGCGGATTCGCAGGGGGAAGTGCCCGGGATTCAGTGGAAAAGCGGTTCACTTCCCCGGTAACTTTGGAAAATTGTGGACGACGGGGGCCGTCAGAAGGTCAGCATCTTGCGGCGGTAGTCAAGGGAACTCCGGTATTGCCTCTTCAGCTCTTCGGAGAGGAAAGACCTGTCGATGAGCTGCTCCGCTTCAGGATGTGCTGCTGCGAAGAAGTCCAGTTCGCGCTGTACGGTCTTGTCATTGAGGCCGATTCTGCGACCGAATTCCTCGAAGTCCTTGCGGCAGACCTGGCGGACATCGGAAAGTTGCATCCCTTCTTTGAAAAGCCCTTTGTCAAGGGCGAATATCCGGTGGTTGACCAGATGCAGCGAAGTGTTGATGAGGTCGTAGGCAGGGGTCAGACGGTATTCATTGCCAGTGTTGATCAAGGAGAAATTTTTCAGGTGGGCATCGTCATTGAGCGAGATAAAATTGAACAGCACAAGCCGGAAGAAACGCAGCAGGTCTATGCGGTAGGCTTTTACGTGGCGGCGGATAACGTCCGCACATTCTTCGTAACTGGCCCGACTGTATTTGTAGTCAGCACCGCCGTTGGACTTTGTCAGGCCCATCAGGGAGGCGAAATCCTCCTGCATGTACTTGCCTCCGCCGTGGATGTCAAATCTCCTGGTAATATAGGCAGTCTCGTCATTCTCGTAGAAACACAGTCCGTTGGCAGCGGTCTCAATCCTGTACACCTGTGAGGCGAGCTGCATGGTAAGGTTCTCATTGGCGGCGCAGAACTCCCGGTTGATAATATGGTAACTGGACGGTTGAGGTTTCAGGATGAAATGCCCGCGTTCGTTATCGCGGGTATAGCGCAGGCGCAGATCCTCTCCTACGATAGCGGAGAATTTAGGCTGGACTCCGGACAGGGAGATTCGTCCGATATGTTGCACCGTGTCCTGGAGTCTGCCGGCATCCAGATCTTTCGGGCTCGTTTCGGGAAAAATGTGCGATACGGCCTTTCCGTCGAACAGCAGTCTTTTTGCCAGCGGGCAAAATGTGCAGAATCCGGGGGCGAGAGGTAATCGGTCTCATGGCTCAATGGGTTTGACGGTGATGGCTCCGACAGTGTCATTCTGTGCTGTGGCCAGTAGTATCCCGAAATCATCGCCGCTGTCAATATGCAGCGGCCGGGACTGGATTCGGCGGTTTTCTCCCTCGGAGAGCATGTTGAAGAAGACGGGGAACAGGTAGGGGGAGCGGTATGGCTCTTCTCTCAGCGGAAGAGTTGGACTGACAGGAGGCATTTTGTCAGCGACATACGACGGTTCATAGGCGAAAACATATTCCCCGTTGTCCTCCTCAGTCAGCAGTCCTGCCCTGATATCGTGCAAATATACTTCGCATTGCCTCATATCGTCAGTCCTTCAGTTTAATGGTGATCTCGAGCCCGAGGGTGTCGAGGATTGAGAGCAGCGTCCGTAGTTTCGGGTTGCTCTGTCCGCGTTCGATTGCTACGAGCGTGTTGATTCCGACTTCTGAGAGTCCGGCTATCTCATCCTGCCGGACTTTGAGAGCCTTCCTGCGGTCCCGGATGGCTTTGCCTTTCTTCTGTATTCACTGTGTATTGTGATTTTTCCCAAAAGTAAGTATTTCCTTCGAGAAAATCAATAGAATTCCCAATAAATTGTGATTTATGCTGACTGTTGTGCTTCGGGTCTGGGCTCGGGGCGCAGTTTTTTGTGCCGTTGATAATTAGCAGGACGATGGAGCCTGACTGGTCCGAGGCTGGTGCTAACGGGAAGTGCGGGCATCGTGGTTTTGCGTAAGTGTCGGGATTTTAGTGTGTTGCGATTTGATGGGATGGATTTCGAGGCATTCTTAGTGGGCGAAATCCATCGGACAGAAATTTAAAACCCTGATTGATAGTTCATTGCTGAAAATGCGGATGCTCGTACATTCCGTAAACGCACGGGCAGGAGGTGTCAAACGTGCCGGGAGTGGGCGCAGACAGAGGTAGGAATGATGTTGAAGGCAAGCGGGGAGAAAAGGCTTGCCGCCCTCGGCATAAGAGGGAAGAATCTGCCTTGAATATCACATAGTTACGGAGTAATGACGATGATATTCAAGGTAGAGGGGCCTGATCTTTTCGACCGCTTGCCTTCAATGCAGCAATGGCACTAGGGCCGGCAGCACAGAGTCATTCGGGGAAGTGCCCGGGATTCGTGGGAGAATGGTTCACTTTCCCGGATGGGAGTTATTTGCCGGTCTTTTTTGAAGCGGTTTTGGCGGTGTCGGCGGAGGCTTCGGCATCTTCGTCGGAGGGGACGGACCAGCCGCCGCCGAGGGCCTTGTAGAGGTCGATGATGGCCAGGAACTCGTCACGGACGGAGTTGGAGTAGTCGATCTCGGAGTTGAAGTAGCTACGCTGGGCATCGAGCACGTCGATATAGCTGATGTAGCCGTTCTGGTACTGGAATAGGGCCAGTTCCACGTATTTGCGGGAGGCATCCTTGAGGTTGCCCATCAGGGTGACTTTCTCACGGGCCGAGCGGTAGGATGTGACGGCGTCATTGACCTCCTTGAACACTTCGAGAATCTTCTGCTCGTACTGGTAGCGTTCCTGATTGTATGCTTCGATAGAGGCCTGGTAGTTGGCCCTGTTCTTGCCGAATGCGAAGAGCGGTGAGGTCAGGCTCATGATAGGATACCAGAAGGGGCCGGTGAAGAAGTGGGTGAATGTGTTGTTCTCCACTCCTGCGGCAAGTGAGATTTCCAGTCTGGGGAATCTCTCGGCCCATGCTACTCCGACCTCGCTCATGGCGGCCTTGAGATCCTGTTTGGCGGCCATCAGGTCTGGCCTGCGCTGGAGCAGGTCGGAGGGTACGCCCACGTGCATAAGGTCAGGGAACTGGTCGTGGGTGTTGAGCAGCGAGCGTTCCACTGTTGACGGAAATTCTCCGGCCAGCAGAGATATCTCGTGTTCTTTCAGGGCGATGTCCCTCTGCAGGTCAGGCACTAAGGACGCCGTGCTGGCGTACTCCACCTGTGCCTGCTGGTAGGGTATCTCGGTGGTCAGACCGCCGTCGAAACGGAGCTTGGCCTGGCGGACGCTCTCACGTCTTGTATCTAAGGTACGGAGGACGATGTCCAACTCGTTGTCAAGTGCCGTAAGTTCGAAATACGCAGTAGCGACTGCTGCTACGAGCGTCATCTGCATGGCTCTCTGCGACTCGATGGAGGAAAGGTACTCGGCCATGGCGGCGCGGTTGGCCCAGCGCAGGCGGCCGAAGATGTCTATCTCCCACGAAACGGCGGCTTTGAGTCCGAACTCATTGTCCTTGACGGGGTCTGCGTCAGTGTACTGATAATTCTCCTGCTCCATGTTGGCTCTGGCTCTGAACGAGGGGAACTGTTCGGCGCGGGCTACCCGGTGGAGCCGCTCCAGCTCACGTACGCGCGCCGAGGCGGTAAGCATGTCCCTGTTGTGCTCCAGGGTCTTTCCGATGAGGTCCTTGAGCAGGGGGTCGGAGAATATCTCGGCCCATTCCAGATCGGCCAGGCACAGCGAGTCCGCTTCCTCTCCGGGGATAATGGTCTGAGGTATCTCTATCTGCGGATCCACGCATTTGCGTACTGCGGCTCCGCACCCCTGCAGAAGCACAATGGCTGCGGCCAGTGCCAGTACCGTCGATATATGTCTTATAGTATGTCTCATGCTTTCAATCTTCTCTTTTTCCTATTTGCGAACCTTTCCTTGAGCCGGTATATCCAGACGAAGAAGAACGGTACGAATACTATTCCCAAAGTGGTGGCTGCAATCATTCCGAAGAACACGCATACACCGATACCCTGACGGCTGGCCGAGCCGGGACCTGATGCGAGCACCAGAGGCAGCATACCGAGGATGAATGTAAGGGAGGTCATCACAATAGGTCTGAAACGCAGTTCCGAAGCGGTGATGGCGGCTTCGACGATGTCCTTGCCCTTAGCCACCTCGTCCTTGGCGAACTCGACGATAAGAATCGCATTCTTGGCGGCCACACCTATCAGCATGACGAGTCCGATCTGGAAGTAGACGTTGTTCTCCATACCCAGGACCATAATCGCCAGAAATGCACCGATGCAGGCTACGGGAAGGGAGAGGATGACGGCCACGGGAACAGACCAGCTTTCGTACTGTGCGGCCAGGAAAAGGAAGACGAAGAGGAAGGCGAGGGCCAGGACAAGTCCCGTCTGTCCGCTCTGCTGCTTCTCCTGATAGGAAAGACCGCTCCACTCTATACCGACATTCTCGGGTAGCTTTTCCCGGACTATCTCTTCCATGATGTCCATGGCCTGGCCGGAACTGTAGCCGTGGGCGGCCTCACCTGTGATGGTGGCGGCGTAGTACATGTTGAACCGCTTGATGGTTCCGGGGCCGGTGGTGTATTCGGTGGTACCGATGGATGTCACGGGTATCATGGCTCCTCCGTTGCCGCGTACGAAGTACATGTTCATGTTGTCGCGCCAGCGGCGGTAGGGTTCCTCGGCCTGGATGTATACGCGGTAAACTCGGTTGAAGAGGTTGAAGTCATTGACATATACGGAACCGGTGAAAGCTTTCATTGTGGTGAAAAGGTCCGATACCGATACTCCCAGAAGCTTGGCCCTGTCCCGGTCCACGTCATAGTACAGCTTGGGTATGTCGCCCTGCATCGAACTGCTCACACGTGACAGTTCCTTTCGTTGTGAGGCGTAATATACCAATGAGTCGGATGCTCTCTGCAGCTCCTCGTAGGTGAGGTCTCCGCGGGCTTCGAGGGCCATTTCGAAACCTCCGGAGGTACCCAGGCCCGGAATGACGGGAGGTGTACTAAGGTAGACCTTGCTTTCCGGATATTGGGTAAACTCGTCCATCACCTCGGACATGAAGGCGGGCAGGTCGGGATTCAGTCTTTCTTCCCACGGCTTCATAATCACTGTCATCTGGCTGCGGGACTGGTTGGTGCCGACGCGGGGGCTTGATCCTGTGACGTTGAGCACATAGCGTACGTCCGGCTGTTCGAGCAGCCAGGTCATGGCTCTGTTGGTCACTTCTCTGGTTCTTTCGAGAGTGGCGCCTTCCGGCAGCTCGAACTCGACGGTGAAATATCCCTGGTCCTCCTGCGGCAGGAAGCTCTGCGGAATGAGCTGGGCCATGGCCCAGATGCTGACGAGTCCTATGCCGAAGGCTGCGAATGAGCGTTTGGAATGACTCAGGAAATTGCGGATGGCGCGGATATATACTGACTGGCCCTTGCTGAGCCAGCGGTTGATGGCGCGGAAGATAAAGTTCTTTTTCTCCTCCTCTCCCTCTTTCTTGGGTTTGAGGAACTGGGCGCACATCACGGGACTCATGGTCAGGGCCACGATGGTGGAGATAATCACGGATACCGCAATGGTGATGGTGAACTGACGGTAGAGTGAGCCGGTGATACCTGACAGGAAACTTACGGGTATAAATACGGCGCAGAGCACCAGCGACATGGCTATCAGTGCGCTGCCCAGGCCGTTCATGGCTTTCTTGGTGGCCTCGTAGGCCGACAGTTTCTCCTCATTCATGATGCGGTCCACGTTCTCGACCACCACTATCGCATCATCCACGACAGTACCGATGGCCAGTACCAGACCGAGGAGGGTCAGTGTGTTGAGGGAGAATCCGAATATGAGCATCACTCCGAAGGTACCGATAAGTGATATCGGCACGGCGATGGCCGGGATGAGGGTCGCTCTCCAGCTCTGCAGGGAGAGGAACACCACCAGTATCACGAGGAAAAGGGCCTCGAAGAGGGTCTTGTACACCTCGTGAATCGACTGGGATATATATTCGGTCATGTCGAAAGGTATCATATAGGAGATGCCTTCCGGGAAATTGCGGCTGATCTCGTCCATGGCTTTCTTGACGGACTCGGATACCTCCATGGCGTTCATGCCGGGAAGCATACGGATATCCATCACAGCGGCGTTGCCTCCGTTGATACCGCTCTCGGTGTTGTAGGACTGGGCCTCCAGCGATACTCTGGCCACGTCCCTTAGACGGATGATGGAGCCGTCAGGATTGGCCCTGAGGACAATATCCTCAAATTCGCTGACTGTGGACAGACGGCCCTGAGCTACGATAGGCACGGTCACGTCCACTCCGTTCATGGGCTGCTGTCCCAGGACTCCGGCGGCGGATTCACGGTTCTGCTCTTTCAGGGCCTTCTGGATGTCCTGTACGGTAAGTCCCAGATTGGCAAGTCTCTCAGGCTGTACCCATATCTGCATACCGTAGTAGCGGCTGCCGACATTGGAAACACGGCCTACGCCGGGGATACGGCGGAGCATGTCGAGTACGTTGAGGGTGGCGTAGTTACTCAGGTACACCTCGTCAAATTTGGGGTCGTTGGACAGCAGGGTTATGGTCATCAGCTTGTTGGAAGCCTGCTTGTCCACCGAGATACCGTTCTGGATTACTTCCGCCGGAAGTCTGGCCTCGGCCTGCTTCACCCTGTTCTGTATCTCGACGGCCGCCAGGTCGGGGTCTGTGTCTATGTCGAATGTAATGGTTACCGTAAAAGATCCGGTGTTGGTGCTCCTGGAGTCCATGTAGAGCATACCGGGGGTACCGTTCAGCTCCTGCTCGATAGGGGTGGCCACGGCCTGGGATACGGTCTCGGCGTCAGCTCCGGGGTAGGATGCGGACACCTGCACCACCGGCGGCACAATCTCGGGATACTGGTCGACAGGCAGCAGGAACAGGCCGATAAGGCCCACCAGCACGATGACAATCGAGATGACCGTGGAAAATATGGGCCGGTCTATGAAGAAATCACTTTTCATCCTCTGCGGTCACTTTAGTGGTGTCGGTAGATGTGGCTATGGCCGTGCTGTCAGGCCCCAATGAGTAACGGCCCTCGCTGTCGGGGACTGTGGGTGCCGGCTGGGGAGCCACGATTATAGGCGCCACCTTGACTCCGTGGCTGAGCTTGTGGAAGCCTTCGACGATAATCATCTCGTCCGGACCCAGTCCGCGCTCCACCACTACATTGTTGCCTATCTCGGGGCCTAGCTCTATGAATCGTTTTTCCACTACGCTGTCCCTGCGGCAGGCGTATACGTATGCTCCGCCTTTTTCTATCACAAGGGACTTGGTAGGAACTATGATGGCGTCTTCACGGACATCGAGAAGCAGACGCACCTTTGTCATCTGTCCGGGAAGAAGTATGTGGTCGGGGTTGGCCATCTCTGCGCGTACCGAGAACGTACCGGTATTGGGGTCTACCTGGGGGTCTGCGAAGTCCACCAGACCTTTCATCGGGTACTCTGAGTTGTCAGCCAAAGTGATGGTCACATAAGGATTCCAGTTTCTGGCTGTGTCCTGCTGGCCGAGATTGACGTTTCTCTCGCGGCTCTTGAGGTAGTCCAGACTGGTCATGCTGAAATCCACCTGCACGGTGTCGCTCTTGACCATGGTGGCCAGAAGTGACTGGCCTCCGGGACCTACGAGAGTTCCCAGGTCTACGTAGCTTTCGCTGATATATCCCGATATCGGGGACCTTACAGTGGTGTATCCCAAGGCTATCTCGGCCTGTGTCAGGTCGGCCTCGCTCATTACGACCTCTGCTTTGGCACTTTCGTATGAGGCTATGGCATTGTCCAGATCCAGACGGCTGGCGGCGTTCTGCTCAAAGAGGGGGCGGATACGCTCCAGATCTCTCTCTGCCTTCAGCTCAAGGGCCTTGTTCTTGTTGAGCTGGGCCTTTGCCCTTTCCATGTCGGCCTGGTATGGTTTCGGGTCTATGATAAATAGTATCTGGCCTTTCTTGATGTATGTGCCTTCTTCGAAAAGCATCTCTTCAAGATAGCCCTCCACACGGGCGCGTATCTCCACAAACTGCTGCGCACTGATCTTGCCGGCGTAGTCTCCGTAGATTTCTACGTCATCGATGACCACCGGCTGCGCCTCCACTATCGGGTAGTCAGGCTTCGGCGGTTCGGGCCATGTGAGTATGATCCATGTGGTTATGCCTGCTACGAGCAATCCGAGTATGACATACCATATCCATTTGGGCAATCTTCTTATCTTTCTGATGCGTACGGCCATTCTGCGGCCGGTGTGTGTAATTTTCTCAGTAGGGATATTTATCTGCATAGCGCACAAATATAGGCTGAATTGCGTTGATTATGCAAAAATTGTACCTTAAAGGATAAAAATATTATTTAGAAATAGTACTTGAAAGCTACGGACAATGTACCTGAAAGGTCGGAAAAGCCCATGAAATCATATTTGTAGTTCAGGGCCACGTCGAAGTTGTCAATAGTGATGCCTGCCTCGGCGATGACTGCTCCGGAAAGGGCTGGCAGCACGTCCTGAGTTGATTCCGGAAGATCAAGGTCGTCATATTTCTCCAGGAAGCCAAGGGTACTTGTATAGACATTGGCATTCAGTCCGCCTCCGATGCCTAAGTACATGAACTCCAAGGCTCTCAGACGGAGGATGCCGACAGTTGTGAACTGTACGGTGCTCTTCATGAATGAGAATGTCTCGCCGATGGCGAAATTGAATCTCTGGTCGACACGTCCAAGGGACAGTTCCATCGGTATGGAGAATGTGAAGACGGACTCATCCTCATCCTTGACCATCAGTCCTCCAAGTCCTATACCCATGCCGAATCTTACGAATTTGCCTTTTTGGGAGCCGGTGGATTTATTATGACATTTTGTGACTGAGAGACGTTCGTCGGTTGTCTGTTTGTTGATGGAACCGGGGTATCCGGTGGCCGTGCTTGGCAGCGTTCTTTGCTTTAAAGGGGACGCAGTTATTTTGAAGCGGATATTGTCTCCGGTGATGCCGCCGTATTCGGCAATCGGGTCCCATGTGACCGCACACCAGCCTAACGGGACATTGTTCCCGACGTTGCCTGATACCTTCTTCAGCGGACCCTGATATGTCCTGCCCCCGTCTGTGGAGACATACAGCGAGATATCGGCATTGCGGTCCAGATAGAAAGAGACGATGACCTTGTCTCCGTCCTGGCGGAAATCAGCTTCGCTAATATTCTGGGCTGCGGCTTTATCGATGCTCATGGAGACGGCTGTCAGGACCGCAGTCAGTATCAGATATAGTTTTCTCATTGCGTTTCAATCAGTTATTTGAAATTCCACTCTCCCCATTCGTCCCTGACAGAAAGAGAACAGGATGTCTCGGGGTTCTGAGATTTGTAGTTGACCCGGAGGCTGTATTCTGACACTTCCTTGTCTATGTAGTCGGACAGTTCGGAGTAAGTGCAGTCGCCGGCTGTCTCCTGAATCTTCTTGAGCAGGAAGTATGTGAACATGCCGTGCTGTTTTTCGTTATAGGGCAGGGCCACCTGATCGGCTGTCGTAGCCGAGAATACCACTATATTGCCTTTCAGCGGGGTATCCTTCGGCACTACTTTGATGCCTCTGGCCGCCAGAAGTCCGGCCTTCCTTCCTCCTCCGCTGAAGCAGGCGTCCATGAATACAGTCACTTTCCCGGCTCCTGTAGAGGTCAGCCTGCTGTAAAGGTCGGACAGTTTGAAACCTGACCGGTAGTCGGTGCCGGAGATGTCCACGGGTATCAGATAGGACTCTTTGGTATTGTCATCGGGGAAACCGTGACCGGCATAGTAGAAGATCAATTCGGAACGCTCGCCGTGCAGCTTGACGATTTCGGTCATGCGGCTTATCTCGCGGTTCATGTCAGACCACCTGGCATTGGTGAGCAGGACGGTGTTTTCCTGCGGTACTCCCATAACGTCCACGCAGTACTTGGCGAAAACAGCGGCGTCGTTGGCCGCATATGGCACGTCGGCTTCCTCCGAGAGGCTGCGCTGGTAGGAGTGGTAGTCCTCGTTGCCGATTACTATGGCGAACCGGTTCTCGTTTACCGAGCCGGTCTGCGGGATGTTCCTGTCCACGTCGGAGCGCAGGGATGCTACGGTTATTACGGCTTTTTCCTCGGCGACGGATTCTATCTCTATCTTGTGTGAGGCGAACTGCTGGTCGAGCTTGAGGTTGATATCCCCGTCCTCGGCGAACTGGCCGTAGCTTTCGGTAATGTCGAAATGGATGGGTATGTCACTGGACGAGTACAGGTTGTTGACGATGAGGGCGTAGTCCAGCGACCGTGTCTCGCCGGCCTTCAGCTCTCCCAGCGGCACCTTGTCGCGGCCGTCCATCAGGTAGACGTCGTCAGGCAGGACAATGTTGACATTGACGTCATGCGCGTCCCCGTATTCTGTGTTCTGCACCAGTATCTGGAGGTTGAACATCTGCATCTTCTTCAAGGTGCCCGAGCCGTTGTCAGCACCGGTTATGGAATGGTCTACGATATGTACTCTGGGTTGTACGAACGCTCTGGTGTCCACTGCGAGGAAGAGACTGTCGGTCCCGAATCCCAGAGGCTCGTCTATACGGACTATAAATTCCGCTCTTCCGTCAGCCGTGTTCATGGACGCTTTGACCGGGAATTTGATGTCGGAGGTCTGTCCTACACGTATAGTCGGAATGCTCTTGTCATGGTAGGAAAGTCCCTGCACAGTACCTCTGGCCTTTATCTCTCCGCGCAGCCCGATTCCGTCTCCGTATCCGTTGTTGCGGACGGTGAGGATGATGTTGCAGGTCTCGTCGGCATCAATGGCATTGTTGCCGGACGGCTCCTCCAGCCTGAGATCCACTATCTCCAGTATAGGAGGTTTCACTTCCTTGACGATATAAAGCGAACCGGTTCTGGTAAAGGCCGTGGACTGAGCCATAAGGCTCTGTCCTGAAGATAGTACGGCTGCTGTAAGTGCGGCCGTCAGCCGAAGTATGATTCCCAATCTGTTCAGCATGTGCGGATAAATAATACAATCTACAAAAGTAGTAAATCTTTCCTTTATGCGGCGCAGCAGACGGCGAAAAGTAGGGACAGCAGGAAGAAGTTACGTGAGGACTTGCCCAGGAACGGATTGAGGGCGGCTCCGTCCGTGGTGCTCAGTCTCCTGGATGTAGCAAGATGAAGTGCTGCATATAGAAGCAGGGGTGCGGCATGCCATGCCGGTTTGGAAAGAGCTACGGCGGCTCCTGCGAGGAGCGTGGCAGACAGACCTGAAAGATAGTAAAGGATTATGGCCCACTGTCCGCCGAGTCTTACTACTATCGTCTTTTTGCCTTGTGTCGCATCCTCGGCTCTGTCCCGGTAATTGTTGACTATCAGCAGGCAGTCTACGGCCAGGCCGCAGGCGAGTCCGGCAAGGGTGGCCTCCAGTGTCCATGTACCGGTCTGAAGGTAGAAAGTGAAACCTACGGGAACGATACCGAAGAATAACAATACCAGCACGTCGCCCAGTCCCATACGGGAGAATTTCGTGGTGTAGAGGAAGCAGAACAGCACGCAGGCGGCGCCTACGGCCAGCATCCACGGGCCGCCGGTCCATATCAGGGGAGCTCCGGCGGCGCAGGCCAGTAGTGTTGTGGCCGCAATGCCGGTCTTCATGGCTTTCGGGGTAATCCAGCCCTGGGCGCAGGCCCGTTTCGGCCCGAGCCGCTGCTCTGTGTCGCTTCCTTTCCTGAAGTCGAACCAGTCGTTTACGAAATTGGCGTCAATCTGCATTATCCAGGCGAAGAGCATGCATAGTCCGAAAGGCAGCCATCTGAATGTCGCTGCCGCATCGTATCCGTTGCTGCTTAGCCACATCCAGGCGCAGGCTCCTCCCATAATCACGGGCGTGGCCGCTCCGGCCAGTGTCTTCGGTCTGGCCGCCAGCACCCACGCCTTCCCGGAGTTTATTTTCACCGCACCGCTCATAGTCTATACTCCGAGGACGATATCGGCATCTATGTTGAGTTTGCGGCTTATCTCGCGGGCCACCTTCAGTGTCGGCTCGCAGCGTCCGGTAAGGTAGTCGCTGACTCGGGATGTACTCACTCCCAGCAGTTCGGAAAGCTTGGTCTGGTTCAGCCCCATCTCGTACATCCTGAGTTTGATTGCCTCTATCAGTGTCGGAGTCTTGATAGGGTAATGCTCTTCTTCGTATTCCTCTACTAGACCGGAGAGCAGATCCAGCTCTATCAGGTTCCGGTCGTATGGCGGAGTGCCCTCCTGTACCATAGGAAGCAGTTCCTCTATCCTGTCCATTGCCGCCTTATAGGCAGTCTCGCTCTTTATTTTTGCCATCTCTATATATTCTTTGCGTCTATCCGGTCATATTCAGCATGTGTGCCGATGAACCGGATAAGGACTGTCTTTATAGTGAACTTTATTACAACTATGAGTCTGTGACTATTGCCTTTGATGTTGAATATATACCGTTGATTGCCGATGCTGTCGGCACTTCTGAACGTCCGCTTAATATCAGCGAAACATGTCCATTCGGCATTCCTGACTTTGTGGAACCAGTCTTCCAGCGCAATCTTGCTGTCAGGCCTGAAAGTATAATATTCAACGATCTTACTCCGCGCAATAATTCTCATACCCGTCTTTTGTCTGCAAAATTACATCTTTATTTTGTATTTCAAAATATTTTATTGAAAAATAAAACCAGCCTCACACAAGGCTGGTTTATGATTGGCTGTATGCCGTGAATTTGCTAGACGGTGATGAGGTCGTACTGGCGGGTGCCGATGCCGATGCGCTCGGCGTGCTCGAGGCCTGCCTGCCAGTTGGTGTCGGGATGCAGTATGTGGAACTTGTCGTCTCCGCACAGATGCTCGTGCGGCCGGGTCTTCTCCAGCTTGCTGCCGGGAAGGGCAGGGGCTGCCATCACCATGTCCGCGCAGGCCTGGTCGAGGGCAACGGGGTCAAACGATGCGGCGATGCCGAGGTCCGGCACGATGGCGGCGTCGTTGTGGTTCCAGCAGTCGCATTCGGGGGATACATTGACGATGAAATTGACGTAGAAGCAGGGACGGTCGGCTACGATGGCCTTGGTGTATTCGGCTATCTTGCCGTTCAGGGTCTCTGAGGTGTCCCAGTCTTTCAGCACGGCTGACTCATATTGGCAGAGAGCAACGCACTGACCGCAGCCGACGCATTTCGAATAGTCGATGACGGCGGCGGTGTGTTTGCCTGCGTGATTGGTGCCTTCTACTGTCTCGATATGTATTGCGTCATGAGCACAGTGTTTTACGCAGATACCGCAGCAGCGGCAGTTTTCTACCTTTATCACGGGTTTGGACGATGAGTGCAGTTCGAGCTTGCCGGCCACGCTGGCGCATCCCATACCCATATTTTTCAGCGCTCCTCCGAATCCGGTCTGCTCGTGCCCCTTGAAGTGCGACAGGGCGATGAGCACATCGGAGTCGGCAATGGCCGCACCTATCTTTGCTGTCTTGCAGTATGTCCCTCCCTCTATCGGAAGTTCCTTGCATTCTGTACCCTTGACACCGTCTGCAATGATGACGTCGCAGCCTGCGCTGAGGCGGTTGAAGCCGTTGCGGGATGCGCTTTCAAGGTGGTCCACTGCGTTGGAGCGTCCGCCTGAGTACAGCGTATTGCAGTCTGTCAGGAAAGGCTTGCCGCCTAAGGAACGCACCAGATCGGCCATGCCGGCGGCGTAGTTGGGCCTGAGGAAGGCCAGGTTGCCCGGCTCTCCGAAGTGCATCTTGATGGCGACGAACTTGTCCTTGAAGTCAATCGTCTCTATGCCTGCGGCCTTGGCCACGGCTTTCATCTTCTCCACCAGAGGAAGACGGGTGGAGGTATGCAGGTCGGTGAAATAAACTTTTGCTTTTTCCATAATGTATGTGTGTTGTTTTCTTTATTCGGTCTGTAGTGATTCGCGGCGTATCTTGTTGATGACCATTATGTCGTTCTTGTGAATTACGGTGTTGCCGCGGGGGATGATGGCCCGGTTGCCTCTTTTGATGAGCACTATCAGCTCGTTGCTGTCCGGTGAGTACTGGAAGACTTTCTTGCCTATCCATTCGCTGCCTCTTTCGATGCGCCTCTCCGACAGTTGCATGATATTCTCGTCCTCGAAGTCCCTGGCGCTCATGATGACCTTGTCTCCGGGCAGTATTTTGGTCCTGCCGCTTGGTATTATCGCCTTGTCGTTGCGTAAAATGGCGGCGACGATGGTGTCGTGCGGTATGGGAAGGTCCTTGATGATCTTGCCGCTCCAGGCGTCTTTTTCAGTGATGTCCATCTGCACGAAGCTCACGTCCATATTGTCGGAGTAGTCGGTGAATGTCTTCAGGATGTCCTCCTCGCTGGATGTCATTTTGAGCTTTCGGGCAACGGCCGGTATGAGCGACCCCTGCAGTGATATTGACAGGAGCACGATCATAAGCACTATGTTGAACAGATCGTGCTCGTTGCCTGCCAGCTGCCGTGATGCCGGCAGAGCCATGATGGCGAATACCACGGAGGCGGCTCCGCGCAGACCTACGAACGATACCAGCAGCTGCTGGCGCCAGCGGCTCTTGAACGGAGTCATCAGGGCAAATACTGACAGCGGACGCGCCACGAAGGTCATAAACAAGGCAATGAGTATGGCAGGAACGGCTATCGCAGGAAGTTGTGACGGGAAGGCCAGAAGACCCAGAAGGAAGAATATGACTATCTGCATAAGGTTGGTAAGTCCGTCGAAGAACGGTACCAGGGATTTCTTGCCCCTGATTTCCGAATTGCCGAGGACTATACCTACGATGTATGCGCTAAGATAGCCGTTTCCTCCCACCAGATTGGGTATGGCGTAGGAGAAGATGGCCACGGCCAGTACGAACAGTGTGTCGAAACCTGAGGTGGACGAGCGGAAATGTTTCATGAGCCACACGGATGCCATGGCGATGACGGCGCCGATGGCCGCTCCGTAGACTATCTGGGCGAACACCATGTAGACGATTCTGCCTCCGGAGGCGGTGCCCTCGATTACGGCCATCATCACGACTGTAAGCATATAGGAGCACGGGTCGTTGCTTCCGCTCTCAATCTCCAGCAGGGACGCCGTGTTGTATTTCAGACCCAGTTTTCTGGAACGCAGGATTGAGAATACCGAAGCCGCGTCAGTGGAACTGAGCACGGCTCCTATCAGGAATCCGAGGGCGGCCGGCATTTTCAGCACGTAATAACAGAAAAGTCCTGTCAGGCCGGCGGTCATGACCACTCCTATGGTGGAGAGTATGCCGGCTTTGACCACGACAGGCCTGGCCTCCTTCCAGCGGGTGCCGAAGCCGCCATAGAACATGATGAATATCAGGGCAACAGTACAGATGTTCTCGGTGAAAGAGAAGTCATCGAACGGAATCTTCACTATCCCGTCTGAGCCGAAAGCCATGCCCAGCAGGATGAATGCGAGCAGCATAGGAATGCCTATTTTGTTGGATACGTTGTTCAGTACCACGCATAAGGCAATCACTATGGCGGCAATCAGAAGCAGTAAGGTCACGGCCATGGCTTGTTATAGCTTGCGCTTGACTTCCACAATCTGGTATGCCTCGATGGTGTCGCCGACCTTGATGTCGTTGTAGCCGTCGATGTTCAGACCGCAGTCCATGCCGGCTGCGACCTCCTTGACGTCATCCTTGAATCGCTTGAGTGAGCCGAGGGCTCCGGTGTAGACTACGATGCCGTCACGTATTACGCGCACCTTGGAGCTGCGGGTAATCTTGCCTTCCTTGACCATACATCCGGCAATGGTGCCGACCTTGGATATTCTGAAGGTCTCGCGTACCTCGGCGGTGGCGGTGACTTCCTCTTTCTCCTCTGGAGCGAGCATACCCTCGATACCGCTCTTGACCTCGTTGATGGCATCATAGATGACAGAGTAGAGACGGATTTCTATTTCCTCTTTCTCGGCCAGGCGGCGGGCACTTGCCGAGGGCCTTACCTGGAATCCTATGATGATGGCGTTGGATGCTGCGGCCAGCAGTACGTCTGATTCGGAGATGGCTCCTACGGCCTTGTGGATTACGTCCACGTGTATCTCTTCGGTAGACAGCTTGATGAGGGAGTCGGAAAGAGCCTCGATGGAACCGTCCACGTCTCCTTTGACGATGATGTTGAGCTCCTTGAAGTTGCCGATGGCTATGCGTCGTCCTATCTCTTCGAGGGTGATGTGCTTCTGGGTTCTCAGTCCCTGGATGCGCAGCAGCTGTTCGCGCTTGTTGGCCAGGTCCTTGGCCTCACGCTCGTCATCCATGACGTTGAATACCTCACCGGCAGTGGGGGCTCCGTTGAGTCCGAGCACTGATACAGGTGTTGAGGGGTCCGCCTCCTCTACTTTCTGTCCGCGTTCGTTGAACATGGCCTTTACCCTGCCGTAGTAGCTGCCGCTGAGGACTATGTCTCCTACGTGAAGCGTACCGTTCTGTACGAGTACGGTGGCCAGATATCCGCGTCCCTTGTCCAGGGAGGACTCTATGACGGTACCTTTGGCCATACGTTTGGGATTGGCCTTTAGCTCCAGCAGGTCTGCTTCAAGAAGAACTTTTTCCAGAAGCTTGTCCACATTGGTTCCTTTCTTGGCGGAAATCTCCTGACACTGGTATTTGCCTCCCCAGTCCTCGACCAGGATATTCATGTTGGCAAGCTGTTCACGTATGCGGTCAGGATTGGCGCCCGGCTTGTCTATCTTGTTGATGGCAAATATCATGGGTACGCCGGCTGCCTGAGCATGGTTGATGGCCTCTATGGTCTGGGGCATGATGGCGTCGTCTGCGGCCACGATGATGATAACCAGGTCGGTAATCTTCGCACCGCGGGCACGCATGGCGGTGAATGCCTCGTGGCCGGGAGTGTCCAGGAAGGTGATGCGGCGTCCGTCGGGCATTTTCACATTGTATGCTCCGATGTGCTGTGTGATGCCTCCGGCTTCTCCGGCGATGACGTTGGACTTACGGATGTAGTCCAGCAGTGAGGTCTTACCGTGGTCCACATGACCCATGACGGTGATAATCGGCGGACGTTCAACGAGATCCTTGGGATCGTCAACCTCATCGTGTATCTCTTCTTCCTCATCAGCGGATACGAACTGTACCTGATATCCGAATTCCTCGGCCACCAGCACCAGTGCGTCCGCATCGAGACGCTGGTTGATGGACACCATAAGACCAAGGTTCATGCAGGCCTCTATGACCTTTGTCACAGGTGTGCCCATCATGATTGCCAGATCGTTGACGGTTACAAACTCCGTCATTTTGAGGATTTTGCTCTCAAGCTGCTGCAACTCTCTGGCCTCTTCCATCTTCTGGGAGATCAGCTCGCGTTTCTCTCTTTTGTGCTTGGAGCTCTTGGTCTTGCCCTTGCCTTCCGTCATGCGGGCGTATGTCTCCTTGATCTGTTTCTGTATCAGATCCTCGTCTATCTCCACACGGACAGGTTTCGGTTTCTCCTTGCGGTTCTTCCTGTCCTTGTTCTGGTCAGCGGCACCGCCTTTTTTGTTGCGGCTCTTCTGGTTGACTCCGTCGGCCTTGGTGATGTCCACTTTCTCTCCCTGCTTGATGCGCTCACGCTTGCGGTGACCGTTTTTGTCGCCTCCGGGGGTGTGTTTTTTCTCGAATGCGGACAGGTCTATCTTGCCGCTGATGACGGGTCCTGTGAGTTTTTCAACACGGGTCTCGATATGCTCGACTTCGTGCTTCTCGGGAGCTTTTTCCTCTCGGGAAGTAATCTCCTTGGCCTTTGGCTCGGGAGCCGGAGCCGGTGCAGGTGCTGCCGGCTTGTGAGGAGCGGGCTTTTTATTCAGGTCAATCTTTCCAAGAATTTTGGGCCCGTTGTTGCTCTTATGTCCGTCTTCTGCGGGTGCGGTTGTCGGCTCCTTTACGGGAGCAGGCTCAGGTGCAGGTGCCTTTGCAGGCTCCGGCTCCTTTACGGATTCCGGTTCGGTGTTGTGTACGGATTCCGGTTGAGGTTTGGGCGCGGGTGCAGGCTCCGGCTCATCTTTTTTCTCCGTGATGGCGGGTTCCGGAGATGAAGGATGTCCGATAGTACTGGTCTTGATGATCACTTCCTCGACAGGCTCCTCGTCAGGCTCCTGTCGGGAGTTGCCCATTTTAGTTATTTCGTTGACTTTTATGGCTATCTTCGCAGATTCCTCCTTTATACGCTGGTCTTTCGCATATTCTTTCTTGATAAGCTCGTATTCCTCGCTTGTAATCTGCGCACCGGGATTGGAGTCCACCTCAAAACCTTTTTTGTTGAGGAACTCCACCAGTGTAGACAGTCCGATGTTGAATTCTTTTAGTACTTTGTTGATTCTGATTTTCTCTTGTCCCGCCATATTTATTCCGTTTTAATTATTGTTCAAATTCTGCCTTGAGGATCTTCTGAACCTCCACAACTGTCTCCTCGTCGAGGTCTGCCCTGTGGCATATTTCCTCGACAGGCAGAGCCAGCACGCTCTTGGCCGTATCGCATCCGATACCTTTGAGAGCGTCGATAATCCACTGCTCGATCTCGTCGTTGAACTCATCAAGCATGACGTCCTCGTCTTCCTCTCCGCTCTCGCTCTCCCTGAACACGTCGATTTCGTAACCGGCCAGCTGACCGGCCAGCTTGATGTTGCTTCCGCCTTTACCTATGGCCAGTGATACCTCGGACGGACTCAGGTTGACGCGTATGTGCTTGGTCTCTTCGTCTATGGACATGGATGAAATCTTCGCAGGACTGAGTGCCCTCTGGATAAGAAGCTGGGTGTTGGAAGTCCAGTTGATGATGTCAATGTTCTCATTGCGCAGTTCTCTTACGATGCTGTGGATACGTGAGCCTTTCACTCCCACGCATGCTCCTACCGGATCGATGCGGTCGTCATATGACTCCACTGCTACTTTTGCCCTGTCTCCGGGGATGCGCACCACTTTCTTAATAGTGATGAGTCCGTCGAAAATCTCGGGAACCTCCTGCTCGAAAAGTCTCTCAAGGAAGGCCGGGGAGGTACGCGACAATGTGATGACGGGTGTGTTGTTCTTCATCTCCACGCTTTCGATGACGGCTTTCACTGTCTCGCCTTTCTTGAAGTAGTCGGACGGTATCTGCTCGGATTTGGGCAGCACCAGCTCGTTGCCGTCCTCATCCATAACCAGCACCTCTTTCTTCCATACCTGATAGACCTCGCCTACGAGAATCTCGTGTATCCTGTCCTTGTATTTGTTGTATAGGTTGGCTTTCTCAATGTCGGCTATGCGTCCCTGCAGATTCTGACGAAGGTTGAGTATGCCCCTGCGTCCGAAGTCCGCCAGTTTGACTTCCTCAGGGAACTCTTCTCCGACTTCATATGAGGGGTCTATCTTGTGGACTTCCTCAAGGGATATCTGCGTGTTGGGATCCTCGACTTTCTCGACCACTTCCCTGTTTCTCCAGATTTCGAGGTCGCCCTTGTCGATGTTGATGATGATGTCAAAATTGTCGGCCGAGCCGTACATTTTAATCAACTGGGTGCGGAAGATGTCTTCCAGCACGCTCATCATGGTAGGTCTGTCGATGTTCTTGAGTTCCTTGAACTCGGCAAACGTACTTATCAGGTTTACTTCCATGTCGGTTGTTTTAAATATTATCTATTTCATTGTCATTGTTTTCTGTATTGTCTCCGGCAGAGCTGACCATGAGTGAGAAATCCTCCTTGTCACGGTCCAGCCCGGCTTCGATGTGCCTGCTGAGAGCCACGCAGTCGTCAATGCAGACCGGTCTGTCCAGGGCTTTGAAAAAAACTTTGATATTGTTGGCCTTGTTGACTTTTACGTCGGTGAGGACGAGCCGGTGGTCCTCCATGTACTGTTCTACAATCTGTTCGATGGTGTGTTTCTCTATCATGGCGGCGGTAGTTGATGGCTGTGAATAAAACAAAAGGGACTCGCCGTCCCTTTCCACTTTCCTAAATCAGCACAAAAGTAGTGGTTTTGTACTGATAATCCAAAAAAAATTGCTTTCTTTGCGTGAAGCTTTAAAATTTAGAATGAAATTTGACTTATCATGGAGGTAAGTGCTAAAATAATAGCTGAGCATCTCGGTGGGGAGATTGTGGGAAATCCCGATGCCACTGTGTCCTCAGTTGCCCGCATAGAGTCAGGCAAGCCTGGAACGCTGTGCTTTCTGGCCAATCCCAAGTACGAGCAGTATCTATACACCTGTAAGGCCAGCATAATACTTATCAACAAGTCGTTTGAGCCTAAAGAGCCGGTGCAGGCCACTCTTGTGAAGGTGGACAACGCATATGAGGCCATAGCTTCTCTTCTCGACCTGCTCAACACCATGAAGTCAGCCAGACGTAGGGGAAGAGCCTGGTCCGCGCATGTCGCTTTCTCCGCCCGTCTCGGAAAAGGCGTGTACGTCGGCTCAAATGCCTACGTCGGCAGGAAAGCGGTTATAGGCAGCGGAACCCAGATATATCCGATGGTATACATAGGGGACGGAGTGACTGTGGGCGACAACTGCATCCTGTACCCTGGAGTGAAGATTTACAAAGGCTGCCGGATAGGTAACAACTGCATCATACAGTCCAATGCCGTCATAGGCTCGGACGGATTCGGTTTCGCTCCTACAGCCGACGGTTCGTATAAGAAGATTCCCCAGACGGGAATCGTTACTATCGAGGATGACTGCGAGATAGGAGCCAATACAGTCATAGACCGTTCGACTATGGGCACGACGCTCATAGAGAAAGGTGTCAAGCTGGACAATTTGATTCAGGTGGCGCATAATGTCACGATAGGCGCCAATACCGTAATCGCAGCCCAGACCGGAATCGCAGGCTCTACGAAAGTGGGACGTTCCTGCATGTTCGGCGGACAGGTGGGCATAGCCGGTCATCTCCATATCGCTGACGGAACCAGACTCGCCGCTCAGGCCGGAGTTCTGGGGGATATCAAGGAAGAGGGCAAGGCGTATATGGGCAGCCCTGCGATAGAGCACATGAACTTTATAAGGTCTTACGCCGTATTCCGCCGCAGCGGCAAAAAATAATCAATACACGTATCCAATCATGTCAGAAAAACAGAAAACACTCAGAAAAGAATATATATTCGAGGGCAAGGGGCTGCACTCCGGAGCACGGGTGCGTATGAAAGTGGCGCCTGCACCGGAGGACAGCGGTATCCGTTTCCTCAGGGAGGATATCGGGTCTGATGCCGTAATCGAGGCTGTTGCGGACTATGTTACTGTAACCCAGAGGGGAACGACATTGGAAAAAGGCGAGGTGAAGGTGTCTACCATAGAGCATCTGCTTTCGGCTCTTTCCGGGCTCGGTGTGGACAATGCCCTGGTGACTCTCGATTCGCAGGAGGCGCCGATACTGGACGGAAGCGCTCTCCCTTATGTGCGTGCGATAGTGCCTGACGGCCTTGCCGAACAGGACGCTCCGGTGAGATATCTGGAGGTGGACCGGGAGGTGCGTTACAGGGATGAGAAGACTGGTTCGGAGATAGTGATTACTCCGGCCGGAGAGTTCTCGGTAGACCTGACCATAGATTTCAATTCCCATGTGCTGGGCGTGCAGAGGCTCCATTATGACAAAGGCGTGGATTATGCCTCGGAGATAGCGCCTTGCCGCACGTTCGTGTTCTTCCATGAACTTGAGTTTCTTTTTAAGAACAACCTTATCAAGGGCGGTGATCTGGAAAACGCCATAGTGATAGTGGAACGTCCGGTGCCGGAGGAGGACCTGGCGAGGATGGCTTCGCTTTTCAACGTGGATAAGGTGGACAGACTGCCCGAAGGCTACCTTGACAACGTCCGTCTTCATTTTCCGGATGAGTGCGCCAGGCACAAGATGCTGGACCTGATAGGGGACTTCTCGTTGGTGGGCCGCAGGATAAAGGGCCATGTCGTCGCCGGCAAGTCCGGACATAAGATCAACACCACCGTGGCCGGAATACTCAGAGATGAATTTTTGAAAAACAGACAATAAATAATAAATACTATGCAATTTTCTTCCGTACATCCCAATGCCAGGATAGCCGCTAATGTGGAGATAGGTCCCTATTGCTATATTGCGGAGAATGTGGAAATAGGAGAGGGGTGCGTTATCGGTCCCCATGCGACGATTTTCGACTATGTCAAAATAGGTAAGAACTGTAAGGTGTTCCCCGGT
>DXAW01000073.1 GCA_019116865.1 Candidatus Coprenecus stercoravium | reverse complement strand
CCACTGCATACTTACATACTCCTGGAAGCGGGCACTCAAAGCCTGTTCTATGGGCAGACGGCGGCCCAGTTCTATAAACGAGCGGTATGGAACCACAAACTGATAGTAGAATGCCATAAACGGATCGGCTATCTTGTAGAGACTTTTCTTTGCATTCTTCTCATCCATCCCGTACGGGACATCCTTTTCTAAAAATCCAAGATCTACAAGTTTCTTCAATGGACGTGACAGATTGGTTGCAGGCTCACCGCACCGTGCCGCAATCTCAGAAAGACGGTTTGCACCGGCTCCGACGTATGACATCATCGTCGAGGTCTTGACGATATCCTTTACATCGTCCTGAAAAAGTTTCACAGGTTCTTCATAGAGAACCCCGTTTACAGAAAGTATATTGTGCCACAGAGCATCGTCAAGCGATTTCCTGTTCTCTCTCAGTTCCCAATAACGCGGCACACCTCCCCATACTGAATATTCTTCAACGGCACTCACCGCATCAAGGCTCAATGCCTCCTGAAGATATGGCAAACGTATAGGAGTGAGTCTTATAATCTCATCAGCCCTGCCATAAAGAGGCGCTGAGGAATCGAGAAACAGCCCGTACATCATATTCTGTGATGACCCGCAAAGCACAAGATTATACTTGAGTTGCTTTTCATCAACCAGTTTCTGCAGTACGGACGGCAATTCTGGAGATTGCTCCACAATATACGGAAACTCATCAAGACACAGGGTGAAACGCCTGTCTGTCCGGTAATTGACCGCACGGAACAGAGACTCCCAATCCGGATATGTCAGTTTGTCGAAATCCAGAAACACCTGTGCTATTACTTTTGCCAACAACAATCTCTGATGCTGCCCTTCAGAACGGTCAGCGAGAAAATAAACATCCCCTTCAGACAACACCCTTTTAATAAGTGTTGACTTACCCAGTCTTCTGCGGCCGTACATCACGACCAATGTGGACTTCTCTTCCGAAAGAGCGGCCTCGAGACGCGCAGTTTCTGCTATTCTGTCTACAAATTCCATATGTAGTTTATTATGCATTACAAACATAATGTTTTTTGTGCATAATGCAAAATTAAAGGGCACTTTTCTCCCTTTTCCCGACGCTTCCGTTATCTCTACATCGAAACGACTACCGACACATGCCTCCAACTCTTCAACATATCTGTCGCTACCGGATTGTAATGACCTATCACAAACATGAAATCGGCCTTCATGATATGGGCCGTCCGCAACAATGTTCCGACATTCTTAGCCGTGTGCGGATATTCGATACCAAAAAAACAATATTTCTTATACCATAAAGCACCAATAGACGCAGTATATAACACGTTGTCAAGACCTTACGGGCACACCGCCAGCTTTATGGTCAGTATTTTCAGGCCATAAAGCCAGAAGCAACATTGTAAGTCAATGATTATACGTAGATTAACAAAAGAACAGGTGCTTCATGGTTGCGGCGAAACGCAGACACAACAAGATGATATTACGGCGAGAAATGGTCGTGGCAAGACAGGAACACGGTGAGGCAAAGGACAGTTAGACGAGGATGCGGAGGGCAATGGCGGCGCAGGCCTCAGCATCGGCCAGGGCACACATATTGAGCATGCCGGATTAAAGAATTTTTCTTAACTTTGTCGGGTGCTAACAATATACCGTATATGTACAGAAACCTACACTTTGTAAGTGCTGACGAAGCCGTAAAAGTCGTCAAGTCAGGAGACCACATTCATTTCAGCAGCGTGGCCTGCGCTCCCAAGATACTTATCGAAGCCTTGTGCCGCAGAGGAGATGCAGGTGAGCTTAAAGATGTTAAGATCCACCATCTGCACACTGAAGGTCCGGCACACTACACCGACCCCAAGTATGAAGGCATATTCTTTCATCAGGCATTCTTCGTAGGCGGAAATGTCCGCAAGAATGTCCAGGCCGGATATGCCGACTACATACCGGTATTCCTGGGCGAGACCCAGAAGCTTTACCGAAGCGGTGTCCTGCCGTGCGATGTGGCCATGATTCAGGTTTCTCCTCCGGACAAACACGGATATGTATCCATGGGACCGTCAGTTGACGCCTCTCTGGCGGCAGTGGAATGCGCCAAGCATGTAATCGCAGTCATCAACAAGCATGTCCCGAGAGCATGGGGAGACGCCATGATTCCCATCTCCATGATAGATACTTTCGTAGAATGCAATTCCAGACTCGAGCCGGCTCACTTCTCCGAGCCCACTCCGACAGAGGCCGCCATAGGCCGCAACTGCTCGGAGCTTATCGAGGACGGAGCCACCCTGCAGATGGGAATAGGCGCGATACCCAACGCCGTCCTCTCCCAGCTCGGAGACCATAAGGACCTGGGCATTCACACCGAGATGTTTGCGGACGGTGTCCTCCCGCTCGTAGAGAAAGGAGTTATCAACGGCAGGAACAAGGCGATAGACAGAGGCAAGATGGTATCCACGTTTCTCATGGGCTCGCAGGAAGTCTATGACTTCATAGACGACAATCCGATGGTGGCCATGATGGACGTAGGCTACACCAACGACCCGTATATCATAGCAAAGAATCCAAAAGTAACTGCCATCAACTCAGCCCTGCAGGTGGACATCACCGGCCAGGTGTGCGCAGACTCGATAGGAATCAGGTTCTACTCCGGTGTAGGCGGCCAGATAGACTTTATTTACGGTGCGTCACTTTCCCAGGGAGGCAAAGCCATCATCGCCATGCCGTCAATCACAAACAAGGGCATCAGCAAGATAGCTCCCGTCCTGAAACCTGGCGCCGGAGTCGTCACCACCCGCAACCACATTCACTGGTTCGTAACCGAATACGGTGCCGTGAATCTGTACGGCAAATCCTTGCAGGAAAGAGCCAAGGCCATCATCAGCATAGCTCATCCTGACCACAGGGAGGAACTGGACCGCGCGGCCTTCGAGCGTTTCGGCCCCCACTATCATTTCTTAGGCTAAACTCTTCAGGAATATTTTCCTATTTTTGCAGGCCATGAGGAAATTCATAAGAAGGCATATCTTTGTCAAGCTGCTGCTCCCTGCGCTCTTTATCGCATATATGGGCAGCATCTCGCTGTTTCCTCATTCGCATATAATAGACGGATGCAAGATCGTACACTCCCATCCATTCGCTGACGACGAGCACGGTCACGATGCGGAATCGGCCCGTACGATACTGATTCTCTCGACATTCAGCATTGACGGAAACATCCTGCAGGGCCATCTGCCCTCGGTATTCCTGCCTTTGTGCGGATTCCTCTCCGCTCCTTCCGTACAGGACGGTTCCGCCCAGTGCCATATTCAAACGGAAAACAGAAGAGGTCCTCCTGCGACAGTCTGACCTCAACCCGGCAATTTGCCGATGACAACACAAAACCAAGGACACGTCATCCCTGACTGCGCCCTTGGCTGCGGCATGAGTGTGCGACACTGTAATCTGCCGCCGCAACAAATCGTTTGAATCAAACACAGATATGAAAAAGAATATAACAGCACTCACATTTTTCATCATAACATTTCTCTCAGTACTCCCTGTCATGGCCACTGAGACTGATATTGACCCGGACCGTTCCGATGCGAACATCGTAGGCCACGTCACAGACAAAATCACAGGAGAACACCTCCCCTATATAAGCGTAGCCATAAAAGGAACAATGTTCTACACGGCCACCGACGCCACAGGACACTATTTCCTCAAAGACCTTCCAGAAGGCGACTTCACCGTAGAAGTATCCTGCCTGGGGTACAAGTCCCAGAGCAGAGAAGTAAACCTGAAGAAAGGAGTGACTCTGGAGATTAATTTCGAAATTGAGGAAGACATAACCATGCTCGACGGCATCGTAGTATCGGCAAACAGGAGCGTGACCACCAGGCAGAAAGCGCCCACAATCGTCAGCGTCATGACACCGGATCAGTTCGAAAAGATCAATGCATCCACAGTCTCCTCGGTCATAGCGTTCCAGCCGGGCGTAAGAGTCGAGAACAGTTGCCAGAACTGCGGCTTCCAGCAGGTGCGCATCAACGGACTTGACGGCCCGTACACCCAGATACTCATTGATTCAAGGCCAGTATTCAGTGCACTGTCCAGCGTATACGGCATCGAGCAGCTGCCCGTCAGTATGATTGACAGGGTCGAGGTCATGCGTGGAGGAGGCTCCGCCCTGTTCGGCTCCTCGGCCATAGCCGGCACTATCAATATTATCACCAAGGAGCCGCTTTACAACAGCGCACAGCTCTCGCACACCTACACAAATATCGGCGGTACTTCCGCTGGCGAGAACAACACCTCCCTCAATGCGTCCTTAGTATCAGATGACTACAAGCTGGGTATCGCGGTATTTGGTCAGAACCGTCAGAGAGACGCCTATGATGCTGACGGTGACGGATATACCGAACTGCCCATGATCAATGCGCAGACTCTGGGCACACGCTCATATCTTAAAACCGGAGCTTATTCCAGAATCACTGCGGAATACCACCATCTGAACGAGAAAAGGCGTGGCGGCAACAATCTGGACCTGCCTCCTCACGAAGCCGACATAGCCGAACAGGTACAGCACAGCATCAACACCGGAGGACTCAAATTCGACTATTTCTCTCCTAACGGAAGGCACAAGGTAAGCGCTTTCGCCTCGGCCCAGCACATCAACAGAGAAAGCTACTACGGTGCCGGGAAGGACCCCAACGCCTACGGAGAGACCACCGACCTCACATGGGTCGCCGGAGGACAGTACGACTACCGCTTCAACCGCTGCCTGTTCATGCCGGCCGACCTCACTGTCGGCATGGAGTTCAATCAGGACATACTCCATGACATGATGACCGGCTACGGCAGAGACATGCGCCAGAACACCTATACCGCAAGTATATTCGCGCAGAATGAATGGAAGAACGACAAGGTCGGCATACTCATTGGAGGAAGGCTTGACAAGCACAATCTCATCCGTAACCCGGTATTCAGTCCCAGAGCCACCCTGCGCTACAATCCTATCGACAACATCAACCTCAGGGCAAGCTATTCCTCCGGATTCAGGGCGCCCCAGGCATTCGACGAGGACCTGCATATAGACAATGTAGGCGGCACAGTATCCATGATACGTCTGGCAAATGACCTTAAGGTGGAGAAATCCCACAGCGTCAGCGTATCAGCCGACATGTACATGCAGAAAGGCAACTGGCAGGGCAACCTGCTGGTGGAAGGATTCTTCACTTCTCTCAACAACGTATTTGCGCTCAGGGACATAGGCTTTGAGGACGGCATCCTTATAAAGGAGAGGTACAATGAATCAGGCGCTACCGTCTATGGAGGTACGCTGGAAGGAAAACTGGCATGGAAAAATATCTGGCAGCTGCAGGCCGGCTTTACTCTGCAACGGGCCGAGTACAAAGAAGCCAGAGTATGGAGCGAGGAGGGGGATGTTCAACCGGAGAAACGCATGTTCAGGACACCCGAGGCATACGGGTATTTCACCACAACAGTAAATCCGGTCACCAATCTGTCCCTTATTCTGAGCGGAACATATACCGGACGAATGCTTGTGGAGCACCATATGGGATACATAGCCGAGAACAGGACCGAGCTCACGCCAAGATTCTACGAGCTGAACTTCAAGGTCACATACGACTTCAAAATCTACAAGGCCATCACTCTTCAGGTCCACGCAGGAGTAGGCAATATCCTCAACTCCTACCAAAAGGACTTTGACCAAGGCCCCGACAGGGACTCCGGCTACATCTACGGCCCCGGTATGCCACGCACATACTACGCCGGCATAAAGCTGTCCTATTGACAGCGCTGCGGTACCGGCACAAAAAAGAAGCCAGCCCGAAAGGACTGGCTTCTGTATTTATACACGGTGCAATATTATCTGATGCGCTTGTAGCCGTAGACTGCGAGGTCGCCCAGCTGCTCTTCGATGCGGAGGAGCTGGTTGTACTTGGCCATACGGTCTGAACGGGACAGGGAACCTGTCTTGATCTGGCCGCTGTTGGTGGCCACTGCGATGTCGGCGATGGTAGCGTCCTCGGTCTCGCCTGAGCG
>DXAW01000072.1 GCA_019116865.1 Candidatus Coprenecus stercoravium | reverse complement strand
TGCAGTCCGTCAAAGATACAAAGTTTGAAAGCAATTCACAACCACCACGAGCTCAGCGAGCGAGTATGTCTTCCATCGATGTACATTCTTAGTTCCTTGTTGATGATTCCGTTAATCTCCCTCTCCAGCACCGGCGAGGGTCCCATGAAGCGTCTACGGGGTATCCTGATGGTGCTGCCCGCCCTCTTCAGGGCCATGCTCCGCCAGAAGCCGGCCTCCCCGGTGTCGCCGAGCCCTCTCCTGCGTAAGTCGGCGTTGCGGTACCAGAAGTACCTCCTCATGCGCTCGGTCACCGGGATGTCTGCCCCCTCGTTGTGTACGGCGGCGTATGCGGCGGTGTTGCGTATGGTCACCCTGCCGGTCCCAGGCACGTAGTCGGTGTCGCCCATCAGGCGGTTCTGCCTGGAGAGCAGCGGCCCGTACAGGCCTTCCGCCCCCCGGAATCCCGCTCTCCTGCGCACCGGCTCCTCCCACCTGTCCCCGTAGAAGCCGCCCCTGCGGAAGTTCTCCCGCACGGACTCCACGACGGCCCTGCCCACCTTCACGGGCAGCACCCTGTCACGTATCCTCGTCAGCTCGGAGAGGCTCCTGCGCACCTCCCCGCTTATGTCCGGTCTGCTCATATTGAAATTAATTTGGTTTTTAAAAAATTATCATTATTTTTGTACTGTAAAATAATCCTTGTACGATGCTGCCATCAGGTAGGCAGAAGTGCGGAAGCTCTTATATTGTAAGGTTCGAGTCCTTACCGTATCAAGGGTTATTTTATTTTATGTATCTCCGCCATATTCAAATTACCCTTATCAAATATTCCTGCAGTGACAAAAGCGTTTGTGGTGATTTTTTCACCGTCAGCCTTTATCCTCTCGTTGAGCCTGAAAACATACTTGTAGGCGGTGTCCCCTTCTGTCTCCACAAACCAGAGGTTTTTCATCCTGTCATCCCAGTACACTTCCAAATCATCAAGACCGGCCAGTGCGTCCCTCATGCGCTCCGGACTTACCGCTTTGCCTTTACTCGCCTTATTTGCACGGAGGGCGTGAGCAATCTGGCGGTCGCTGACAAAAATATCTTCCGATACCGGATCTATGCCGTGTTTCCTGACAAAACTCATCACGTCGCTGTCAAGCCTGCCTATACGGGCGGTGCGTCCGGAGGGAAACGACTCCACGGTCCGGCGGATCATTTCATCCAGCCGTTCCCTCAGCACCGCAGAGTTGACGGCCTTTTCGGCGCCGGGATAGGCCTGGGTGTAGTACGGGTGCGTTCTGGAGAAGAGCTGTCCGTCCTTGCCGGGGTTGCTGTCGAGGCCGGGCTGGCCCGGGGTGTTCCTCAGCCCGGAGGCTCCTCCGGGCGTGGCCGGCTCGTCGGTCTGCATGAGCGAGCACTTGCAGTTCCATCTGTCTCCGGGGCGGTGCCTGTCCCAGAACGGATCGCCCACCGGCAGCGTCAGCTTCCTCTCCCAGTACTGCCGGTGCTCCGACTCCGGGTTCGGGGACGTGGTGGGCATCCAGCGCAGGTTGGGCAGCACGTCGGCCTCCTGCTCGAAGTGCCTCCAGTCTGCGGCCTGCCTGGCCCTGATGACGGCTGTGGAGTACTCCGTCTGGAGCCAGCTGCGCACGTAGTGGCCGGAGATGCCCCTGATGTCGCGCATCCACACGTCGAAGCGCTTGAGCCTGCCGTCCTGGTCCAGCAGCCTGCGGGCCATGTCGTTCTGCATACGGTGCGTGCGGAAGGCCGAGAACACGGCGTTGCCCTGCCTTATCTGCTCCACCAGGCTGTCGGGTACGGTGCCGGCAGAGGCCGCCATGCCCTCGGCGGCGGCCCGGTTGAACAGGCGCAGCGTCTCCTCGAAGATGTTGCGCTCTATCCCGTCCCTGACGTCAAGGCCGTCGTAGATGGCCCTCAGGCCCCTTGAGAGGGCCTCGCCGTCGAAGACGACAGTCTGGTCCAGCGCACCGTGCAGGCCGCCGCATACGGGGCACGGAGAGGCGTAGAGCCCGTCTATCAGAAGTCTAAGGGTCGGTGCGCCCCTCCTCGAGGGGCCAGGCCGAAAAAACCTCTCAGACGGTTCACCAGAGTTCTGTCCGAAGGCCCTCCGTCCTCTGATTGAACGGTGTTCGAAAGGCGTTCCAAGGCCTCAGTCCTGCGCCGCTCCGCCTCGGCCTTCCGAGCGTCATAGTCCTCCGGTTTATCAACAGAAAATGTTCTGTACAGGTAGTCGTCCGACAGCGGCAGTCCCATATTGTGCAGCTTCTCCACGACGGCTATCTGCTCCGTCTTGTCGACTTTCTTCTCCTCCACGTACTCGAAGCGTCCGCCGGCCGTGTCGATGCCCAGCGATGCGAATATGCCGGTCATGTCGTAGTTGAGCAGAAAGTACTCCTCTCCCAACCCTTCCTCAGAGAATGGCCTAGTCACTCCGCTCCAAACAGATCAGATCTTCCGCCCAATTAGGTAAGTCTTTTCCACCCACCTGCCTCCATATTTCTCTTTCACCTATGACACCCTATGCCGGTGCCTTTACGAAAAATATGCGCCCCCATATTCGGCAACATGCGGACAATCTACACACCTCAGCATCTGTTATTGCATTCTTTTTATAAATAGCTGAATATTAGCACCGTACACCAAAATCAGAAAAAACAGATATGGCCGTATTATAGCGAATTACGGGTAAAAAGTGCCGTATCTGTTATGAGTCCGCAGCAGTAAGTAGATGAATACGTGTGCGTTATGGCAATTACCGGATTACAGATACTGAGGAAGCTGCGCCCAAAACAAGCTTTCTGAGCCACAGTCTCCATCAATCCTCTTTCCACAACGGCACCGAATCACGGGAAATACTGCCGTTGTGGAAGAGGGACGAAGAAGCAATGCCGCCCAGAAGGCCTGATGAAGGGGTGCGGTGAAAAAAGCCGCCCCGCAACGGCAGCGAATTGCAGGAAATACTGACGTTGTGGAAGAGGGGCAACACCAACACTACATTTACATTAATCTGTTCAGTGCGAATCCCGGGCACTTTCCGTCACAAAACAGAAGCTACGGTGCGGCCCTGAAAAACCGCGCCTGATTTACAGCTAGTTACAAAAGACGCTGCACATTTGGCCTATTTCAGACTATGTCAAATGTGCAGTGCACAAATATAATCAGCTGATATTCAATCGTATCGCAATCCGCACTGCACCGTCATTTCAAAAAACAACAAAATACACTTGCGGATAATCACAAAAAGTATTGCTAAATTTGTAACAAAACCGAAAGACGTGCATTAATTGTCAATATAAATTATGAAAATCATGAAAAAGCTACTTATTACCGCCATCATCATAATCACAGCTGCCGTTTGCGGCAACGCCGAGAGCAGGACATTTGTCCGTGAATACTACTACCAGGCCGGAGAAAGCGACAGCAAGATAAGTTCCCGTACCAAGGCCCTGACCGAGGTCAAGCGGCTGCTGCTGGAAGAAATCGGAGTCTACCTGGAAAGCTACATCAATTACAGCGTGGAGCAGGACAACGACCGTATATCAAACCAGTTCCTGAAAAAGGAGATAGAGCAGATCTCGGCCGGAATCACCGAGACCACCATCCTGGAGGAGAACTGGACAGGTGTCGAATACTACATCAAGGCCGAGATAACGGTCGACCCGGAGGATGTGGTCAGGCAGCTCAACCGCAGCATCGAGCAGCGCAAGGCAAGCGTAGTCGTGGACAGCCTCAATATGCTGCTGACCGAAGCCAACATCTCCATCAAGGCCAAGGAATCCGAAATCGCATCACTGCGGCAAAGCCTGGAGAACGAGCAGGCGAAATTGCACCGGCAGGAAGAGAACATTCAGAGACTCAACCAAGAACTCTCCGGCCTCAAATCCAGATACTCCCAGATTGCCAAGCAGGAGCAGGCTGTCCAGTCCGAGATAGACCGCATCCGCCGAGCCTTCAACCAAAGCACCACCAAAGCCTCCCAAGTCCTCATCGGCATGAATAAAGACGATGTAATCCGCCTCTGTGGAGAACCACGCTCCTCAAAAATTATAGTTTCCACCGTAGAGACGGCCACATATGACGCATGGAATTACGGGGACATTACTATAATTTTTGATGAACCCGCCCGTGATACCGGTCTTGTCATAAAAGGTGTCAATTCATCTGAGTTAAATTCACGTAAAGAAATAGGCTACTGCCGGAACATTCTTAAATCCCTCTACTCAAAATAGCCTCCTCAGCAAAAAGGCAAACCGTGAGGCGATGACCGTTTATTAAGACAACCGGGCCGGCCTGGAAGGACTGATATCTTCCGGCCGGTCCTATTTTATGCAGCGGAGCAATATTATGCGGTTGTCGGGGGTTGTGTGTTATTCGGCCGGGGTGCGGAAGTCGAGGAAGCCGGAGGGAAGGTGCATACCGGCGACGAGGAGGCCGTTGTCACGGGCGTACTGGATCATGCGCTTGCGGGTGGCAATGGAAGTCCGAGGCTCCATGTCGTAGACAGCGCATATCTCCGGGCGGTCGAGCTGCAGGGCCAGGCCATGGATTACGTCACCCCAGATGAGAATGTCATCCACCTGAAATGCAGTATGGCCGGGAGTATGGCCGGATGCGTCGATAGCCTTGACTCCGCACGGCAGAACATCCCCGAATTCAAAAAGACTCAAACTGTCCCGATACGCATCCATAGTGCGCACGGCCTGAGCATTGGACTCCGCAGGCATAGCCATCCAGGCATCATACTCCGCCTGTGAAGCATAGACCTTGGCCTCGGTATAGACCGGTGCTCCGGACGCATCCAGCATACCTCCGATATGGTCTCCATGAAAATGCGTGATAAACAGACAGTCGATATCCTCAGGCGAGAGTCCCAGCGAATCCAGACCCCTGCGGATACCGCCGTCGGGAAGTCCGAGCCCCGTATCGAAGAGAAGCCATTTGCCGTCCTTATGCACCAGAAAGGCGCTCATGGAAGAAGGCACCTCGTCCACCAAGCCCAGACCGTCAATCAATGCGCTGTCCGCATCGGGAAAAAGAGCCAGCGACTGACCCGCGGCCTTGTCGCACAGCCAGATAATCTCAGTTTCATTCTTACCCGAACATCCGTTAGCAAGAAGAGCCGCAGCGACAGCGGCGAGCATAATGATGTGTCTTTTCATAATCAGTTATTTATATCCATTTGAACATCTTTCGCCCACCAGGCGGCCGTGAGAGGCTCCCCGGTGGCCTTGCGTATCATATCGTTCCAGGGATAGAGTTTGCCCGGAGCGAACACTTTTTCAGTCAGCCAGCGGCCCACTTCCGTACAGCCGGTATAGGAGTCAAACGCAGCATCTCCGCTACGGGTAATGTTCTCAACGATATACCGGTGCATCTGCGAGGCAAACAGCTCTCCCATCTGGTAGTTGTGGTAGTAGCATGGATACAGGGCGATATGGATCTTGGCTGCCCAGTCCGGCTCGTCACGACCGTCGGGATAGGTCAGAAGTTGATATCTCTCGACAAGACTGCGCCACAAGGCATTGAGGTCCTGCTCCGGGTCGGCGTACATGGCCTTCTCAAAGCGGTAGACCACCTGCATGAAACGGGACTGCACCAGCTGGCTCAGACGGGCCGAGCGGCGGCAGTCGGGAGCAATGCGCTCCGCTTCCTCAGCCGGTATTCCGAGATTGAGCCGCATCCACTCCGGGTTGCGGGACAGACGGCCGAACATCATGGCCACACCCTCGGTGGTGAAAATACCGGCGGCCTCCCTGAGCAGGAAGGGCAGCTCCGGATTGGCGTCGTGCCCGGCACTATAGGCGGCATGACCGAACTCGTGCAGCATGGTTTCCATCCACCGCTCGTTGTCAGTGATGTTGCACAGCACCCGCACATCGCCCATACCGTCCATGTCGATGCAGAAAGCATGCTGGTTCTTGCCTTCACGTGGATACAGGTCGCTGCGGCGCAGCATCGGCTCCACGTCCAGGCCGATACTGCGGTAATAATCGATGGTCAGCCGCTCCAGGTCACGTCCCTTATAATACTTATCAAAATCCACTGGATATAGATCCGGAGCCTCCTGGAAGAAGCGTCCCTGATAATGCCAGGGCCGCAGCTCCGACTCCGGTATTCCACAACGCGCGGCCATGGCCCCGTCTATCTCCTTTTTCAACTGGGCGAAACCGTCCTTGGAAAGAGCGTCCACCTCATTCATCAGAAGTTCCACATCACGTGGTTTCTCTCCGCTGAGCATCAAACTCATAGTATGATAGTTGGTAAAGCCGAGGGAGTCGGCCAACTGATTGCGCAGCCGCACCACATCCAGAATATCCGCGGCCACTTCCCTGCCCACAGCCTTATGGGCCTCCCATACATCCTGCAACTCAGAGGAATCGGTAGATGTACGCAACAACTTCTCCACCTCGTTGTCGTTTATCCTTCTGCCTCTGAACCCGGCTCTGAAAGCTGCGTATCTGCGCTCAAGCGCTGTCTCTTTCTCGATTATCGAATCAAGCAGAGCCTTGTCAGCCTGACGGGACAGAAAACTATTGTAAAGTTCCTCAAGCTGTCTGCTCTGCAAAGAATCCGTCACGCTCCCCGACTCCTTTATACGCCGGAGTTCTCCGAATCTCTTCCTGTCGGAGAAAAGTTCCGCAATCCTCTTGTTGATATCGGCATAACGGTCAAAAGCATCTGCGCTCCCCGTCGTAGTGCCCTCCCAGTATGCTTCGGACGAAGCCTTGACTAGCGGCGCATACTCCGCCACCGTCCTGTCTATTATTTCCTGCAATTCCATATTATAAAATAAAAATAGGGTGTCACAAAGGCACCCTATCACTTAATATTCAGTAAAATTTACTTCTTGTCGAAGAACTCTTTGGTACGGTCGGTAGCCACGAAATCCTCTTTGAAGATATAGGCTCCGGTACGCTCGGATTTTTCCATCCTTATACATTTGACAAATGTCCTCTTGGAGGCCTTGTCGCCGCTGAAGGTTGCAACCGCTTTCTTTGCCATATGCTATAACTTATTTAATTTCCTTGTGAACTGTTACTCTGCGGAGGTAAGGATTATATTTCTTACGCTCCAGACGGTCAGGAGTGTTCTTCTTGTTCTTAGTGGTGATGTAGCGGGAGATTCCGGGAACTCCGCTGTCCTTCTGCTCAGTGCACTCGAGGATCACCTGCACTCTGTTGCCTTTTGCTTTCTTTGCCATGATTAGTACCCTCCGTCAATTAATAAATGTCGATTAAACCTTTTTCCTGAGCGGCCTTCAGAGTAGCTGCAAGACCGTTCTTGTTGATAGTCCTCATGCCGGCAGCAGAGACTTTCAGAGTGACGAATCTGTTCTCCTCCTCAAGCCAGAAGCGCTTTACCTTCAGGTTGGGAGCGAACTCGCGTTTCGTACGACGCTTGGAGTGGGAAACATTGTTTCCGATCACCCTCTTCTTTCCTGTTACTTGACAAACACGTGCCATATATTTATCCTATTTTATTTCAAATTTTGAAAGGGCTGCAAATATCCCTTTTTTTTCTTTAAATTCCAAATTTTTTACACAAACTTCAATAAACGGTTCCATCTGATATTCCGAGGGAAAGGTTTATTGACATCCTTGGAGAACCACACCACTCTGGGTTTTCCGACAATGTGGCTCTCGGGAACGAATCCCCAGTAGCGGGAATCGAGAGAGTTGTGCCTGTTGTCCCCCATCATGAAATAATAATCCATGGCGAAGGTGTACTGGGATGCCGGCTCACCGTCGATAGTGATGACTCCGTCGATGACCTCGAGGTCGTGTCCCTCATAGACATCGATTATCCTGCGGTAAAGCGGCAGATTCTCCAGAGTCAGCGTCACAGTATCTCCCTTGGCGGGAATGTACAGCGGGCCGTAGTTGTCCCTCGTCCACTTGAAGTCTTCCGTAAAAGGAAAGAGCATCAGGTAGGAATCGGGATAGTCCGGAGGATACACGTCCACGTTCCTGCGGCACTCCACTACGTTGGCCACCTCTGCCACCTTTACGGCCGCCTCCTCAGTCATAGGCAGATCCCTGTAACCGGGAAGCTGAGCGTCAAACCACGCTCCGGATGTCTCCACTCCGGCCTTCTCCAATATTCTGGGATTGATGGCCGAGCCGGTGGTAATCACGGTATAGGTATTCTGGATTCCCGGATAGACATCCAGGGTATCACCGTTCACTATCACCGTGCCGTTCACGACTCTCAGAGTGTCACCCGCCACTGCCACGCACCTCTTCACATAATTGTCCTCTTTATCCACCGGTCTTATAATCAGAGGACCGTACATTCTCTCGGTATATTCTCTGCCATTGAAACGAACGAGGGTGTAGTAATCATCCATCGGAAGCTTCGACAGGACCGTGTCACCATGAGGGAAATTGAACACTACTATGTCTCCGCGCTTCACATGAGTGAAACCGGCCAGACGCCTGTAGTCTTTCTTTATAAGGTCGGAATAGGACTTCTTCCCGAAGATGGTATTGTGGACAAAAGGTATTGAAAGAGGTCTCTCAGGCAGCTTGGGACCATAGGCCAGCTTGCCTACAAATAAGTAGTCTCCCGTCATCAGGGTACTCTCCATAGACGAGGACGGAATCCTGAATGCCTGAAGAATGAACACATTGAGAGGTATAACCACAATGACGGCGAAGATAATGGCATCGAGCCAGTCCAGCCAGACATTGTGCTTCTCTCCCTCTTTGTAGTTCTTCTTCCAGAAAGCCCACTTGACTTTTCTGGTGATGAATATGTCGAAAATCACCGGCAGTCCGAAAAGCCACCAGTAATTGCCGAGCCATATCACCCACAACAAGTAGAGCAGGCCCCAGAACCCGAACTTGAACCACTTATTTTGCAGGAGCTTCCTCACCTCTCCTTACTGGTTCTTTACGGAGTTGATAACAGCCTCGAATGCCTGAGGGTTATTGAGAGCGAGATCCGCCAGCACCTTACGGTTGAGTCCTACGTTCTGCTTTGCGAGTGCGCCGATGAACTGCGAGTAGTTCATACCGTGCTCACGGGCAGCAGCATTGATACGCTGGATCCAAAGCGAGCGGAAATTACGTTTCTTGGTTTTACGGTCGCGGTATGCGTAGCCCAAACCTTTCTCATAGGTGTTCTTGGCTACAGTCCAGACATTTTTCCTTGCGAGGAAATTACCGCGGGTCTGTTTGAGAATTTTTTTACGGCGTGCTCTTGAAGCCACCGAATTCACTGATCTTGGCATACTACACTTTTGATTTTAAGAATGTCAGCGCTCTCCCCTTTCGAGAGACTTTTTCTGCTGGGACATTCAGTTAAACAATAATTTTAAACTTAGGCGACAATCATTTCCTTGATCCTCTTGGTGTCGCAGGCATCAGCTACAACGACCTTGTTGAGGTTCCTTTTCTGCTTTGTCGTCTTCTTGGTGAGAATGTGGCTGTGATAAGCGTGTCTTCTCTTCACTTTTCCAGTTCCGGTAAGCACGAAGCGCTTTTTGGCACCGGAGTTGGTCTTCATTTTGGGCATTGTTACAATAATTTAGTTAAATATAAACGTTAAACGGTTATTTCTTCTTCACAGGAGCGATCACCATTATCATCCTCTTGCCCTCCAGCTTCGGCATCTGCTCCGCCTTTCCGTACTCCTCCAGCTCAAGAGCAAAACGCAGCAGCAGTTTCTCACCCTGCTCGGAGAAGAGTATCGAACGGCCCCTGAAGAACACGTATGCCTTTACCTTCGAGCCTTCCTGCAGGAAGTTTATGGCATGCTTGAGCTTGAACTGGAAGTCATGCTCGTCCGTGTTGGGACCGAAGCGGATTTCCTTTATCACCACCTTGGAGGCGTTGGACTTCATCTCCTTCGCCTTCTTCTTCTGCTGATAGACATACTTCTGGTAGTCTATTATCTTGCAGACAGGCGGATCCACCTTGGCGGAAATCTCCACTAAATCCAGCTCGAGACTCTCTGCAAGCCTCAGAGCCTCCCGCAATGGATAGATGCCGGGCTGCGGGATATTGTCTCCCACAAGCCTTACCTTAGGTGCTGTGATCTCGTCATTGACCCTGGGGCCGTCATCCTTTGGAGACGGACGTCCGTTTCCATTGTTGTTGCGGCCCTCGGCATTGTTGTTCTGCTGCGTATTGGGCCTGGGAGCACCCGCATAAGGGCGCTTTTTTACAGGTGTTGCGATAAAGTGGTCCTCCTTTAAAGTTTTAGTTAATCATGTTTTTCACTTCCTCGTTGACTTTGGCGGCAAATTCCTCAGGGGTCATGGAGCCTTTGTCTCCCTCTCCCTGGCGGCGTACGGAAACGGTTCCGTTCTCTGCCTCCTTCTCTCCGACCACCAGCAGGAAGGGTATGCGTTTAAGCTCGTTCTCCCTGATTTTCTTGCCGATAGTCTCGTTACGTTCGTCAACGGAGGTGCGAATATCGTAATTATTAAGTAATTCGCAAACTTTTTTTGCGTAATCGTTATATTTTTCACTGATAGGCAGTACCACCGCCTGCTCGGGTGTAAGCCACAGAGGGAACTTGCCTCCTGTATGCTCTATGAGCACGGCCACGAACCTCTCCATCGAGCCGAACGGTGCCCTGTGTATCATCACGGGACGGTACTTCTTGTCGTCCGCGCCGGTGTACTCGAGCTCGAAACGCTCGGGCAGGTTGTAGTCCACCTGGATGGTTCCCAGCTGCCAGCGGCGTCCGATAGCGTCCTTGACCATGAAGTCGAGCTTCGGTCCGTAGAATGCGGCCTCGCCGTACTCCACGATGGTCTTCAGGCCCTTTTCCTGAGCGGCCTCGATGATGGCCTGCTCGGCCTTCTCCCAGTTCTCGTCGGTACCTATATATTTACTGCGGTCGTTCTTGTCACGCAGGGACACCTGGGCGATATACTCGTCGAAATTGAGGGTCTTGAAGATGTAGAGCACGATGTCAATCACCTTGCAGAACTCCTCCTTGAGCTGGTCGGGACGGCAATATATGTGGGCATCGTCCTGTGTGAATCCGCGCACGCGGGTCAGACCGTGCAGCTCGCCGCTCTGCTCGTAGCGGTACACTGTGCCGAACTCGGCCAGACGGATAGGCAGATCCTTGTACGAATGAGGCTTGCTGCGGTATATCTCACAGTGGTGAGGGCAGTTCATGGGCTTGAGCAGGAACTCCTCGCCTTCCTGAGGAGTGGTGATAGGTCTGAATGAGTCGGCTCCGTACTTGGCGTAGTGGCCCGATGTCACGTAGAGTTCCTTCTGTCCGATATGAGGAGTGATTACGGGCAGATAGCCGTAGGCCTTCTGCACCTTGCGCAGGAACATCTCCAGACGCTCGCGCAGGGCGGCTCCCTTGGGCAGCCACAGAGGCAGACCGGCTCCGACCCTCGGAGAGAATGTGAACAGCTCCAGCTCCTTGCCTATCTTGCGGTGGTCTCTCTTCTTGGCCTCCTCCATCAGGGCAATGTACTCGTCGAGCATCTTCTTCTGGGGGAAGGTGATGCCGTAGATACGGGTGAGCATCTTGTTGTGTTCGTCACCCCTCCAGTATGCTCCGGCGATGGAGGTCAGCTTGACGGCCTTGATGACAGAGGTATCCCTGAGATGGGGCCCGCGGCACAGGTCGGTGAAGCTGCCGTTGGTGTAGAAGGTGATGGTACCGTCCTCGAGACCTCCGATGAGGTCGCACTTGTACTCGTCGCCTTTCTTGGTATAGGTGTCCATGGCCTCGGCCTTGGATACTTCCTTGCGTACGAATTGCTGTTTCTGACGGGCCAGCTCTATCATCTTGTCCTCTATCTTCTTGAGATCCGAGTCAGTGATAGTACGCTCTCCCAGATCCACGTCATAATAGAATCCGTTCTCAATCGAGGGACCTATACCGAACTTGATGCCGGGATAGAGCAGCTCCAAAGCCTCGGCCATCAGATGGGACGACGAGTGCCAGAATGTGGACTTGGCTTCCTGATCCTCCCATTTATGAAGCTTGAGCTGACCGCTTTCCGTAAGGGGAAGCTCAAGGTCTATTACTTTTCCGTTGAATGATGCCGCAAGCACCTCGCCTGCGAGACGCGGAGATATCTGCTCCGCGATCTGATAGGGAGTGATACCCTTTTCATAGCTTCTGACACTGCCGTCAGGAAATGTTATTTCTATCATAACAGAATAATTTTCATTCTTGCTTGAATCCAAACTGCAAAATTACTAAATTTGCAGTCAAATCCAACTAATTCAGACATGAACTACAAACTTAACTGGTCTGAGGCCGCCAAATACGGTCTGATACTCTCAAGTGTTTCCGTAATAATAAACATGGCCACCAGCATATGGCAGATGCCGGCATTGGCAAATGTCCTGCTGAACGTCATAAAACTCTGCCTATCAGTATACATTCTATATTATGCAATAAGACGCAACGCCGACTCCTGGGAAAACATATCCTACGGTCAGTCATTCAGCTTCGGTATGGCCACATGCACATTCTCGGCCATAGTATGCACCCTGTTCGTCCTGCTTACATACACGGTTATCCTTCCTGATGCCATGGCCGGCCTGCTGGACCAGGTATTCAGCATGTACGAAAGCATGGGCGTGCCTGCGGCCATAGATTACGACACCATGCTGAGGGCCATGCCTTTTGCCATAACAGTGTCACAATTCATCAACTGTATCTTCTGCGGCCTGATAGTTTCCGCCATTCTTGCCTCATTTGCCCGCAAGAACGACAGCAATCCATTCAAAACCGAAGAAACCGAACAATAAAATGGACCTTTCAATCATAATTTCCCTGTACAACGAGAACGAGTCCCTCAGGGAGCTCGTCGAATGGATTGACAGAGCAATCGCCCAATCACCTATCGCAGACATCGAGTACGAGATACTGATGATAGACGACGGCAGCGACGACGGCTCATGGGATACAATCAAAGAACTCTCCGATGTCAATCTCCATATCCGCGCCTACAGCTTCCGCCGCAATTACGGCAAGTCGGCTGCCCTGCAGACCGGATTCCGCGAAGCCGCCGGAGACGTGGTCATCACCATGGACGCCGATCTTCAGGACAGTCCGGACGAAATACCAGAGCTGTACCGCATGATTAAAGAGGACGGCTATGACTTGGTGTCCGGCTGGAAGAAAGTGCGTCACGACAACACATTCACAAAGAACATACCTTCGAAAATATACAATTTCACAGCCAGGAAAGTCACCGGTCTCAAGCTGCACGACATGAACTGCGGACTGAAGGCTTACCGGAGTGAAGTGGTAAAGGAGATAGAGGTCTACGGGGACATGCACCGTTATATCCCCTACATAGCCAAGAACGCAGGTTTCACCAAGATCGGAGAGAAGGTCGTCGTCCACCGCAAGCGCAAATATGGAAAGAGCAAGTTCGGCATGAGCCGTTTCTTCAACGGTTTCCTGGACCTGATGACCATATGGTTCCTCTCCGGCTTCGGCAAGAAGCCCATGCACATCTTCGGAGTCTGGGGCATCGTATTCTTCCTCATAGGCTTCGTCATCGCCCTGTGGCTGATTATCGACAAGATTATCTCGCAGGTCAACGGACTGCGCTTCCGGTATGTGACCGACCAGCCTCTTTTCTACCTGGCTCTCGTGGCGATTCTTATCGGAGCGATGCTTTTCCTCACCGGATTCCTCGGCGAGCTGATATCAAGAAACAGTGTCACACGCAACGAATATAAAATCAAGGAAGTAGTAAAATAGAAGGACAGATCTTCTCTGCTACGGCCGCGTGCGCCACTGTTGTGTTCCACCCCCTCCAAACCTCCCCGACGGGGAGACTTTGTCGCTGCGCTCCAAAACCACACGCAACGAATACAAAATCAAGGACCACATAAATTGCTTGGAGTACTAATTAAACGAACGTTTAATTTGGCACAAAGTTAAAAATTTTAACCATAAATCTGACAATATTTTACGGATTTGTCACATCGTGCTGAAAAACGTTCATTTAATTAACACATACAAAAGCAATGAAAAAGTTATTAGCACTGATGCTGGCTCTGACGGCATCCCTGATGATTGCATCCGCACAGGACATCATCGTCTTAAAGAACTCCGAAAGGATTGACGCCAAGATTGTAAACGTATCATCTACGGAAATCTCGTACAAAAAAGCATCCTACCTGGACGGTCCCACCTTTACGCTGAACATCGC
>DXAW01000007.1 GCA_019116865.1 Candidatus Coprenecus stercoravium | reverse complement strand
TGCTACATTTGAGAAAATATTTTCACGCAGAAAATGAGGGAAAGATACGTTATAATTCCGGCCGGAGGATCGGGCCGCAGAATGGGGGCGGATATCCCCAAACAGATGCTCAGACTCGGAGGGGTGCCTGTCCTGAGAAGGACCTTGGATCTTTTCACTACAGGACTGCCTTTTGAGGTGCATGTAATAATACCGGTCAATCCGTCCATCAAATCCATGTGGGTGGAGTATTGTAGAAGCGAGGGGCTGATGCTCAGGTATATACTTGTGCCCGGAGGCATGACGAGATTCCATTCCGTACGCAAGGCGCTGGGCTATGTCCCGGACGGTGCGCTGGTGGCGGTGCATGACGCCGTGCGCCCTCTTGTCAGACGGGAAGATATCGTTCGGCTTTATGACGAGGGGGAGAAATGGCCTGCGGTCGTGCCGGTGCTGCCCGTGACGGATTCGATGCGGCTCGTGGCTCCGGACGGCTCCTCGTCCATGGTGGCCAGGGACGGTTACCGTCTGGTGCAGACTCCGCAGGTTTTTCACTCGGAGGTGCTTAAGAATGCGTACAGGACTGCTTTTTCACCTGAGTTTACCGACGATGCCTCCGTCGTCGAGAAAGCCGGAGTGCCGCTTCATCTTTGCCCCGGGAACCGTTTCAATATAAAACTGACCACTCCGGAGGACATGGCTCTGGCGGAAACCCTGCTCAGGGCTAAAACCATTTTGTGAAAGTGACGAAGCGGGGCTTGTTGTGGAAGTCCTCCAGAATCTCCACTTCGCTGAAGCCTTTGCTCTCGAACAGGGCCTTGGTCTGGGGACCGAAGGCCTCATTTATCTCAAAATAGCATCTGCCTCCTGTTTTGACAGAGGTCTCTGCCCATTCAGACAGGGCTTTGTAGAATCTGAGAGGGTCGCTGTCCGGAACGAAGAGAGCCTTGTCCGGCTCGTAGTCCAGAACGTTGGGCGCCATGAAGTCTTTTTCGCTGTCGCAGACGTAAGGCGGGTTGGATACCAGTATGTCGAGATCCTCCACTTCATCGGAAGGCCCTTCCAGTATGTCGGCTCTGAAAAATGAAGGCGGATTGGGAAGGGGTTGTCTGCCGGCGCTGTCAATGAATACTTTTTGTCCGCGCGCAACATCAAGTGCGGCTTCGTCCACGTCGCATGCCCAGACCTGGGCCTTGGGAAATGCTGCGGCCAGTGTGTATGCGATGCATCCCGAGCCGGTGCCGGCGTCCATAATCCGTAGCCCGGAATACCCGGATTTGCGCCATTCGTCGATGATTATCCGGCACAGCTGCTCTGTTTCCGGTCTTGGTATCAGGACGGACTCGTTCACATGAAACGTATGTCCGGCGAAAGTCTCTTCTCCCAGGACATATTGTACCGGACGGTTGTCGGAAAGCTCGGTCAGGGCATTCTGGAGCTTGACAAGATAAGGCTTCGGGACCGGTATGTCGGGCTCTACGGAATATTCGTAGTCGGACAGTCCCAGAAAATGCGATAGAATCCTGACGGATATGGCCTTGGCTTCTCCGGGAGAATAGATTTCCGACAGACTTTCCGTGGCTTTGGTTACGAACTCTTTTCTGGTCATGATTATCTGCCGTCAATGAGAGCTGTCAGGAAATCCTCCATGGTCATGCCTGCCTGCCTTACCATCTGAGGGACGAGGCTCGCTGCTGTCATGCCTGGGTTGGGATTTATTTCCAAAAGGTAGGGTCTGCCGTCCGGGCTGAGTATAAAATCCATGCGGACGAGGCCCGTGCATCCCAGTCTTTTGAAGATTCTGACGGCTTCTTTCTGTATGGCGGCTGTATCCTGTGCGGATATCGGGGCGGGGCATATCTCCCGGCTCGCTCCCATATATTTGGCATCGTAATCGAAAAATTCGTGTCCTTCTCCCGGTACAATTTCGATAAGCGGCAATGCGTGAACGCCCTGGCTGTCGGCATAGACTCCGCAGTCGATTTCTCTTCCAGTGAGGGCTTTCTCTATTATGAGTGTGTCACCTTCACGGAACGCGGCTTCTACTGCTGCTTGCATGTCGTTGACATTCTTGACTTTGGTGACTCCGAAACTGGAGCCTCCGTTGGAGGGCTTTACGAAAACCGGAAGGCCGAGCCTTGCCGTAATAGCCTCTGCGTCCCACGTCTCCCCGCACCGCAGCATGATGTCGTCGGCCAGCCATGTGCCTGAGTCCCTGAGATATGTCTTGCATGCGTATTTGTCGAATGCTATCGATGCGCACAGTGAGCCGCAGCCGGTGAACGGAATGCCTATTAGCTCGAAGTAGGCCTGAAGCCTTCCATTTTCTCCAGGATCGCCGTGAATTATGATAAACACATTGTCGAACAATATCCGCTGTCCGTCAATAGTACATGAAAAATCATTCCTGTCTATGGGCCAGTGCCGGCCGTCTTCTCCCTCGACCCACCATCCTTCTTTGCACAGCATCACTTCGTACACGTTGCGGCCTGCATTGCGCAGCCATCCCGCAACGGATTTTCCGCTCTGGACAGAAATTTCCAGCTCGGAGGAATATCCGCCGTATACCACGGCTATATTCTGATTCTTACCGTACCGCATATATTTTACATGTCAAAATATGAATTCCCGTCATCTCCGCTGTCCTCGACCGTGTCGTTGTCGCTTCCGTCGCAGTCTGTGTCGAAGTGAACTCCGGGAGGAGCGATAAACCTGTCATCGGGGGTTACTCCGAGAGTTCCGTTCCGCATGACTTTCTGCATGAACAGACCCCATATCGGGAGGGCCGTGTTGGCTCCCTGGCCCAGGGACATCTCCTCGAAATGTACCTGCCTGTCCTCGGCGCCGACCCATACGCCGGCTGTCAGGGACGGAGTGTAGCCGATGAACCATCCGTCGGACTTGTCGTTGGTGGTGCCGGTCTTTCCAGCCACAGGACCTTCAATGCCGTATCTCCAGCGGATTCTGGCTCCTGAGCCCTCGTTGACCACACCTTCCATCAGATTGACCATCAGATATGCGGTGGCTTCGCTTATGGCCTCCTGCTTGCGCGGGCTGAAAGTGCCGAGTACATTGCCCTCGCTGTCCTCTATGCGGGTCACGAACATGGGGAATACGTGAACGCCGCGGCTGGGATAGGTGTTGTATGCGCTGACCATCTCCAGCAAAGTGATGTCGGCGGGGCCGAGGCAGAGGGACGGGTAGGGGCCGAGATAAGAGGTGATGCCCAGTTTGCGGCACATCTCCACCATGGCCGTTGGGCCGAACTGTCTCATCAGATATGCCGATATGTTGTTGCTGCTTCGGGTCAGTCCCCATTTGAGGGTTACGTTCTTGCCTATGTATTCCAGACGGTCCTCGCTCTTGGGGGTCCAGGTGGTGTCGGCCAGTACGAAGGTCTGCGGTACGTTGAGCACCTTGTCACAGGGGTAGTAGCCCTCCTGCATTGCCAGAGTGTACAGGAACGGCTTGATGGTCGAGCCTACCTGACGCTTTCCCTGGCGGGCGTTGTCGTATTTGAAATACCGGTACTCGGGGCCTCCGATGTAGGCCTTGACATGTCCGGTACCTGGCTCCATCGCGATGAATGAGGCCCTGAGTATGGATTTGTAATAACGGATGGAATCGTCGGGAGTCATGACAGTGTCGATGTATCCGTCAGCGTTCCACGAAAATACCCTCATGTCCGTTTTTTCGGAAAATGCCTTGAGAATTTCTTTTTCGGATGCGCCGGCGCTCCTCATGTTCCTGTAGCGGTCACTCCATTTGCGGGCCTGCTCCATGACAGTGCGCCTGATGTCGGCGGGGACTTCCTTGGCGAACGGCTTGTGCGGATTGTCCCTGAGGTCGTCGAAGAAGGCCGGCTGGAGATTACCCGACAGATGCTCCCTTACGGCTTCCTCTGCATAGCCCTGCATTACGGAATTGACAGTGGTGTATATCTTGAGGCCGTCCTTGTCGATGTTGTACTTCGTGCCGTCCGGCTTGAGGTTCTTGTTGAGCCAGCCGTACAGAGGGTCGTTTTCCCACAAGTCCATGTCGGCGTTATAGTCCTCCTCGAAATAGTAATTGTCTCTTTCCGGCTCGGAGGCACTCATGTATTTGCGCAGCATGTCCCTGAAATACGGGGCTTTGCTAGTGTTGTGGTCTTGCTGGCGGTAGTCCAGGACGATAGGCAGTGACATGAGGGAATCGGCTTCGGCCGCACTCAGATATCCGTATTTGTGCATCTGGCTGAGCACGTGGTTGCGCCTGACGATGGACTTGTCGTAGTTGAGTGCGGGGTTGAAGCGCGTTGGCTTGTTGACGGCGCCTACGAGAGTCGCGCTTTCCTGGATGTTGAGATCTATGGGCTCTTTATTAAAAAAGGTGTTGGCCGCCGCCTTTATGCCGTAGGAGTTGCTGCCGAAGAATATGGCATTCATGTACATGGCCATGATCTCGTCCTTGGTGTAGTTCCTCTCCAGCTTGACTGCGGTTATCCATTCCTTGAATTTGCTTACCACAAGTTTGAAAACAGCCTCTCCCGGGAATTTGCCAGTGGCCTCCTCCCTGGGGAACAGTGTCTTGGCCAGCTGCTGGGTGATGGTGCTGCCTCCTCCTCCGGAACCTGTGTCTCCCAGGAGGATGGATTTGACGGCCACACGGACGAGACTCCGGAAGTCAATGCCGCAGTGATTGTAGAAACGTACGTCCTCAGTGGCTACGGCGGCCTCCACTATGTAGGGGGACAGTTCTCCGTAGCTGACATGGGTCCTGTTCTCTATGTGGTATGTGCCTATAATCTCGCCGTCCTCGGATATCAGCTCGGTCGCAAGATATGTTTTGGGATTCTCCAGTTCCTCGAAAGAGGGTATCTCGGCAAAGATGCCTACACCGGCTATGAAAAGTATCAGTATTCCTATCGGGATGAAGACTACGCACCATATTGCGGTGATGAGTCTTCTCTTGGTCTTTTCTTTCATTTCAGTAAAATAAATCATGCGAAGTTAGAAAAAATTTGGATTTTATCTTACTTTATCCTTTACTTTGCACCTTCATTCATCAGTATCTATGGAGAATTTGGTAATTGTGGAGTCGCCTGCGAAGGCTAAGACTATAGAGAAAATATTGGGGAAAGAATATACTGTCAAGTCCAGTTTCGGTCATATACGGGACCTGTCCAAAAAGAATCTGGGAATAGATGTGGAGCATGGTTTTGAGCCGAGATACGAGGTGTCGCCGGACAAGAAAAAAGTCGTTTCGGAACTGAAGGCGGCATCAGGCGCCGCATCTACGGTGTGGCTTGCGTCCGATGAGGACCGTGAGGGAGAGGCTATAGCATGGCACCTGAAGGAGACTCTGGATCTGGATCCGGCCAAGACACGCAGGATAGTTTTCCATGAGATTACCAAGGACGCTATTCTCAATGCTATAAAGGAACCCAGGGATGTGGACATGAATCTGGTCATGGCCCAGCAGGCGCGCAGGGTGCTCGACCGCCTTGTGGGCTTTGAGCTGTCTCCTATACTGTGGAAGAAGATAAAGCCTTCCTTGTCTGCCGGAAGGGTTCAGTCTGTGGCTCTTCGCCTGGTCGTGGAGCGGGAGAGGGAGATCAGCGCATTCCGTTCCAATGCTTATTACAGGGTGGAAGGCGTATTCGTGCCGGAGAATCTCAAAGGCAGGAAGTCTTCCGGAAAGATGACCGGAGTTCTGGACCGGCGTTTCGACACCGCCGAGGAGGCCATGGCGTTCCTATCCGCATGCAGAGGCTGTGTCTTTACGGTCAGGTCAGTGGAGAAAAAAGAAGTGACGAAGTGTCCGGCACCGCCGTTTACGACGTCTTCCCTCCAGCAGGAGGCTGCCCGTAAGTGCGGATTTTCCGTGAGTCAGACCATGTCCATAGCGCAGCACCTGTATGAGTCGGGACTTATTACCTACATGCGTACGGACTCTACGACCCTTTCCAAACTGGCGATAGGAGCCGCCAAGACATGGATTACCGGTAATCTCGGAGCGGAATACCACAAAGCCCGTCAGTACAAGACAGGTATTAAGGGGGCGCAGGAGGCGCACGAGGCCATACGTCCCACCGACATTGCCAATACGGATATCGATGGAACGGCGGCCGAGAAGAAACTGTACCATCTGATATGGAAGCGGACTGTGGCTTCCCAGATGGCCGACGCCCGTCTGGAAAAGACCGATATTGTCATAGGAGCGGACGGTCTGTCTGCCGGTTTCGATGTTACGGGCTCGACTGTTCTGTTTGACGGTTTCCTTAAACTATATATTGAGTCTACGGATGATGAATCGGCTCAGGAAGAGGAGAGACTGCTGCCGCCTGTGGAAGTCGGAGACATCATGCTGAGGGATACGATAACCGCACTTCAGAAATATACTGCTCATCCTCCAAGATATTCGGAGGCTTCGCTGGTCAAGAAAATGGAAGAGCTGGGTATCGGCAGGCCGTCTACATATGCGCCTACCATATCCACACTGCATCAGAGAGGCTACATCATAAGACAGGACCGCAAGGGAGAGGAGAGGCTTCTGACAGTAATGACCCTGAAAGGAGAGGATATTGCCACGTCGGAGAAAAAGGAGATGGCCGGGTCTGAGAAAAGCCGTCTCTGCCCTCAGGACATAGGAGTGGTGGTTACTGATTTTCTGGAGAAAGCGTTCCCGTCTATCATGGATTACGGCTTTACGGCCAAGGTGGAGGCCAATTTTGACAAGATAGCGGCCGGTAAACTGGTATGGAATAAGATTGTGGCTGATTTTTATGAGCCTTTCCATGAAAAAGTGGTCGAGACTACCAAAGAAAGCGCTCCTGTCAAGTCCCGCAGGATACTGGGAACGGACCCTGCGACAGGAAAGCCGGTAATCGCCAGAATGGGCCGCTACGGCTCAGTGGCCCAGATAGGAGAGGATGACGACCCGGAAAAGAGGATAACCGGTCTGGAGAAAGGAATGCTCATAGAGTCGGTGACTTTGGAAGAGGTGCTGAGACTTTTCTCATTGCCTCGGACACTTGGTGAGTATGACGGCAAGGAAGTAATATGCTCCAAAGGTAAATTCGGCCCTTATGTCAAATACGACGGGAAATATGTCTCGCTGAAGAAAGGAATGGATCCGTACACGGTGTCCCTGGATGTGGCGGTGAAACTGATACAGGAGCATGATGCTCAGCAGAAGAACCGTAATATCAAGAAGTTTGAAGAAGAGGACATAGAAGTTCTCAACGGACGTTTCGGGCCTTACATCAAGCATGCCGGAGCAAATTATAAAATCCCCAAGGGTACTGACCCGACCGCTCTCACGCTTGAGGACTGCCTTGCGATAGTCGCAAAATCTAAAAAATAAGTCAGTCTGGCTGGCCTGTATTGCCGGGAGATTCAACCATAAAGCATTTCTGGGTTTGCTAAGGTGCTTATTTTCAATCCAATGGCTTTGGCGTAGCTGCTCTGTGGCCTGAAAAAACAGACTGACAGCGAGTTAAGGGTGATGCCGGTGACCATAGCCTCCTTGGCTGTGGAGATAGCCTGCAAATGCGTATCTGATTTAATTGTCATTCCGTAGTTCCTGAATGTCACGGTGGTAATTGTCTGCTGACTCGGCCCAGTGCTGTGGGTGACACCATGAACCGTAAGTACGGGCATCTTGTTTTTGGCAGAAGTGCCGTGTAATCAGTTAGTTGCGTCTTCGAATGTGTGGATTTCGGAGCCTTTTGAGTAGGCGAAATCCATCAGCTGTTTCGGTAAGTGTCAAAGGCACAGCCTATTAGGTAATCGGTAGATGCCCGCACATGCCGTAGCACTTGCAAGCCTTCGCCAGTTGCTGCGGTATCGACGGCTAACTCCTCTACTCCGGCATACCTTCCGGAGTCCTTTCCGTTCCATCACAAAGCAGTATCCGTAAATCCTCCTTCCTTTCGCAACGGCAGTGGATTGCGGAAAATGCTGCCGTTGTGGAGACAGCTCGTGGCGGATTATTTTGAAGTGGCGGTGCGGCGGCGATGTAAATATCACTGAATATCAGCGTGTTGCCTCAGATCGATGCACATTTGACCCGGTTTGAAACAGGCCAAATGTGCAGTGCATTTTGTAAGTCGCTGTGAATCAAGGATGATTTTTCCATGACCGCCCCGCCGCTTCCAAAAATAATCATCCTCTCTCCCAGACTGCTGCGGCCATCATCACCGTGACCGCCTATACCGGCACCATCAGAAACAGCCGGTACCGGACAGCTTACGCATAGGGCAGCACATATTCATATTTTTCGTATCTTTGTATCAAGGTAATGCAATGGCGTACACATACTTCATATATCCCACAGGGAAGCCCTCGGCAGTCCTTGGATTTCTGAATAAATATTTGGAAATCCGGGAAAATCGTGTAAACACACACACACACACACACACACACACACAGGGCTCGCGCGTCAAGATACTGCAAATCCTTTAATCTACAAATACTTAGCGGAAAATTTCCATCTTCCGCAGACCTCACTGCCGCGCGGCAATGCGCAGGCTGGCATACTTCATATACACCAACCGCATCATAAGGAGTAGAGACAGCATGGATTATCCTATATACAGTTACTCGCTTTGTATCGCTT
>DXAW01000071.1 GCA_019116865.1 Candidatus Coprenecus stercoravium | reverse complement strand
CCATATATGAATCAAGTTCCTCTATAAACTTCCTCACATCAGTACCTTTAGACACACGGACATGCCAGCAGCACCGGCTCTGGCGGATATCCTCAGAGGAAAACTCCGGGATACTGAGGATTATCGCAGGCTCCGGCAGGTAGACAGCATTGCGCTTCTGACGGGCCATCACCCCGGTGACTGTCTTGCGGACAGGCTCGCCGCCCCAGTCTGCCACATACAGTGTCTTCCCGACAGGACTGTCTTCAGGAAAGAACTCCGCAGCCAGATCCTCCGATATGACGATGCTTCCCAAAGAACCAGCCGTCCGGGATGTATTCCCGTCGGGAATTACGGTCTTTATTCCGAATACGTCCATAAAATCCGATCCATATCCGGCAGTATAACATGCCGCATTGAACCTCTTCAGTGTATCCTTAAATACCTGGAGACTGGAGCATAGCATATTACCGGGGAAATTCTGAGTGGAAGGCGTCATGGACTCCACTCCGTCCAAAGAGGCTATGCTCTGCCCTATTCTCCTGAAATCGGCTTGCAGTTTTTCATCCGGGCTCTCCCCGGAGGCGGAAGCAGCATCAGAAGCCGCCAGCGAAATCACAGGCAGAGACACCACCCGGTCCGGTTCCCAGCCCATGGGGACAATACAGCGGCGCATTGCATTCATCAGCACCGGATTACCGGCAAGCCAGCCGATAGCCACCACCAGCGAGGCCTCAATCACAAGCCACAGGCCTCTGCAACGGCGGGACGGGGCAGACGCATCATTGTCCCTGAGCAGACTCACTGAGCCTTTGCGCAGGACTTTCATCACAGGCTGCACTGAAGCAAATGTATTGAGCAGAACCACCGCTGCGAATATCAGCAGATATATTCCGGGTCTGAAAAACGGCTCCGCCGGATATATCAGATCCACATTCCTTACCGAACCCGCACCGAGCCCTACAGCTGCCTCGGTGAAATAAAATGAGATGCTGTCAAACAGCATGAATGAAAGAAGATAACCCAGAAAGCCGCCGATGAGAGTCAGCAGCATATTCTCGGAAAATATCTGAAAGAACATGGCCCGGAACGGGGCTCCGTATGACTTCCGGACACCGAACTCAGAAAGCCTCTCACGAAGACTTGACGATACCATCCCGCAGAGATTGACCGCCGGTATGAGCAGGATGATTACTACGATTAATGATATGTTCGATATGAATTGTCCCAGACTGCCGGTCTGCCGCCTCTGAATGGACTCCGGGACCATATCATCCGGCAAAATACGCATTGATTCATCGGCCTGCAGGTTATTGTACTGCTCCAGTGCCGCTTTGACCGCATCCAGTACTTTAGGGATATGCCTGCGGCTTACTGCCGAAAACAGGATTTGCTCACTCATCCTCGGATACGCGGCATCCATTGTCAGCCATATCTCGGCATCCGTCTCCATGGCCATTACCGACACATCCCGGACTACTCCGCGCACCGTCACAGGTTGGCCGCTCACCGTAAGCACACGCCCCACAGCTTCATCCGTCCCGAAACATCTCTGAGCCAGGGTTGAGGATATCACCGCTTCCGGTCCTGCTGTATTCTCAACGCTGAAAGGTCTTCCCGCAAGGAAATCAAAATCAAATACCTTCCAGAAGTCCCCGTCCACATACCGGGCACCGGCACAAAGAACCGACTTGTCCCTGACCATTACCGGGACTGTAGCCGAGGGCCGTTTCACCAAAGAGACTGCATCCGTACCGTCAAGCTGCGACTCCTTTATAAACCGGGCCAGATCAGCCGGTACGATTGAAGCATTGAAGTAATCCTCCGAAGGGTTTTCATAAATAACACGGTCCAGCACCAGAATACGGCCCCTGTGCTTTTCCGGATATACACCGCCCACCATCATAGTCACCAACATCAGAAACACAGTGACCACGGCCATCGACAGCGCCACACCGATGATGTAGATCAGGCTGTACTGCCGGTCCTTGAGCATTATCTGCCAGCTCTGGCGGAAGTATACGGGTAGTTTCATAATCATTCTTCTCTTAAAATTTCTGACGGGCGGGTCCGGGAGACTTTCCATACGGAGACGAGCACCGCCAGGGCATTTACAACAAATATTACCGCCGCCACAACCAATGTCACCATCAGCGCGGACAGGAAAGGCGAAGTCAGCACCGGCCAGGGAGCCAGGGAACTCTCGGGCAACGCAGGCATATTGACCTGACCTATAAATACTACGTCCCGTCCTCGGAAGAGGATGATATTCAGCACCGCAAACAGTCCGATACCGACCGACAGCGCAGCCTGCCCGAGACCCGCAGCCACCACATCGCGGCGCAGACGTCCCGGAGTTGAGCCCATGGCCGTGCGGACACCGAACTCATCGGCCCTGCGGCGGGTCTGCAGGGCATAGTGCGAGAACGCCCCGAGTATCAGATTCAGCAACAGGTACGAGAGCAGTATAGTCTCCAGTTCCCTGCCACCATAAGAGTCCATTACTTTCGTTACCGGATAGGATAGCCCTACCCGAAGATTGCCGAATGAAGTCCGGGAAGCCGTCCCGTAATTGATCTGCTCGATAAATTGGCGCATGTCTGTATCCTGCGACAGCCGCAGCACCCAGAAACACTGCCCTGAGCGGATGTAACCGACCGGGTAGGAGGCCATATTGACAATGACGACAGGCCGGGGATTGTCAGTCATAGTCCGGACCTTCTGCCGCTGAATCACCCCGGCCACCGTCCTCGGAGCAGCAGGAGACGAGTTGTTGGCAAGGTACAATGTCTGTCCCACCGGATCACTGCCGGGGAAAAGAGCCTCAGCCAGATCCTCCGAAATAATCACAGTACCAGTTCCCTCATCGGCAGGGCGCACGCCTCCCTCCGGCGCCAGCACGCAGAAACCGAAAACATCCATGAAATCACTGCCCAGTTCCTTGAGGAAACAGGCAACCTGTATTTTGACAGCAGTATCCGCATAGACCGTCATGCGCGTCTCGCTGCTGTTGCCGGGGAAGAACAGCGACGCAGGAGTGAGCGACTCCACCCCGTCCAAAGCAGCCAGCACCCGGCCCATTCTTCGGAAATCCTCCAGCAGTACTCCGTCCTCCGAGGCCTCCGGACTGTATGCCGCAGCCGAGGCGGAAAGAGAGGAGACCGGAACACAGACTATCCGCTCAGGATCCCAGCCGGCAGGTACGGCGTGACGGCGCACCCCGTTGAGCAGCATCGGGTCGGCAAGCAGCCAGCCGATGATGAATACCAAAGCAGCCTCAGCCACCAGCCAGGCATTCCGGACACGACGTGTCCTGTAATAGGAATTGTCCCTGAGCAGTTCCACCGCCCCCTTGCGCAGCACCTTCATCACCGGCTGCACCGAAGCGAAAACAGTCAGCAAGGCCACCGCCGCAAACCCCATCAGGAAAAGACCCGGACGGAAAAATGACTCTGTCGGAAAGAGCAGGTCCGCATCATTGGAAAAATCTCCCAATCCTGCAGTAACCTCCAGGAAATAGCCCGAGAGCATATTCAGCACTCCTATGGACAGGCCGAAGCCCAGGGCACCCCCTATAAGCGTCAGCATCAGGTTCTCCGCAAATATCTGTGAGAACATCGCCCGGAACGGTGCCCCGTAGGACTTCCTCGCCCCGAACTCCGTCAGCCTCTCCTGCAGGCTGGAAGAGACCATCCCGCACAGATTGACTGCCGGTATCAGCAGTATCACGACAATGGTTCCGATCACCAGGGACAGGACAAGCCCCGGAACTCCGCCAAGCCATGACACCCTGAAAGACAAGGGTTCTGTCTCATACGACATACTGAACTCACTGTCCTCCGGCTGCACGGCATTGTAGCTGCCGACAGCTTCTTCCACCGCCTCCCGGATATCGGAGAAATGCCTGCGGCTCTGTGCCAGGAAGATTATATAGTTCCCGCCTTCCGGCATAGTGGCCCAATCCGGCAAAGTACGCCTGCGCTCCTCCATATCCCTCGTCAGCCATATCTCCGCATCGGCAATACCGGCTGCGAGCGACACGTCCCGGACTACTCCGCAGACAGTCACCGCACGGCCGTTTACCGTAAGCATACGGCCCACGGCATACTCATCTCCGAAACACCTCTGCGCCATAGTAGCGGAGACGACCGCTGCCGGACCGGTCTCCTCTCCCTGACCGTCCCGTATATCCTGACCGAAAGGTCTTCCCGACAGAAAATCGAAATCGAAAACATCCCAGAATCCACCGTCCACATACCTCACATTGGCATAGAAGGCCGCCCTCTCCCCGGATGAGACCAGAACGTCCGCACAGATGGACGGAGGCCGGATTACCGACATAGCCTCCAGGCCCTCCGGCTCCGTCTCCCGGATAAGGCACACCAGGACATCCGGCACACTCGTAGAACCGAAATACTTGCCGTCTGCGTCATTGTAATGCACGCCCGTAAGCAGCATAGTCCGTCCACGGTGATTCTCAGGGTAGACATTCCCCAGCATCATCACCATAAATATCAGCACAGACGAGACAAGTGCCATCGACAGTGCCACACCGACGATGTAGATCAGGCTGTACTGCCGGTCCTTGAGCATTATCTGCCAGCTCTGGCGGAGGTACACGGGTAGTTTCATCTTTTTTCTCCTTTAACCGATGATGCGGCCGTCGAGCATGCGGATGATGCGGTCGGTCTGCTTGGCCTGGGACTCGTTGTGGGTCACCATCAGGATGGTCTTGCCGCGCTGCTTGTTGACCTCGTGCAGGAGCTCCATGACCTCGGCACCCATCTTGGAGTCCAGGTTACCGGTGGGCTCGTCCGCCAGGATGATGGAGGGGTCGCCTACCAGGGCGCGGGCGATGGCCACCCTCTGACACTGACCGCCGGAAAGCTGCGAGGGGAAATGCCGGATACGGTGATTCAGTCCTACGGCATCAATCATCTTCAAAGCCCTTTCCTTGCGCTCGGTCGCACCCATCCTGCGGTACAGCAAGGGCATCTGCACATTGTCCAGAACATTGAGCGAAGGGATAAGGTGGAAGCTCTGGAAGACAAATCCGAGCTCGGTGTTGCGGAAACGGGCGGCCTCCCGGGCATTGAGACCCGAGACGAGCTTGCCATGCAGTTCCACGGTACCGGAAGTAGGCTCGTCGAGCAGTCCTGCGATGTTGAGCAGGGTGGACTTGCCGCAGCCGGAGGGGCCCATGATACTTACAAATTCTCCTTCGCGCACTTCGAGGTTGATGTTGTCGAGAGCCATGGTCTCGATCTCGGAGGTTCTGTAGATTTTGGAAATTTCGATAAGCTTGATCATAATTTTAAATTTTTATCTGTTTTTAAATATTTTCAAAAAGTTAAAATTTATTCGTCCTTCAATACATCGGCCGGCGACTCCTTCAGGGCTCCGGCGACAGGGACAATGGTCGAGAGGGTCACTGCTGCCAACAGGATGAGTGCTGCAATACCGGCCACTACGAGAAAATGCGGCACCGGCTCGAATATCAGAGGCAGGCTGTCCACTATCGGCTGGGACACAAACCCTATGTACATGCCGGAAGAACAGAAGTCTATCTTGCCTATGACGATGGTATTGATCACCAGAAGCAGGCCCGTAAGCAGCGAAACGGCATAGAGACTCCACACCTCACACAGCAATGTAAGCATCACAGACCCGGCTGTGCCGCCCATAGCCCTACGCACCCCTATCTCGCCGCGTCTCTCACGGGTGCGCAGCCATGCGAAGGAGGCCACGCCGATAAGCATACAGATCAGCAGGAAGATGAACAGGGCCTGCCATGTGAAATTATCCACGGTCTCCCTCCTTAGGGTATCGTCCAGACTGAGAATCGAACCGACTCTGTAATTACCGTACCGCATCTGTTCTTTCCATGTTCTGGAAGCATCGGCGATAAACGCATCCTCGTCCACCCCAGGCCTGAGACGGAAGCACCATACCGGCTCTATCTCGTTCTGATCTTTCGTAATATCAGCGTTTGCAAACATCACGAAACTCCTGTATTCCTGATCCTTGATTATCTTGACCGGTTCTATCACCCCGCTTACCCTCCAGGAGCCGCCCAACTGAGCCGCATCACCGAACTGCTTCCCTACAGGATTCTCCCC
>DXAW01000070.1 GCA_019116865.1 Candidatus Coprenecus stercoravium | reverse complement strand
GTTTTCTATGGGGAGCATGATTGACCGTCGGGTCAAACGGTTTGGGAGCCGGAAGCACATCCGGAATACCCTCAATAATTGATTTCTGAAAATCAGTCATATAGTTAGTTTTTCTATTGAATATTCCCAATTTGAAACATCGTACAAAAATACTCAATTTTTCCTAACTGCGCAATATGTTTTACAAGCTGTTACGATTTTCAGACAGACATATTTCCGAAGGCGCTCTGCCGGATAAAAGCAAAGATCGCATTTTTTCCATACACGGGGCTACGTGAGAATAAAAGGCGGTATAGCCGGAGCAGAGGGCACTGACATCGTGCGGCGGTCTGTGCTTGGGACAGCCTCCGTTGCAGGCATGACGCCAGGGGCACCTAAGACATGTCTCCGGCAGCAGGTTGCGCTTGGCCGTTCCGAAGGCTGCAAGCCGCTGAGAAGTGGAGGCCTCTCTCAGGGATATATCCTGGATATTTCCCAACCTCCACTGAGGGTACACGAAATGGTCGCAGGGATAGATGTCCCCGTTGTGCTCTACTGTCAGATTGCCACCGCAGCTCTCGCAGAAAGTACAGATACCCGGCTGCACCCCGCACCAGGAAGAAAGGGCCGCATCAAAGGTCAGGACAAAATACCGTCCTACATTCTCCTTCACCCATTCATCGAAAACATCGCACAGATAGCGGCCGAAAGCCTCCGGTTCTACAGACCACGGAGCAATGACGGCTTCCATGTCTGAGGAAGGGGCGATATGGCCGGCGGAAAGATACTCGTAAACCGGCATAAACTGCATATAGCGGGAACCTGCCGACTTCAGAAAGCGATAGACGTCCGCCCCACGGTCCTCCCCTGCCTTGCTGATGGTCGTCAGGGTATTGAACTCCACCCTGCCGCGGTGCAATGCCTCCAGGCCATGCATCACGGAGCGGAAGGTTCCTCCGCCGGAGACAGTATGCCGGAAACGGTCGTGGACGTCCTCCGGTCCGTCCAGGGAAAGGCCGATAAGAAAATTATTGTCATGGAAAAATGAGGCCCACTCTGCATTGAGCAGCGTACCATTGGTCTGGAGCGTATTGTGTACCGGACGGCCACGGGAATATTTTCTTTCAAATGCAAGGGCGCTACGGAAAAAATCCATGCCCGCCAGCAGAGGCTCACCCCCATGCCATTCGATTGTAAGTTCCGGAAGATCACAGGATTCGCAGAAATCACGGATACATCTCTCCAGCAGCGCAAGGCTCATCAAGGGCTCCCGCCCACCGTAAATACAAGATTTGTCCAGATAGTAACAATAAGAACAACGCAGGTTACACCGTGAGCCTACCGGCTTGAGCATCAGCGAAAATGCCGTACTGCTCCCGAAACGCGATGCCTCCGACAGGGTTATAGTGCCCCCTACTCCTCCGTGTTCTCCTCCCATACCGGGGTTCCGTCATATTCGAAGGCAAACTCATCCGCATACATCAGGCTGCCTATACCGCCAGTGAAGAAATCCGCATACTGGCTGGCCACAGCTACTACCGCACAATAAGTCGGCTTACGGTGGTCGCGGTACTTGATGTCTATCGAGAACTGCCTGTACTGACCGCCAGTTCCGACACTGTCTATCAGCTCGCCATAACCTATCACGTCCGGATCATTGACATCGAGATAGACATGCTCATTGGTATTGACCCGATAAGGCCCGTCCCATGCGGTCACATATACAAAGATATGACAGCGGTCCATCTTCCCTTTTACAGTATTCCGGTCAAAAGGAAGCGCCACCCCGGACGGAGGATTGACATTGTCTATTGGAACAGGCTCATAACTGTACCATCCGGTAAGTCTCAGCGGCCTGGTCTCGAACGGACGTCCGAAGAACACCTCGGCACCAAGTCCCTGCACGCTTCCGAAATGCCCTGAGAACACATTACCGCCCGCCATGGCTATCACAACTTTAACTGTCTCTAGTCTTGCAGCCCTTTTGTCTGTTCCCGGCACTGCCAGAAAACTCTCCTCAGGAGAAGTCGGATTGGCCTCACCGATAATATTAGCTCCGATATTTCCTGAATCCCACCAATAACCGGCATCCAGGTCAGGATTGGCGAACCAGCTCTTGCCGTCCTTTATCCACTCGTCAAAGCCCATATTGGGCATCTGCGCGGCTGCCTCGGTGACAAACTCCTTCTCACTGCCCTCCATCTCCCCGGAATATATCCTGTAGACATACTCCGTTTCCGGTTCCAGACCCGTAAGAACGGCACTTACGCGCATACCGTCCACATCCACACCCTGCACTTCCGTCCACTCTGTTTCCGAAGCCTTCCTGTATCTGAAGCCGGAAGCCTCAGCCCCATCCGGTACCATTCCGTACAGATATGCGGAACAGGCCCAGGCATCGGCCGGCTCGGTTGTAAGCGTCACCTCACGGGGTATGACAGCCATGGTCCACTCCTCCACGACATCCCTGTATGATACCGTAAAGACCTGCGGAACAGTAAAATCATGTACCGAAGCAGGATCAGGTGTTATGACAGAATTGGACGGACCCAGCTTCATATCCGTTATCTCAACCGCATCCAGCGGAGTATCCAGCGTAACATACACTACAGCCTCGTGCTCATCGGCATTGATCAAAGCCTCACCTATCTGGTTCCGGACTCTGATATATCTTTCTATTGTCTGCGTCGCTGTCACAGTCCAGCGGTAAGTCTGACCGGGCCACGTTGTAAGCTCATATTCCAACGGTTCCGAGAGGTCAATAAATGCGCTGTCAGCAGCTGGAGAGACAGTGGTATTGGGTGATGTCTCAAAACGCAGCAGGCGGACATGGCTCATATTCACCGAATCCGCCATATCCACCGTCACAGTAAAAGCAGAGGAATCTATCACTGCCGGAGACAGCTGTCCCTGCACCTCAAAAGCCGTTATCGTTCCTAATCTCTTGGGATAGGGTATATCATTCTTTATACAGCCTGAGACCGCAAACAAAAATGCCGCTGACACCAGTGCGCAGATGATATTTTTCATGGATGACATGGTCTATCAGTTTTTTGACGCTGACGGCTTGTCCTTCAGGACAGGCAGTACAAAATTGACACCTA
>DXAW01000069.1 GCA_019116865.1 Candidatus Coprenecus stercoravium | reverse complement strand
GTTCTACAACGATAACACCGAGTATATAGTGTTCTCGTCCATGGACTCCTATGCGGAGGCTTCCGCAACTACCCGTACCCGCACCCGCTCCACGTATATCGAGCGGCATGGGGATGAGAGTACGGTCAACTCTCCGGATATGCTTTTCGGGGCATGGGTGGATGAGTTGGTAGTGGAATATTCTCCCGATGCGGCTCCGGTGAATCTGTCTGTGACACTAAAGCCCTTGGTTTATAAGTACGTGATTGTCTATGAGTTCTCAAAGGGTATCGAGCATGTCCGGCTGGCGCGCGGAGCCATAGCCGGTATGGCGCAGTCGGTGTACCTGCAGGACGGGCGTACCGGCTCAGAAAAGGCCACCGTGCTTTTTGATGAATCGACGATAGATACGGCAGGCAGCAGGATAGTGGCTCAGGTGAGTACGTTCGGAGTGCCGGACTACCCTGACAAATATTATCCGGCTAAAGCTCCGGGCGGGGTGACCGGCATATTCGGGCTCAATCTGGAGGTCAAGCTGCCGGATGGCAGTATCAAGACATTCGAGTTCGATATATCCGGGCAGATGGCGGACCAGCCCAGAGGAGGAGTGATAGTAGTGAGCGGTCTGGAGATTAACGATGGAGATTTCGCCACCCCGGGAGGAGGATTCGATGTGGGTGTAGACGGCTGGGGCGAATACGAGGATATAGAGCTTCCGCTGTGATTATAGGGAAAATACAATACTAAAACTAAATTATTAACGCTTAAATTAAAAGATTTATGAAAAAGGTACTTTTGGCAGCACTGGCCGGTGTCGTGGTTCTCGCCGGCTGTGCTAAGACTGAAGTCGTGGAGACGTCAGACTCTGCTAGCATCAGATTTGACAACGCCTTCGTCGGCAACCCCACAAAGGCTACTGTCAACCAGGTCGCTACAGATCAGTTTGACAACTTCTATGTTCTCGCCTACACAACTGACAACGCAAATTTCTTCAGCAATGAGAAAGTGTATTTGAAAAACGGTGTGTATGTTTACGATGATCTCAAGCAGTGGAAGCAGAATGCCGGATATGCCTTTGCGGCATACTCCAATGGCGGATATAATGCGGCTACTGACGGTGTCCTGACAGGTGTGACATTTGCCAGTGACGAGCTTCAGATAGCTGACTACACAGTGAAAAACGATGACAAGAGGGACCTTGTAGTCTCTATCTCAGATACGGATCTGGAGACAACGAATGAACCTGTCGCATTTACTTTCGACCATGCTCTCGCAATGATCAAGTTCACCTTGAACAACGGAGTAGGAGACAACGACATTCAGATTACCGGTTTCACTGTTAAGCAAGTGCCCAATACCGCTACCATGACATTGAACGCAGAAGGTATCAAATGGGGTGCGACTTCAGCAAATACCGATTTTACAAGCGCTGACTTTACCAGTACACAGGAGACAGCCGGTGAGTCCGATGAGTTCGTTGTTATACCTGTGACCGACGGTGTTAATCTTGAGATTGCTTTCACAGCGACAGTGACCAAGACAGATGGAACCCAGATTACAAATGATCTGAAATCTACTATCGCTACTTATACATGGCAGCCCGGCTACCGTTACAACTATGTAGCCACCATTACCGGCACTGACTTGGAGGTGATTGAGTTCGCTGCTCCTGTAGTTACTACCTGGGAAGATTTTACCAATCCCAATGCAGGCAATCCTGATCCTGAGATTCCCCTTGAGGATGCTCAGTAGGCAAGTGAGTTACTTAACATATAACAACCGGCCGGGCGGGGTTGAATGTCCCCTCCCGGTCCCCAATTAAAACGAAGACGCGATGAAACGAATCTCTCTTATATACGCATTGAATGCAGCTGCCGCTTTGTCCCTGCTGGCATTCGCCTCATCGTGTACTAAAGTCAGCATTGACAACAAAGGCCAGGCAGAGCAGTATATCGGTTTTACTACATCAGTCGAGACAAAGGCTCCCGTCGAGTCCTCCGCAGATATGGATGAGTTCGCCGTCTGGGCCGCATATTATGATGGTGGAATTTTGCAGAGTACTCCTATGAATAATGTCCAAGTCTACCGTAGCGGAGACCTCTGGATGTACGATGATCTCCAGCTTTGGCAGGAAGGGAAGTGGCGTTTCGATGCCTTCTATCCTCATCCCTCTACATTGGCCGTCACAGATATCGTAAAGGACAAAGATGCTCTTGCAGTAACATTCAGTGCTCCGAAAGATGACGATGAGCAGACGGACCTTGATGGGCTGAGTATTGATTATTACTACGGCCCTACGGCTTCCAATGACCTGATGGTTGCCGGCTATACACGTAATTATACTATGTCATCACCCGATGTCAGTCCGGTGAAGTTCAATTTCGAGCATCTGCTTTCCCGCGTCAGCATCGCTGTCAAGGCCGCCGGCGATAATGTCTCGCTCGGCTCCCTTACTTTTGAAGGAATGAGCGTTCTCGGAGAGTACAATACGGCTGCAAGTGGAACGGATACATGGAGCCTTCTTACCAAAGTCGGTGCTTTGTCAAATGTTCCGGCGGGCAACTTCACGGCCGATCTGACCGGAGTCGCCGACCCGCTGCCATCGGACGGCATGTCTGTCGGTGTGCTTTCCGACCTGCTCCTGATACCCCAGACTCCCGGAACCGCACAGGTGGAAGTTACCTACACAATCGGTGCTGACGGCGCCGGTGCAGGAGCCTCTGAGACCAAATCGTTGACCCTTCCGGCCGACCCCGCCTGGCAGCCCGGCCGCCACTACCGCTACACCCTCACCCTCGGCGGTGCGGATGTAACACTTTCTGTAGATATGGTGCAGTGGGATGAAAGAAATTATACTGTAATATTCTAGTATATGAAAAAGACGGCAGTACATATTATATCATGTATCCTTGTCTGTCTGTCGGCTGCCTTGCTTATCTCGTGTCAGAAGCAGGTATCCGAAGTGCAGACCGGAACCGTAAGCCTGAGCATAGGGCTTTCCGGCTCTCTGGATGTCGAGGACGGCCCGTGGACCAAGGCTTATGTCGATGCTTCACAGTATGAAGGGATCAAGACTCTAAGACTCATAGTGATCTCCGGTACGCCGGATCAGGAGGATAGGGATATCCTGTACAATCAGAAAGTGGAAGGATTCGAAAATGTTTCCAGTTATCAGACCACCATCCCCGATCTCCCTCTCGGCCAGATGTCATTCTATGCCATAGCCAATGAGGAGAGTATAGGCATGACATACGATGACAAGACTATCCTGGACAACCTTATCGACGGCCCGGAGAATGCCGGTCGCCGCAAGCTCCTGTTCAAAGATGAGAACCGTCAGTATTTTCCCTGTACAGGGCGTCATATAGTGGATAACGGACTGCCTATGTCTGGATATACCACTGTGAATATCACCGGAGACCAGAATATTAAGATCGAACTCTTCCGCTCGGTGGTTAAGCTGGCCCTGGTCGTTGAGAATAAGACAAAGTCTTCTGTTACTTTGGAGAAAGTGTCTTTCGGAGAGTTTTTCGCAGACCGTTACTATATGTTCCGCGAGACTACTCTGGATGTTCCTGATAGTGCTCTCTATGACGGAAAGGAGTACTACTATCCCGATATTGAAGAGATACAGCCTGGCGGCCGTACCGAGACTCTGGCCCTGTATTTCTATCCTACATTTCCTTCCGATGTTTCTACCAGCTACAGTCCTTTTACTTTAGGTCTGGAGACGACTGAAGTTGACTACGGTCAGGTACTTTTTGCTCCCAATACCAACTCCTTCGTGCGTAACACGCAGATCAATCTTCGGGCACAGATTACCACTACTGTCGGTATTGTACTGGATTTCACCGTCAAGCCTTGGGATCCATATGATGTTGATGTTCCATCATTTAAATAGAAGACGAAAGTTATGCGCAAGATTATCCGATATACAGCAATGCTGGCCGCAGGCATGGTCTTCCTCGGCGGATGTACTTTTGACGAGCGGCTCACAGCTCCTTTCAAGGAAGGTGTGCCCGTCAATGTGGTCTTAGGCTATGAAGTGGCCGGGGAGATTCCTCTGACAAGAGCTGAACAGGAGCCGGAGTATGAGAATGCGGTAGATAATATTTATGTGTTCGTCTTCGATGCCGGAGGCAACCGGGTACGGACGACAGTCAATGCTGATAGCGACAGCACTCTGGCTTTCTTCTCCCGGACGCAGCAAGACGAGTCCGGTATAGAAAACTATCACCCTGGCGACGGTACGGGCAATCTTACCACCGGATCCGTCAGATTTTCCGTTCCTTCAGTCCAGAGTGCTACCATAGTGGGCATTGCCAATCTCACGGCTCCCGGTACCGGAACTGCCTTCGAGGTGACTAAGGATGATATGGATAAGATAACCACCCTCGATGAGTTGGAGTCATTTGTCATGTACATGCCCAACCACTCCGTAGAGCGCAACGCCCTCTTCATGATGACCGGTTACGCTGTAGATGACAGTGGAGACAAATCCATAGATATTGCCGGAACTGAAGGAGGTACAACTGAATTGGGCTGCTCCATACAGTTGACCAGGGTGGATGCGAAAGTGGTGGTCAATGTGACTTCCCGAGAAGGTGATGGCACATGGAGCAATTTTTCATTCGAGCCCAAGACCTGGAGGGTGATGAGGGTGCCGGCCCAGACCTATCTGCTGCCTTATGACGAGGCTAACGACAAGACCGAAGAAGGACCGTGGCGGGATGGCAGCCACTGGGATTACTCCGGCTCGGATGCAGAGTACTTTGACAGTCAGGAGAGGCCTTTCGAACAGATGACTGACAAGGAGGTGGACAACACTAAGTATTATACCGGAGGCAGTTTCGTATTCTACATGCCCGAAAACCGCAAGCGTTTCCGCCGGGAGATAACCGAGACGGGTGATGACGGTTATGCCTTGAGGGAGGAAAGCGATCAAAAACCGGTGCAGAATCCTAAGCCCGGTCAGGACTATGCCAACGGTGATTTCACATACGCGGACCCCAATTCTACCTACCTGCTTCTTACCGGTTATCTGTCCTATACTATGGGCGACGGGACTGTGGTCAATACGGATGCCAGGTATATCGTTCATCTGGGGTATTGCTCAGGCAATCCCAATGACTATGACACGAAGCGTAACGGTAAGTATACCTACAACATCACTGTGACGGGAGCGGACAATCTTATCGTCGAGGTCACGGATAGAGAGGAGGAGAGACCGGGTTATGAGGGAGATGTGGTCTACAGTAACAACCAGATATACTATCTGGACTCCCACTATGACCGCTGCCTGCTGGAGATACGTCCCTCCGATGTGACTGATGAGATGACATGGAGCGTGAAGACTCCGTTTACTACGGGGGTGCATGATGTGGGTGACGAGACATATAAAGATGTGGAGGATTTCAGATGGATAAAGTTTGCTATTAACAAAAAATACGATATACGTCACGATCAGTATGCAAAGTATCCCGGAGACAATCAATATAAACCTGAATGGCATCCGAGGTCGGCAGACATTAGTCAGGCACCTGGCCTCATGGACATAGACCAGCTCATAGCCTATCTCAAGCTGGTCAAAGCTCAGGACGCAGACATGAGTTCTTTAGTGGCAGACGGAACTAATGATGGTCATATATGCATCACGGCTTTCGTGGATGAGAATCTTTATTACTATGACCCGATCAATGATCAAATACAGCAAAATCCTCAGCCGCAGTTGTGGCATCAGTGTGTGGACCGTGAGGACCGCATGATGCACATCATAGTTCCCGACGAAGGCCTGACCGGCGGAGATTATTACAGCCCGGACGGCAGTTCTTCCTTGGTGACATCTGTCTATTCCTTTGTCCAGAAATCCATCCGTACTGTTTTTGACGCATCCAACACGCAGCTGCAGACTGCCTGGGGACTGGAGTCCGTGATGGAAGGTGAGGATAATGGATACAATGGACGTCTGCTTGTCGGAGATGTCAGCGCTGCGGCAGGCAATCCCGATTACAACAGTAACGGTCGTGCTAACAGTATCAGCTGGATGGTAGGCAAGAGATGGGAGGATGTCATAAAAACATCTGAGCGTTACGGCCTTAATCCCGGATACAACAACGCCGCCTATGCTTGCCTGCTCCGTAACCGCGATCTGGATGGTGATGGTACAGTGGATGCGGAAGAGGTCCGCTGGTATCTGGCCGCCATAGACCAGCTCACCGACATCTTCCTCGGAGAGTGGGCCCTCGACGAGACTTCACGCCTATATCCATATGACCCGGCTAACGGCGACATGCCTCCGACAGGCAAAGTTTATTGGCATTATACCTCCAGCAGTCCGGATCCCAATCAGAGCAACAATCCCAATGTCCTGTGGGCAGAGGAGGGAGCCAGCCGTGGCAACTACAGTTCATCCTCCGCAAGAGATATAAACGGTCAATACTATGCGTACAGATGTGTCCGCAATCTGGGTATTCCTCTTGATGACCCTGACCAGGAGCCTGAAGACCTGGTGCAGGTGACGGACAATGGAGACGGTACCTATACCCTGGACCTGTCCAGCATGAATCCCAAGTCCCTGCGTACCGCCTATGACAACGGCCAGCCTCTGCCGGGAGGAAATGAGAAGAGTGCCAACAACCGCCCTTATAAAAAATTTATCGTTGATAAAGATATCTATGGAGCGAATGATCCGTATGACAGAGTCGTGACTTTTTATAATGGAGAACGTGGTGTTTTAGTAAATAATAAGGCCGGTTCTACCTGGAGTAATCAAGGTTTCTGGCAGCAGTACCAGTCCCCAAACAATCCGTGTCCTCCCGATTACAGAGTTCCCAATCAACGTGAGCTGCTTATCATGAGCTCCAGACTCTCAAAGGATCAGTGGCCCGTATATAGGGATGATGATGCGTATTCATGGCACTATGTCGCTTTTAGAGGATGGGAACAGTATTCGGATCCTCAGGTGGCTGAATGGCAGGATTATTATATGTGTCAGACATCGTTCTCAATGAATGGATTGTCTCCTTACTATAACACATTGAGGGAAGGTTTTATGTGGATTTACAGCTCCGGAGTATTCATGCTTCAGAATAACCGTAATGAGGTAGGTTACGTCCGCTGCGTCAAGGATGCCAACTGATAGATCGGCTGCGTGCGGCCTTCCCCGGCTGCCCGTCACACCCCGTACCTCATAACCATAGGGCGACCCTTCTCGGCCGCCCTTTTTCATTTCCTCTCCCTTCAGCCGCATCCCTTTTTCTTCTACTCCACCGGGAATTTGAGCCGCTTTTCCGTTTAAGCAGTATGCTGCGATGGGACAAAATAATCACCCTGTCCTCTGTGCATTTCAAGCATCCATCACGCTGAAAGTTTCCGGCACATCCCGTAGTCTCCAATCCTGCCGCCGTCATAATGAACATGCATCGTCGCAATCTGTAATCTGACCATTGTCATAAAGCACACATATTCATCTACTTACTGTCGCAGCCTCATAACAGATACAGCGCTTTTTGCCCGGAATCCGCCTACATACGGCCCTATCTGTTTTGTTGCTCTTGGTATACTGTGTTGGGTTACAGGTATTTATGTGAAGAATGCGATAACAGATGCAGAGGAGTATTTCCCTGATGCAAAACGTCAAAAACGTAAATTTTCCCGCACGTTTTTGACGTTTCAGTTTTTCAGGAAGATGCAGAATGTAGCTTTGCGAAAAGTTTGATTTTGTAAACTGATTGATTAACTTTGCAAAATGGAGTAAGATGGAAGTTGTAAGGAGAGTAAAAGTGTTCAGGTCTTATTACAAAGAGTTTTATGTGGCGCAGACAGATGCTGTGAGGGAAAAATAGATCAGGTGATAGAGTTGGTGAAGTACTCGGAAATCATCCCTGCGGTGTATCTAAGGAAAATCATCAATGTCCCAGGTCTGTACGAGATAAGAGTCAGGTATGCAGGAAATATATACCGTATTTTCTGCTGTTTTGACGAAGGCTGT
>DXAW01000068.1 GCA_019116865.1 Candidatus Coprenecus stercoravium | reverse complement strand
AATGTAGCAAAATATAAATTATTTATTACTAAATTTGTGCTCAATTCATTCTACGGATTCATAACAAAAAAGTTTTCGCCTCTGCATGAACAACGACAGAAAGATTCAGAAAGCACTGATTTCAGTGTACGACAAGAGCCTCATCTTAGACATTGCAAATGAACTGGTTAGCCTAGGCGTGGAGATACTTTCCACAGGTGGCACCCAGCAGTATCTCACATCCCATAACATTCCTGTTACCGCAGTCGAGGACATCACAGGATACCCCTCCATCTTCGGAGGCCGCGTGAAGACCCTCCATCCGAAAGTAATGGGAGGTATTCTCTACCGCAGAGACGAGGCGTCCGACCTCTCCGAAAGGGAGAAATACGACATCCCCGGCATCGACCTTGTGATCGTCGACCTCTATCCTTTCGAGGAGTACGTTGCGAAAGACGCCCCTGAAAGTGACATCATCGAGAAAATCGACATAGGAGGCATATCGCTCATCAGAGCCGCCGCCAAGAACTACCACGACGTAATCATCGTCGCCGGCAAGGAATCCTATTCAGACCTGCTGGAACTGCTCAAAGAGAAAAAAGGGCACTCGTCTATCGAAGACAGAAGGACCTTCGCCGCCAAGGCATTTCTCAAAAGCTCCAACTACGACACTCACATATTCCAGTATTTCAACAGGAAAGAAAATATTCCCGCCTTCACTGCCAGCGAGACATGCGCCACACATCTCCGCTACGGAGAGAACCCTCACCAGAAAGCCCTCTATTTCGGAGGCGCAGACACTCTCCCCGAGCAGCTGCACGGCAAGGAAATATCCTACAACAATATGCTGGACATAGAAGCAGCAGTCGAACTGATTTCCGATTTCGAGGAAACCGCCGTGGCCGTAATCAAGCACAACAATGCATGCGGCTGCGCCGTCGGAGCCACCTTGAAAGAGGCATGGGAGTCAGCCCTGGCCGCTGATCCCGTATCCGCATTCGGAGGCATCATAGCCGCCAACCGCACCGTGGATGCAGCCACGGCGGAGGAGATGCACAAGATATTCTTTGAGGTGGTGGTTGCTCCTGACTATGAGCCGGAGGCCCTGCGTATACTCGAAGGCAAGAAGAACCGCATCATCCTGCGCACGGCCAAGGCCAGACCGTCAGCCGTCAAGTTCCGCTCCATGTTCTCAGGCATACTCGTGCAGGACAGGGACTCTTTCAGGGAAAGCCCGGCGGACCTGAATCCAGTAACGACAGCCCAGCCTACGCAGAAGCAGATAGAAGACATGCTCTTCGCAAACATCATAGTGAAGCACTCCAAGTCCAACGCCATCGTACTGGCCAAGGACAAAAAGCTCATCGCCAGCGGCATAGGCCAGACATCCAGAGTAGACGCCCTGAAACAGGCCATCGAGAAGGCCCACAATTTCGGATTCTCACTCGAAGGAGCAGTCATGGCCTCCGATGCCTTCTTCCCCTTCCCTGACTGCGTGGAGATAGCCGACAAAGCCGGAATCAAAGCCGTCATACATCCGGGAGGCTCAATCAGGGACAATGAGTCAGTGGAATACTGCAACGCACACGGGCTGGCCATGGTGATGACCGGACACAGACATTTCAAACACTAACATTCAACAGACATGGGTTTCTCTTTTCTTACTCAGGAAATCGCAATGGATCTCGGTACGGCGAACACCGTCATACTCGTAGACAACAAGATAGTAGTGGACGAACCTTCGATAGTGGCTTTCGACCAGACTACCGGCAAACCGATAGCATTCGGCCAGAAAGCCAGGCTCATGCATGAAAAGACCCATCCGAACATCAAGACGGTGCGCCCGCTTAGGGACGGAGTGATAGCAGACTTCAACGCCGCCGAACAGATGATCAGAGGGTTTGTCAAGATGATCAACTACAAGCGATCTTTCTTCACTCCCAACCTTAAAATGGTGATCTGCATACCCAAGGGCAGTACTGAGGTGGAGATAAGAGCCGTAAGGGACTCCGCCGAACATGCCGGAGGCCGTGACATATACATGATTTTCGAGCCCATGGCCGCGGCGATGGGTATAGGTCTGGACGTAGAGGCCCCTACCGGCAATATGGTCGTGGACATAGGAGGCGGCACTACCGAAATAGCCGTCATCTCTCTCGGTGGCATCGTCACCAGCCAGTCTCTCAGGGTGGCCGGCGACGTATTCACCTCCGACATCCAGCAGTATATGCGCCAGCAGCACAATATCAAAGTGGGAGAACTGACTTCAGAGGAGATTAAAATACGTATCGGAGCCGCGATCCCCGAACTGGAAAACGCGCCCGAGCCGTTCATCGTCAAAGGACCGAACCTTATGACAGCCCATCCCGTAGAGATAGCCGTCACCTGTCAGGAAGTGGCCCACTGCCTGGACAAGTCCCTGGCCAAAATCGAAGCGGCCGTACTGCAGGTTCTGGAACAGACACCCCCGGAGCTGTATCAGGACATCGTGGAGAAAGGTATCTTCCTGACCGGAGGAGGCGCTTTGCTGAGAGGCCTGGACAAGAGGCTCTACGACAAAATCAACATCCCGTTCCACGTAGCGGAGGATCCTCTAAGGGCCGTGGCGAGAGGCACAAGCCTCGCCCTGAAGAACTCCTCCCGGTATCCTTTCCTAATGCGGTAAATGAACAACCGGAAGGCATACATAATCTACATCATAAATGCTGTCGTATTCATAGCTCTTGAGGCCGTGTCCCTGACAATGGTCTCAAACAACAGCATCGTACAGCGTTCAGAGATTATGAAAGCCGTATCCGCCGTAACCGGAGCAGTCTCCGGTGCGGCCGGAAGCGTCACCGGATATTTCTCCCTGGGCAGAGTAAACGACAGACTGTCCGGGGAGAATGTCGCTTTGCGGATGGAGAATGACAGACTAAGAGCCGCACTTAGCAGCATGTCCGTGCCCGACTCCATATCTCCGGTTCCGGCTCCTTTCAGATACATCCCGGCTACGATAGTATCCAACAGCACCGACCGCCTGCACAATATCATCATCATCAATAAGGGCAGAAAGGACGGTGTAGCCGAGGACATGGGAGTCATCACCGACAGAGGCATCGTGGGATATATCCTCAGCGCAGGTGAAAGATACTCCAAAGTGTCATCCATGCTGGACATAGACAACATGGCAAGTGCGACACACCGCAGCACCAATACTTTCGGAGTGCTGCAATGGGACGGAGCGTCTCCACGGAGAATTATCCTCCACGACATACCGGTACACACCGAACTCTCTGACGGAGACACCGTAGTGTCAAGCGGATACTCCCTCATATACCCGGCGGGGATACCGATAGGAACCGTCTCGTCAAAAGAGCTCAGGGACGGTGTCAACTACGACCTGAGCATAGACCTGTTTGAGAATTTCTCGAGCCTCAGGCACGTATATGTGGCCGTGCGGGAGGATATCGATTCGCTTAAAGCACTCATCGACGGAGAGGAGGCCGTCAGACCATGAACGGCACTGTCAGATATCTCCTGCTGGCCCTGCTTCTGCTGATAGCCCAGGGCGCACTTGACAACTACGTCAATCTGAGCGTCTATATAGACATTGCCCTGTTCCTTTTCCTTATTCTGGTACTGCCTGCCGGAACTGGCACCGTACCGGCCATGCTCACCGCCTTCGCTGTCGGACTGCTCGTAGATGTTCTGGGCAACGGTATTCCGGGCCTCACATCCGCCGCATTGACAGCCGCCGCCCTCTGCCGCAGACAGATTCTGAATCTGACCGTCCCTAAAGATTTCTCCGGGAAAGACGGGAAAGCTTCCGTCGAGGATATGGGGATAAGCCGTTTTTCCGTATATTCGGCGGTATTTACCCTGATATATCTGCTCGTCTACATCTTACTGGACAATTCCGGAATCAGACCATTCTGGCCGAATATGGCAAGGCTCAGTCTTTCACTTGTCATAAACACCGCCATAACCACCGTCCTATTCGCGGCCAGCCGCGACAGTAGAAAAAGATAGGCCATGGATAACGGGGAAAAACACAGGTCTCTTTACCTTACAATAGGACTGACCGCCGCATTTCTTATTCTCGCCGCCCAGTTGTTCCGCCTGCAGATTCTGGACAACAGCTTCAAGGTCAGTGCCCAGAACAACGCGCTGTACTATCAGACCAGGTATCCCGCCCGAGGCCTCATTCTCGACCGCAACGGCAAAGTACTGGTGGGCAACAAGAACACATATGACATCCTGGTCACTCCGCATTACGTAAAGGATTTCGACACAGCAGCCCTCTGCGCCCTCCTCGATCTGGACATAGAAACCGTCAGAGACAAATTCAAGGAATACCGCAGATACCGCACCCGGATAGGATACCGCACGATAACCTTCGTAAGTCAGGTATCCCAGGAGCAATACAGCCGTTTTCTCGAAAAAAGCCATAAATTCCCCGAATTCAGAGGAGTTCCGCGCACCACAAGGATGTATCCGTACAATGCCGGAGGCAATCTGCTGGGCTACGTCACCGAGGTGGACCAGAATTTCCTGGACAAGCATCCCGACTACGAAATGGGAGACTACACCGGCCGAACAGGTCTGGAGGAGACATGCGAGTCCATGCTCAAAGGCGGGAAAGGATACAGCATATACCTCAGGGACGCCAACAACAGAATCCAGTCATCGTACAGGGACGGAGCATTCGACAAACCGGCAATGCCCGGCAGGGACGTTGTCTCCACTATCGACGCCGAACTGCAGAAATACGGAGAGGAACTGATGCGCAATAAGGTTGGCTCGGTAATCGCCATAGAACCGTCCACCGGAGAGATTCTGTCCATGATTTCCTCCCCGGGCATCGACGTCTCCGTACTGGGGGAGATTAACAAGCACTATAGCAGGATTGCGTCGGACCCTTTCACGCCCATGTTCAACAGGGCCGTCATGTCCCCCCAGCCTCCAGGCTCGGTATTCAAGCTGGTGAATGCGCTTATCGGCCTTCAGGAAGGGGTCGTGTCCACCGGCACCGAGTTCCCGTGCCACAACGGATATACAGCCCGCGGCATCTCCGTAGGTTGCCATCCCCACAAATCTCCGCTGAATTTTACGGAAGCCATTATGGCCTCGTGCAACTCCTATTTCTGCTATCTGTTCCGGAACATATTGGAGAATTCGGAGTACGGTTCCACCGCCAAAGCCTTCGACTCATGGGCCGGGTATGTCCGCAGCTTCGGATTCGGAACCCGGCTGGGCTCCGACTTTCCGTCTGAAATCGCCGGAATCGTACCGTCTTCGAAAACCTATGACCGCATCTACGGACAGAACAGCTGGAACGCACTGTCCGTAATATCGCTGTCGATAGGCCAGGGAGAACTGGGATGCACTCCGCTGCACCTTGCCAATCTGGCGGCCACTATCGCCAACAGAGGATGGTACCGTATTCCGCATATAGTACGCCGGCATGAGAACGACTCCATAGACGCCAAGTTCAGGGAAAAACACTACACCCTGGTGGACACATGCCACTTTGAGGATGTCATAGAGGGCATGTACCAGGCGGTAAACGCTCCCGCCGGCCAGGGTGCCACCGCAAGAATAGCTGCGGTAAAAGATCTTGACATATGCGGCAAGACCGGTACGGCGGAGAATCCGCACGGAGACGAGCATGCTGTATTCGTATGCTTCGCTCCCAGGGAGAGCCCGCGCATCGCCATAGCCGTATATATCGAAAATGCGGGATTCGGAGCCACATGGGCGGCTCCCGTAGCATCCCTGATGGTTGAGAAATACCTTTCAGGAGAGATTTCCCCCAGTCGGAAATGGCTGGAGCAGAATATGAAGGAAGCCAACCTGCTCAACAAGGTGCCGGCCAGTCCGGACTACGTACCTCCTAAAAAAGACAAAAAATGAGCCCCGGAAGAACCATATACGCAAAACTGGACTGGGTCCTGATTATCTGCTACGTAATCCTGGCACTATTCGGGTGGGTCAACATATATGCGTCTTCCTACAGCGAAGGAGCCGGCGGTATGTTTTCGCTGGCAACGAGAAGCGGCAACCAACTGCTGTGGATAGGCGTCGCGGCCATAGCGGCGTTTCTCATCATATTCGTCCTGGGCAGCCGGTTCTGGCGCAGCATATCATGGCCTCTTTACGCTGTCTCGGTCATCCTGCTCGTAGCCGTTCTCATATTCGGCCACGAGGTCAACGGCTCCAAATCGTGGCTGACCCTGCCCGGAGGATTCGCCATGCAGCCTTCCGAATTTTCCAAAATAGCCACGGCTCTCTGCCTCGCAAGGATAATGGGAAGCTACGGGTTCAATCTTTCCAACACGGTGGATTTCCTCAAAGTGGCTGCGGTAATCCTATTGCCGGTATGCCTCATTGCCCTGGAACCGGATATAGGAACGATACTCGTATATTGCTCCCTGGCCTTCATGCTTTACCGGGAAGGATTCCCCGGCAAGTTCCTGGCATTCGCCGGGATGGCCATACTGTTGTTCCTTATTACACTCAAATTCTCACCGTCGGTCTCCATCCTCACCGCCGCTGCCGTTATCTGCATTCTGATAACAGCCGCCTCAAAACGGCCGCTCAGGACACTGGTGATATCGGCCGCCTCCATCACCGCCGCAGCCTTCATACCGCGCATCCTGAGGATTCCGGCAGTAGCGGAAATGAACCTGCCCGCCGCCGAGTACTGGCTGCTTGCCGTCGCCGGCATCACAGCCGCAGCCATGAGCATATACTGCCTGAAAAAGAAACTGCACGGCTGGGGACGCTACATCGCCATGCTGGCGGTATCGCTCTCGCTCATTTTCTCCGTGGATTTCATTTTCCACAATGTGCTGAAGCCCCACCACAGGGACCGCATCGAGAACCTCCTCGGCATATCCGAAGACCTCAAAGGCGCCGGCTACAATGTCAATCAGTCCAAGATAGCGATAGGCTCGGGAGGTCTTACCGGAAAAGGCTTCCTCCAAGGTACGCAGACCAAGTTCAACTTCGTGCCCGAACAGAGCACTGACTTCATCTTCTGCACCATTGGGGAGGAATGGGGATTTGCCGGCAGCATAGGAGTGCTGCTGCTGTTCTTCATCATGATATTCCGCATCATACAGACTGCGGAAAGGCAGAAAAACAAAAGCATACGCATCTATGGATACTGCGTCGCCTCCTATCTGTTCATGCACGTATTCGTCAATATAGGCATGACCATAGGCATTATGCCGGTCGTAGGCATACCACTGCCGCTCATCAGTTACGGAGGCTCCTCTTTCCTGACTTTCACTGTTCTGCTGTTTATTTACATCAGATTTGACCTCGAAAGGTGGAAGTAATCATTTTTTTATTACTTTTGGGAGTTTGTTTTTGAATTCAAATAATTAAAACGCAATACACTATGCCACTCAATTTTGTAGACAGACACAATGGTCCGAGACAGTCTCAGATCAAGCACATGCTGGATGTCATCGGAGTAAGCTCCATCGACGAGCTCATCAAGCAGACAATTCCTTCCGACATCCTTTTGAAAGAGCCTCTGAAGCTGGACGGACACGTTTCCGAGCACGCCTATCTGGCACGTCTCAAGGAGACCGCATCAAAGAACAGAAAATTCCGCTCGATGATAGGTCTGGGCTTCTACGGCACGGCCTCCCTGCCTGTAGTCACCCGCAACATATTCGAGAACCCCTCGTGGTACACCTCGTACACTCCCTATCAGGCAGAGATATCCCAGGGACGTCTTGAAGCCCTCATCAACTTCCAGACCATGATATCTTCCCTGACCGGCTTCCCTATGTCCAACTGTTCCATGCTGGACGACGCCACCGCAGCCGGAGAGGCCATGAGGATGATTCACGAGCTGCGTTCCCGTGACGCAGTGAAGGCCGGTAAAAATACTTTCTTCGTAGACCGTAACATCTTCCCTCAGGTGCTCTCTGTCATCGAAACCAGGGCCAAGGGACTTGGAATCAAAGTGGTGGTAGGTGACTACAAGGAAGTTCTCGCCAAGGGATTCGACCCCGAGTGCTACGGTGCGCTCCTCCAGTATCCCGCCGCCGACGGTGAGGTACGCGACTACAGCGCATTCTGCGAGGCCGCACACCAGGCCGGAATACTCGTGGCCGCACACTGCGACATACTTGCCCTGGCCATTATGAAAGAGCCCGCCGCATGGGGCGCCGACGTAGCTGTCGGAACAGCCCAGAGATTCGGACTGGGCATGGGCTACGGCGGTCCTACTGCTGGATGGATGGCCACACGTGACCAATACAAGAGAAACATCCCCGGCCGTATCATCGGTGTGTCGGTAGACCGTCTGGGCAAACCTGCCCTCCGCCTTGCCCTTCAGACCAGAGAGCAGCACATAAAGAGAGAGAAAGCCACATCAAACATATGTACAGCCACAGCCCTGATGGCAGTGATGTCCGGAATGTACGCCGCATACCACGGTCCTGAAGGCATCCGCGAGATAGCCCTCGGCTGCTACAAATACGCCCACGCCATGGCCGCTGCCCTCAAGGCCGCAGGCTACACTCTGGCCGCTGAAAACTTCTTCGACACAATCCGCATCCTGAATGTCAACGCAGGAGAGATACGCGAGAAAGCCGAAGCAGCCGGTATCAACTTCTACTATCCTGACGACCAGACAGTCCAGATATCCTTCGACGAACTCTCCAACTGTGAGGAGTCCGCAGTCATAGCCGGCATCTTCGGTGCTGCTCTTTCATGCGGTTCATGCCAGTCAGGCGAGATTCCCATGAAGAGAGAAACCGCCGTCCTCACCGAGAGCGTCTTCAACAAATACCACTCGGAGACCGAGATGATGCGCTACATCAAGAAACTGGAGCGCAAGGACATCTCCCTGACACATTCGATGATACCCCTCGGTTCCTGCACCATGAAGCTCAACGCCGCAGTCGAGATGCTGCCGCTGAGCTGGAGCGAGCTCACAGACGTACACCCCTTCGCTCCCACATGGCAGACAGAAGGATACAACCAGATATTGTCAGAGCTGGAGCATGACCTCTGTGTAATCACCGGCTTTGACCGCTGCTCACTGCAGCCCAACTCCGGTGCCGCCGGAGAATACGCCGGCCTGATGACCATCCGCCGCTACCTCGAGGCACAGGGACAGGGCTCGCGCAACACTGTCATCATACCCACCTCGGCTCACGGAACCAACCCCGCCAGCGCCGCCATGGCCGGATTCAACATTGTTCTGGTAGGCTGCGACGAGCACGGAAACATCAACGTGGACGAGCTTAGGGAAAAGGCCGAGGCCAACAAGGACAGCCTTGCAGGCATCATGATTACCTACCCCTCGACCCACGGAGTATTCGAGGTCAAGATCCGCGAGATCTGCGACATCATACATAAGAACGGAGGCCAGGTCTATATGGACGGAGCCAACATGAACGGCCAGGTCGGCATCACCAACCCCGGTTTCATCGGCGCCGATGTATGCCACCTCAACCTGCACAAGACCTTCGCCATGCCTCACGGCGGCGGCGGTCCCGGAGTAGGCGCCATCTGTGTGGCAGCCCACCTCTCGCCCTACGTTCCCGGACATCCCGTAATGCCCCAGTGCGGCGGACATGACGTGACTGCAGTGGCTTCAGCTCCTTACGGCAGCCCTCTGCTCGCCCCCATCACCCACGCCTACATCAAGCTGCTCGGTCCCGACGGACTGCGCAAGGCTACAGAGATGGCCATCGTCAACGCCAACTATCTGGCATCCCGCCTGTCCAAGGAGTTCAACATCTACTACACCGGTGTCACCGGACGTGTGGCCCACGAGTGCATCGTAGACCTGCAGAACTTCAAGGCCGACTACGGAGTGGACGCTACCGACATCGCCAAACGTCTGATGGACTACGGATTCCATGCTCCTACACTCTCATTCCCCGTACATGAGACACTGATGGTGGAGCCTACCGAAAGTGAGTCTCTTGAAGAGCTCGACCGCTTCGTGGACGCCATGATCAGCATCAAGAGAGAGTGCGAGGCCATCAAGGAAGGCAAGGCCGACAAAGCCGACAACGTCGTGAAGATGGCTCCTCACACAGCGGAGGAAGTATGCTCCGATTCATGGAGCCATCCCTACTCCCGTGAACAGGCCGCCTATCCTCTCGAATGGATCCGCGACAACAAGTTCTGGCCTGCATGCGCAAGGGTAGACAACGGCTACGGTGACCGTAACCTAATCCCGACCGTAAAATGAGAATTAGCACTAAATACCTTATAATCTGCATCCTGACAGTCCTCTCCCTCACATCGTGCAGGGAGAGGAACGGTCAGGATATTCCCGTTCCTGACAATCCGTACGAGGCATTCCTGGTCTCGGAGAATTACGGAATGTACAACACCGCAGACACTGCCGACGCCGCACTGGTGTATGAGCAATATTCGACACAGTGGCTGCGCGGCACTACTGACGGCGGACTTCACAGATTCGGCGTAGTAAGCAACAGTCTTGCCGGATACTTCATCGTAGACGGTATTCCGTCAGGGCTGGAAGAATCATCTACAGTACGGCTCAACGTACTCCAGAATGTATCCGACAGCTTCGATGACAATTTCACATCCGACTTTGAAGTCGTAAAATCCGATCCCGCCAGTGGAAAAGTATGGCTGCACAGTCAGGAACTCAGCTGCGGGCTCGTCATTCTCAATTAAATAAAACCATCCCAGAACAGGCATGCACATCAGAACATTTATCCTGAGCATTTCCTTAATCCTGCTGACTTATGCAGTGACAACACATCCTGCCTGGGCCGTGAAGGCATATCCGCATCCTATCACAGTCACACAGCCTGACGGTTCCAGAATTACTATCAGAATGCACGGTGACGAATTCCTCAACTGGACTACTTCCGGAGGAAGACTGGTGGAGAAAGGTCCTGACGGATTTTACTATCTGGCGTCATTCAATGCCGACGGCAGTAAATCCATAAGCCGCACCAGAGCCACCGGAACGTCATTATCCCTGTCATCGGCGGAGCGTGTCAATATACCCCGGTCTGTCATAGCAGCGGCAAAAGCCAGAAGGGAAGCTGCCCGCAAAGCCATGTCCGCAGAAGACCATTCCCGTTCCATTGGAAACAAGAAATTCCTAGTTCTGCTGATCGAGTTTAACGATCTGGCTTTCACCGTGCCCTCTCCACAGGCGACGTTCAGCAATATGGCCAACCAGCCGGGATACTCCGGCGGCAATCAGCAAGGCTCCGCTTACGACTACTTTAAGGACAATTCAGGAGGCCTGTTCAATCCTTCATTCGATATCGTAGGACCTATAAAAGTGTCCAAAGGCTACGCATGGTACGGTAACGACGGAAAAGGCGGACACCGCGCGGCGGATCTGCTCGTGGAGGCATGCGGTCTGATTGACTCTCAGACTGACTTCTCCCAGTATGACAACGACGGAGACGGACTGATTGACAATATCTTTTTCTTCTTTGCCGGCCACAATGAGGCAGAAGGAGCCGGCGTGGATTATATCTGGCCTCATGCCGCCGACATACAGCATCTGTCCGTCATGGTGGACGGTGTCATGATCGCCCAGTACGCATGTACTTCAGAATACATGGGCAGTGAGGGTACGGACATGGCCGGAATAGGCACATTCTGCCACGAGTTCGCACACACACTGGGACTTACCGACGTATATGACACCGACGGAGACATCGGCGGCACAGCAGTTTCCGACCTCGGGACATTCACCCTCATGTCGGACGGCGTTTACAACAACAACGGACATACTCCTCCCTACCTCAATGCCGTAGAGCGCAACATACTGGGATGGATGGACGACCCTGTCGAGTGGACGGAGAGCGGTTCCAAGACCATCGCCCCGATTGAGAGCAATGTCGCATACATGACATCCACGGCCAATCCGGGAGAGTATTTTGTCTACGAGAACCGTCAGAACAACGGATGGGACGCCTATACAGGCGGACACGGTCTCATCATATACCATATCGACCAGTCCGACAACATGGCCGGCGACGTCACGGCCGCTGACAGATGGTCCAGAGTGGACGGAGGTGTCAACAATTTCGCCGCCCACCAGTGCTTCGACATGATAGAATCAGTATATCCTGAAAGCAGTGTGACAAGCCCTATGGACCGTCCTTTCCCTGGAAGCCGCAATGTGACAAGCATCACAAGAGACACCGAGCCGTCACTGACCGACTGGGCAGGAAACTTCACGGGCTTCACAATCTCCGACATCACTGAAAGCGGAGGCAACGTGACCCTCAATCTCTCCGTAGAAAAGACAAGGACACTGTCCGGCACTGTCACTACGACTGACGGGCGGCCCATAGAAAACGCCACCGTCACGATTACTGAGACCGAGATGAGCGAGCCGAAGGCCCGTGGTCTGAGAGTCAGCAAGAGCGTGGCCGGAGCAGATGCGATTGAGACCGTAACGGACGGCAACGGTCATTTCGAAGCGGACCTTTCTTCTGCGGAAGGAACACGCTTCTCCATAAAAGTCGAGCGCTTCGGATTCGCCGCCTACATCAAGACCTTCACATTTGTCTACGGCAATATGAATCTCGACATCTCTCTTCCCGACAGCGAGGAGCAGACAGCTGTCGAGCTAAAGAAATACGAAAGTTTCAACTCCCTCGTCACAGGATGGAGCGCCGGAACAGACACCCATGCCGGCATCCGCTTCAAATCCTCGGAACTGGCCGACTATTCCGGATACACATTCAAATCCATCTCATTCCTGACCACTACGGCTGGAGCATCCTCCGCTGGCGTCACGCTGGACATTGGAGGAGAAAGGGTACTGGACGTCCCGGTGGAGAAATTCAACAGCGGTTCCATGACTACTGTGGACATCAGCGACAAGAATATAACCATTGACGGTGAGAGCAACCTATACATCGGATATTATCTCACCGCACCCGATACGGACCAGCCCGTGGCCTGCGACAATGAGGCGGCCAGGGAGGGAGGATGCTATTTCTACTTCGATGGAGAAGGCTGGATAGACTATAGTGAGCAGATTAATCACAATCTCATCATATCAGCCGTTCTGACAAATCCTGACGGAGCGCTGTACTATCTGGGCATAAACACCATACGCAGTCCCAAAAAGGCCTATGCCGCAGGAGAGACCTTCACTTTCGAACTTAATCCCAGCAACAATCCCCCGTCATCAGCGGAGTGGAGCATGGACGGACAACCCATAAGCACAGGCTCCGTCGAACTGACTTCCGGCACACACACGATAGAAGCGTTTCTCGAATATTCCGACGGATACAGCGAGACCGTATCACTTGAAATTTACGTAAACTAAAAATTCCATTACCTGCATATGAGAACACAATTAATCAAAGCGGCCCTGTTTACCATAATGGCAGTCATGCTGTCCGCCGCATGTACTGACGACCACCGCAAATCCGGCTCGGAAAATCCGGATGATCCGTTCCTCGGTAACACAACACTAGGATTCTATGCGGAAGGGACAGACAGCCTTGTCTACGAGACGGACAAAAGCCAGTACGCCATTATTCGTCAGGCTGACGGCAATACCTTCAGTTTCAGAATACTTACCTTGAATCCTGCGCAGCATGTGACTTTCAGCGGCATCCCTGCCGGAATGAAGGAGGGAGACACATTCGAGGCCAGACTCAGTCAGAATTTCTCCAAGGCCCTGGTTACAGGACCTATGGAATTTAGTGTCCGGAAAATATCTGACAATACGGCCTGGCTGTACAACCAAGACAAAAAATACGGTATAATCTTAAAAACTGAATAACGCACCATGAACTGCAAGATACTTATAAGAATAATCCTGATTCTGGGCATCACTGCATCGGCCCTGACATCGGCGCACGCCGTCAAGGCCAGGACAACACCTACCAGGTATACTCAACCCGACGGCAGTGTCATTTACGTCCAGAGACACGGTGACGAATTCCTCAACTGGGCCACAGTGAACGGCCGCCTTGTTGAGCTCGGAGAAGACGGATTCTACTATTACGGAGAGTTCAACGCCGACGGTTCTGTCAGCATATCCTCGGTCAAGGCAAAGGGCGGCTCGATTACTCCCAGCACCACACGTGGAGTGGTTCCTCCCGCATCCGCCATTGCCGCCGCCAACATCAGAAGACAGGCGTCAATCACCAGGACCTCCATCTCCAGAATGTCCGATTCGTCGCACATCATGTCCTTTGGAAACAAACGGTTCCTCGTGCTGCTGATAGAATTCCCGGATGTGAAATTCACCGTCCCCGACCCCAACAGGACATTTACCCGCCTGCTTAATGAGGAGGGATATTCGGAGAATGATGCGACCGGCTCGGCCAGAGACTACTACATAGAGAACTCCCAAGGCAGGTTCACTCCCACATTTGATGTCTATGGTCCTATCGAGGTATCATACAACCATGACGCAGGATTCAACGATGAGGTGAATCTGGCCGACTACATACTCGTGGAGGCATGCCAGAAAGCGGATTCGGAAATCGACTTCACCCAATATGACATCGACGCCAACGGAGAAGTGGACATGGTCTTTTTCTTCTTTGCAGGAGAGAATGCCGCAGAGGGCGACCGCAGAGCTATATATCCCCACAAATGGGAGATTTTCAGACCCCAGTACTCACCGTTCGACGGTCTTATGCTCAGAAGCTACGCCTGTACTTCCGAATATGCGACCAACACCCAGGGCTCGTATATGGCGGGAATAGGCACATTCTGCCATGAATTTGCCCACGTTCTCGGTCTGTACGACCTCTACGACACCAATTACGAGACGGGCGGTCTTGCCCCTGCCCTCGGAACTCTGTGCATCATGGATGACGGTTCCTACAACAACGACGGCCACACCCCTCCCTACTTCAACGGATACGAGCGTTATATGATGGGCTGGCTGGACCTCACCGAATGGGTCAATTCCGGAGAAAAGACACTTAAGACCATTCAGGACAACGAGGCCTATATCACAAAGACCGCCAATGAAGGCGAGTTCTACCTTTACGAATACAGGGACGGAAACGGATACGACAAATACATAGGAGCCGAGGGCGTCGCCATCTACCATATCGACCAGTCCAACAATCTTGTCAACGGCCGCACAGCGAAATCTATCTGGGAGAGCGGTTCCGGTATAAATGATTTCTCGGAACATCAGTGCTTTGACTTGGTCGAATCCCATCAGCCTGAGCGTCAAGCCGATGTGCTGGGAAACAAATACAAGCTGTTCCCCGGAGAGCCGAACAATACAGAAATCAACGCAACCACCACCCCCGATAACAAAACCTGGGACGGAGAAGATACAGGCGTGTCCATCAGCAATATACAGCTCAACGGCACCACGGCTTCCCTATCCCTTATAACCAGTGGTTCAGGTTTCGTCATTGAGGACTTCTTCGAGCTGGGTATCAACGCCATATACAAGAACAAGGCTTCTTACAAAGCCGGAGACTTATTCCCTTTCATGCTCAGTGTAAGCAATAACGAACCTGAAAGCACAGAATGGTACTTCGACGGCCAGATTCAGGAAGGAAATGAAGTAGAGCTGACTGCCGGAGAACACACAGTAGAGGCGCACCTCACCTACAGCGACGGCTCCACTGAGAAGATAGTAACGACAATTACTGTCAAATAACTGACTCACAACATAAAAAGGCCGGGCAGCAAAAACCCGGCCTTTTTCATTTAAAGGACTTACGTTCCGCTATCTCATCTTACGCCACATCCAGACGATATAGGCAATCACGAAAGGAATGGCCAGAGACACCCATGCCATCACCTTGAGGGTGAAGAGGCTGGACGAGCTGTTGTAGAGAGTCAGGGAGTCCTGGATGTCCACGGTCGAGACATAATAGGCCGTATCGTTGAATCCGGCGATGAGCAGAATGGCCCAGACAGCAAGCAGTGCGCCGGCACCCACGATGTAGAAGTTCTGTCTGATGCCCTTGCCTAGGAAATGCCTTCCTAGGCCTGCCAGCACGAGGACGACACCGAGCAGGAAGACCACAGCTATCCACCAGGTGTGGAGGATGTTGTGCAGGTACTTGAACGGCTCGGGTGAAATCACTCCGGTGGCCGGATCCACTGCGTACCCGGTCCTGAGGAAGAGCCACAGAACGAAGGCCACGAAGGTCAGGACGAAAGCCGGGGCAGTGATCATCAGTCGCCTGCGGCATTTATCCGCAAATGCGCCCACATCCGGCTTGGTCAGCAGGTAAAGCAGGCCGAGGGTCCTGGCGGCTAGAAAGACCACCACTCCCAGCAGCAGGTTCATCGGGTTGGCGAGGGCATCCAGGCCGTGCCAGCCGTTGGTCCAGGTCGAAATGGCGGGAGAGGCGGCATCGGTGTTGGAGACCTTGTCCACGGTGAAGGCTCCTCCGGTGAAAAATGTGCCGACGGCCACTCCGAGGAGGAAAGTTCCCAATG
>DXAW01000067.1 GCA_019116865.1 Candidatus Coprenecus stercoravium | reverse complement strand
CACCGACGGCTTCCTCTGGGCCAATATCCTCGGCATCGCCCTGCTCGGCACCGCTGTCTCCAACATTACCCTCGTAGCGGCCATCAAGCGTATCGGCCCCACCCTCAGCGCCATCCTCGGTGCCCTCGAGCCCCTTACAGCCGTAGTCATCGGTGTCCTGGCCCTCTCCGAGGCATTTACCCTCCGCACCGCCGCCGGTATCATCCTGATCATCATCGCCGTCACCGCCGTAGTCCTCTCCGAAGGCCGGCACAAGGGTAGGCAGTGACGATTGTTAAATGATTTTATTTTTGCTATTTTTGCGTACAATAAGATAGAAAAGAGAAGAAGGATATGTCTGGAGTAGAAAAAGTAAAATCATCACTTTTAAACGATGTTCGTGAAATCATCAGTGCTGCCAGATCGCAGGCAGTACGTAGTGTGGATTCCTGCCGGGTACAGATGTACTGGCATATAGGCCGGCGCATTTTTGAAGAGGAACAGCTGGGGAAAGACCGTGCCGATTACGGTACGTATCTTATAAAGAATCTTGCCAAGCAGCTGGAGCCGGAGTATGGCAGTGGTTTTTCTGTCCGCCAATTGGAGATGTGCCGCCAATTTTATCGTCTTTATCCAATTGCGAACGCACTGCGTTCGCAATTGAACTGGACACAGTATCGCATGCTGATTCAGATAGAAGATCCGGACAAACGCCTGTATTATGAACTGGAATCCGTCAACAATAACTGGACGGAAAGAGAAACTGAGCGGCAAATCAATTCACAGCTTTACGAACGTCTGCTGCTGAGCAATGACAAGGAGGCCGTGCTTGCAGTAGCCCGTAAAGAACGTATCCCCCAATCGCCTTTGGAGATAATTAAGGACCCGATGTATCTGGAGTTTCTGGGATTGGAACGGGAGGCTGCGTATTACGAGAAAGATTTTGAGTCGGCCATTATAACTCATCTGCAGCACTTCTTGCTGGAATTGGGACAGGGTTTCACTTTCGTCGCAAGACAGAAACGAATCCTGTTGGAGGACGATGAATTTTTTGCCGACTTGGTGTTTTACAACCGCCTGCTGAGATGTTTTGTGGTAATAGAACTTAAAACGGGAAAACTGACTCATCAGGATTTGGGCCAGTTGCAGATGTATGTCAATTATTATGACCGGGTGGAGAAGACTGCGGAAGAAAATCCTACCATCGGGATTCTGCTCTGTACTGACAAAAATGATACGGTTGTCCGTATGGCGCTTCCAGAGGATAACAGGACCATCCTGGCGAGCGAATACAAGCTTTACCTGCCTACACAGACACAGCTGATTGACGAAGTGAACAGTGTGCTGAAATCTTATAATGCTGAAAATAAATAATACAATGGAAATAGTTTTTGCAACGGGTAACAGGCACAAGGTCGAGGAGGCCGCACAGATTCTGGGTCCGGAGTTCGTGTTGAGGACTCCGGCGGAACTTGGTATTACAGAGGATATACCGGAGACTTCGGACACACTGGAGGGCAATGCGCTCCAGAAGGCGGAGTACGTCTATAAAAAGACCGGTCTACCGTGTTTTTCGGATGATACGGGACTCTTTGTGGACGCTCTCGGCGGGGCTCCCGGGGTGCTCTCGGCCCGCTATGCCGGTCCGGGGAAGAAGGCGGAGGACAATGTCCGCAAGCTCCTCTCCGAATTGAAGGACGTGCCAGTAGAGAAGGACGGCCGCAGACAGCGTACTGCAAGGTTCCGCTGTGTGGTGGCATACGTCAGCGGCAAAGGACACGAACTGTTCGAGGGTCGTGTAGAGGGCGAGATCGCCGGTGCTCCCTCCGGAAAGGACGGCTTCGGTTATGACCCTGTGTTTCTCCCTGAAAAGTACGGTCTCACGAAGACTTTCGCCGAGCTTACCCATGAACAGAAAAATTCCGTTTCCCACCGCGGCGAGGCCATGAGGAAGTTCGCAGAGTGGATGCGGCAGGAGCATCTGACCGGCAGCGGGAGATGATGATTGTCCTTCATACTCTCAAGTACGGAGACACTTCCCTGATAGTCCACGGCTATACTCAGGAGGAGGGCCGTGTCAGTTTTATTCTGCGCGGAGCATTCCGTCAGGCCAATGGGAAGAGAGGCCCCTCAAATCACGGGACAGTGCTGCTGCATCCGCTGAGTATCGTCAACTATGTAGCATCTAAAAGTCCGAAGGGCAGTATGCCGTATCTTAAGGAGTTCTCCCCGAAGTACCGCCTTCATTCGATCCGTGAGGATTTTGACAAGATATCCATAGCGATGTTCATCAGCGAACTGCTCTACCGTACTCTGCTGCACTCCGAACGGGACGAGGAACTGTATGCCTTTCTGGAAGATGCGGTCCTGAAGCTGGAGGCCGTCGAGGGCAGTCCAGCCAATTTCCACCTTTGGTTCCTGGAGCGGTACGCCGCATTCCTCGGCTTTCCCTTCGAGAGGGGATTTAACCTGGATTTCAATCCGTTCGCCCCGGCACAGACGGCCAGGCTCCGCTCCATTCACGAAGCGTCCTTCGAGGATGCGCTGTCCCTGCCTATGACCGGGACGGAGCGGAAAGAACTGATTGAGGCCGTAATACGTTGGCTGGAATTCCATACCGGCTCCCGCATTGAGCTCCGCTCGCTCTCTGTCCTGCACCAAATGTCGAAACTTCGCTGAATTCTTCTCCTTTTTCAGTAATTATCACTATATTCGCTTGGCAAAATCAAGGATATGTCGGTAATCAATAAGGTGGTGATGGCGGCACTGAGTCCGCTGCTCAGAAAGTTTGATCAAGGTTGTGCGCATCCTGGGGCCGTACAGGAAAAGGTGTTTCGGGAGTTGCTGGACTCGGGAAAGCGGACCGTTTTCGGCAATGAGCACGGCTTCGGAGAGATAAGGGATTACAGGGACTATATCCGCAGGGTGCCGGTGAGGGAATATGATCAGTTCGCACCGTATATCGAACGCCTGCGCCGTGGGGAGAATTATGTCCTCTGGAACGAGAAGGTGCGTTGGTTCGCCAAGTCCAGCGGTACGAGTTCGGACAAGAGCAAGTACATCCCGGTGACTCCGGCCAATCTCTCCGGATGTCATTACAGTGGATTCAAGACCATGCTGGCGACGTATATCCGGCGTTATCCGGATTCCGGGCTTTTCCGTGGCAAGGCTCTTACCCTCGGTGGCAGTGTCAGGGTGGACGAACTTTCGGACAAAGGGGCAAGAAACGGGGATCTGTCAGCCATCCTGTTGAGCAACAGTCCGTCAGTGGCGGAGATAGTCCGGACTCCTTCGAAAGACATAGCCATGCTGGCTGACTTTGAGCAGAAGATAGAGGGTATATGCCGGGTATGCTCAAAGCAGAACGTCACGAATTTTTCAGGTGTTCCGTCCTGGAACCTTATCATGATAGAAAAATTGCTGGAATACAATAACGCAAAGTATCTGACCGATATATGGCCCAATCTGGAGCTTTTCATGCACGGAGGCATAAGTTTCGGACCATACCGGGAGCGGTACCGCCGCCTCATCCCCTCGGAGCGGATGCATTATCTGGAGAATTACAATGCTTCGGAGGGCTATTTTGCTCTGCAGGACGACCCGGCGCAGAAAGGCATGGCCCTGACTTTGGACAACGGGGTGTTCTTCGAGTTCATCCCCATGCGTTTTCTGGAGAAGGTTCTGGCAGGAGAGTCCGACGAGGTCTATACCGTGAATGAAGTGCGCACCGGTGTGACTTACGCTATGGTGATAACCACCAACAGCGGTCTGTGGCGTTATCTGATAGGGGACTGTGTGGAGTTCACTTCGCTCTGTCCGCACAGAATAATCATCACGGGAAGGACACGGCTTTATATCAATGCTTTCGGGGAGGAACTGATGATACACAACGCCGAGGAGGCCATGTCGCAGGCCTGTCGTGAATGCGGGGTCGAAGTGACCGACTACACTGTGGCTCCGGTCTTTATGGACGAGAGTCATGACAAGGGGGCGCATCAGTGGGTGGTTGAGTTCGCCGCCGGAAGCCAGTCTGTTATGAAAGACCCTGAACGTCTGGAACATTTCGGGGATGTGCTGGATGCTGCACTTTGTCAGCACAATTCGGATTACGAAGCCAAGCGGACCGGGAATGTTACCATGACCAGACTGGTGCTGAGTCCTGTTCCTGTCGGGACGTTCTACGGCTGGATGCACAGCCGCGGCAAGACCGGTGGACAGAACAAGGTGCCTCGTCTGAGCAATGACCGCAAGATAGTAGAACAGATATTGAACAGAATATGAGTATGAAAGACACTCCCGTACTGCTCCTTGCCGGATATCTGGGCAGCGGGAAGACTACATTGGTGAACCGCATTCTCTCCAACCGGAAGGGAATAAGATTCGCCGTCATAGTAAACGATATCGGAGAAGTCAATATAGATGCGGACCTTATCCAGAAAGGCGGAGTGGTCGGAACTCAGGATGACAGCCTGGTGGCTTTGCAGAACGGCTGTATCTGCTGTACCCTCAGAACCGACCTTATGGAGCAGCTTTTCGAGCTGGTAAGGGCCGGGAAATTTGACTATATCGTTATCGAGGCCAGCGGTATCTGCGAGCCGGAGCCTATAGCCAGGACGATATGCACTATGCCGAGGATGGATCCGAGACTCAAAGAATACGGTTATCCCAGGCTGGACTGTATCGTGTCAGTGCTGGACGCTCTGCGTATGAGGGACGAGTTTGCCTGTGGGGACGGCCTGACACGTGGCGGTATAGAGGATGACGACATAGAGAATCTGATTATACAGCAGTTGGAATTCTGCAATATAGTGCTGATAAATAAAGCCTCGGAGGTGACTTCCGGGGAATTGGAACGTATACGCAGGATTGTCAAGGCCATACAGCCGTCAGCCAGGATTATCGAATGCGACTGGGCGGAAGTGCCGTTGGATTCAATACTCAACACTGGAATGTTCGATTTCAACAGTGTGGCAGCATCGCCCGGCTGGATTCGCGGCATCGAATCCACGCCTACAGAGGACGAGGAGGCCGAGGCCAGGGGACATGAGGAGCATCATCACCATCATCATGACCACGACCACGATCATGACCACGAGGAGGGTGAGGCAGAGGAATACGGCATAGGAACATTCGTATATTACCGCCGTCCGGCGTTCGATATCAATAAGTTTGACAGTTTCGTAACCAGACATTGGCCGGCGGAGGTGATAAGGGCCAAGGGTATCTGCTATTTTACACAGGATCCGGACATGTCCTATATGTTCGAGCAGGCCGGCCGTCAGAAGCAGCTGAAGGAGGCCGGACAGTGGTACGCCACTGCCCCTGAGGACGAACTGGAGCAGTTGAAGGCCAGTGACCCCGGGTTCTCCCGTGACTGGGATGACTATTATGGGGACCGCATGCAGAAGATAGTATTTATCGGCCGCCACATGGATGTGGAGCGTATAAAACATGACCTGGATTTCTGTCTGGATCCGGGTGCCGGGATTTCCGGCATGTAATTTGTTTTGACACAGGGAAATGATTTTTCGTATGGGAAGAACCGCATTTACAATGACTGCGGCTTTGTGTGCCGCTTTTGCACTTTTGTCATCAAGGCCGCTTTACGCTCAGTCGGAGGATTTCAATACCGGTAAGTATCTTGAGATTCAGTCCATGATTCTCAGGACACTTCAGGCCCAGTATGTGGATTCCGTGGATCTCGATGAACTGATACACAAAGGTATCAATGCCATGCTTTCTAGTCTGGATCCGTATACTGTGTTTATTCCGGAGGAGAACGAGGAGGATTTGGATATTATGACTACCGCAAGTTATGGCGGAGTGGGGGCGTTGATTCAGAAAACTCCTCAAGGACCGGTCATTATAGCCGAACCTTATGAGAATTCTGCAGCGGTCAAATGCGGATTGAATCCCGGAGACACTATCCTGGCCATCGAGGGGGAGAGTACAAAAGACCTGCCTGTGGATCAGTGCAGCGGCAAGATGCGCGGCAGGCCCGGTACGGACCTTCACATGACGGTGGTCAAAGGCCGCGGCGGAGATACAGTGGATGTCGTGCTGGTCAGGGAGAGGATTCACATTCCGGATGTGGTTTATTATGGTTTTGTGGATGATTCGACAGGCTATATTCAGATAGGCGGTTTTACAATGGGCGGGGCCAATGATGTGCGCAGGGCACTGGAGGCTCTTAAAGCGGACGTCCGGATGAGACGGCTTGTGCTTGATCTGCGCGGCAACGGCGGCGGTCTTATGAATGAGGCTGTCGGTATCGTGTCGCTTTTTGTCCCTCAGAATACTCTCGTTGTGTCGGCTAAAGGCAAGCACCCTGCCGCCGATTTCGAATACAGGACGGAGAGTGCGCCTGTGGATACCCTGCTGCCTCTGATGGTGATGGTCAATTCGATGTCGGCCTCATCCTCCGAGATAGTGGCCGGTGCCTTGCAGGATATGGACCGGGCGACTGTGGCCGGTGTCAGGACTTACGGCAAGGGACTCGTCCAGACTATCCGTCCGGCCGGATACAATACTTCGCTCAAGCTGACTACGGCCAAATACTATACGCCCAGCGGACGCTGCGTGCAGGCCATCGATTATAGCCACCGCAATGAGGACGGCAGCGTGGGCACTGTCCCTGACTCGCTTAAGAAGGAGTTCAAGACCCGGCTTGGCCGTTCGGTCTATGACGGAGGAGGCATTACCCCCGATATTGTCGTGGAGCCTGATTACTACAGCCGCCCGATAGTTTCGTTGATTTACAGCAATGTCCTGAGCGATTATGCTATTAAATATTTCAATACCCATGACTCCATCGCTCCTGCAGGAGTATTCCGTCTCACCGATGAGGAATATGCTGATTTCGTCCGTTTTGCGTCTCAGAAAGAGTTTGATGCCCGCACAGAGTCACAGATAGAGATGGAGGAGGTACTGAAAGCTGCGGAGCGGGAAAGGCTGGCAGACAATGTTGATGGATTGGAGAACACTTTGGACAGTGTGCTTGCAAAGCTCTCCTTGTCCAAGGAGGACTTGCTGAATGCCGGTAAAGACCGTATCAAGCCTTTGCTGGAGGATGAGATAGCGCAGAAGTTCTACTTGCGCCGAGGTGGTGCCGAGTCTGCCCTCCGTCAGGATTCCCAACTTCATAAGGCACTGGAGCAGTGGGACGGAACTATCCCTGTTGCGATTGAAGAGTAATTTGAACGAGGTGTACCAAAAAGTTGGACAAGTTAATACACCTTACACTCTAGATACCTCAGTATCTGTAATTTTGTTTTTCATATAAATCGCTATGTGACAGGTAAATATGCAAAATGCGGCAAAACAGATAAGGCCGTGTGGAGGCGGATTCTTGGCAAAAAGTACCGTATCTGTTATGAGGCCATAACGCTAAGTATCTGAACATATGCACGTTATATAAATCGTCGGATTACAGATTGCAGCTGTGGCTTCGATGAAGATGCCGTCCCGCATGAAGGCCAGGCAGCTGAACGTTCATTCTGATGGCCTCGGCTCAAATGCCTAATGTCTTAAGTAGTAGATTTATTTTGCGCTTGAAACAATTCCCGCAGGTGTTGCCGAGTTAAAAATAATTTTCTATCTTTGGGGTGTTATCCGCCTATGTGTGAGTAACAGACATATTGATGAAAGTGTTTTCGCTTCATTCTTGGTAAGAAATCTGACAGTTTCAAAGAGAACAAGAATAACGACAACACCTTTCATCTGTATTCGCTTGCGTGTATTCAACACTTGCGATACAGGTGTGGGGATTGTTTCAGGTTATTTGTTCTCGGGTTTTGTCAGAACCTCTTACCAGATAACGAAATCAGCTCCACACTTTCTGTTTGGGAACCTGCCGTGTCAGGAGCCGTGCGGCGACTATGAAACACAGACATGAAATCAAGGTTATTTCTGACAATCGCGCTTATGCTTGTCGGGTTGCTGTCGTGCAACAGGAAGGAAGAAACTATCGCATACTCCATATCCCTCGATATTGACAATGCCTCATTTGAATCCGACCCGTTTGAGATGAGTGTCAATATTTACAGCAACGGTAAATGGATTCTGACCTCAGAAGATGACGACTCATGGTGCGAGGCCTCGGCGTACAAGGGTACCGGTGACGCTGAAATCACATTCAAGGCAGAACCGAACATGGACACCACGGACCGGAGTATCAGATATCAGATTTATGTCCTCCAAAATGAGGATGAGCCTGCCGAACTGCTTATCACACAGAGAGCACACATTTATTCCATATCCGTTAATCACCAGACGCTCAGCTTCAATGCAGATGGAGGTAGAAAAGACATGGTGGTAAGCAGTTCCGATGAATGGACGCTCGAAGTTGAGGATGACTGGTGCACGCCGTCTGTTTCCTCCGGAAATGACGGAGATACCGTAACATTCTCTGTCAACGAGTACTTTGAGACAGATGAGGACAGAACTACCACGGCGGTTTTCTCATGCGGAAACAAAAAGTCACAGGTGAAAATTAAGCAGGCATCCGTAACGCACGCCATAGCAATAATACCTGAAGATCTCGCATTCGGCGCCGATGGCGGTGAAAAAAAAGTAGCGGTAAGCAGTTCGGGCAAATGGACGCTCGAAGTTGAGGACGATTGGTGTACGCCATCAGTTTCTTCCGGTAACGACGGAGACACTGTAATATTTTCTGTCGACGAGTATATAGGAGGAGAAAAGAGCAGAATCACATATGCGACATTCCTCTGCGGCAAAGATAAAGAAGCCATACTTACTATAATTCAGGCACATGGAGAACACTTTGTCTCTATTACTCCTGACGAACTAACCTTTGACGCAAACGGAGGGGGAAAGGACATAGTAGTGAGCAGCTCGGGCAAATGGACGCTTGAAGTTGAGGACAGTTGGTGCCGTCCGTCTGTCACATCCGGCGATGACGGAGACACCGTGACATTCTCTGTCAATGAGTATAAAAAAACTGACAAGAATAGAAGTACTATAGCAACGTTCTCATGTTGCGGATATACAAAAAAAGCAGATATTACTCAGGCAGCCAAGAAAATCTGCTCTATATCTGTTGAACCTGAAGAACTTATATTTTATACAAACAGAACAAACATTGAAGTGGCTGTTACAAGTTCCGACAAATGGACGCTCGAAGTTGGGGACTTCTCAAGATTCAGACCTTCCATAATACGAGGGCAGGAAGGCGAAACCACTGTGTTGTTTTCTATTCATTCGTTCAGCTCTGCACAAGAAGAGTCCTATGCTAAATTCACTTGTGGGGACATAACAAAAACTATAACTTTAATTTGGTTCCCCTATCCAGAAGAGAAAATAGTGTTTGATCATTCTGAAATACCTGTAAGTTATCATGAACAAGATGCAGTCCTGTCATTTACGGCTTATTTAGACTGGAGCCTTAGTGAATTCCCTGAATGGTGCTCCGCAGACATGACATGCGGACCGGCAGGTAAATATGAAGTAACACTACATTTTGATGCTAATTATGAACAAGAAGAACGGTTCGCTGAGATTATCGCCTCTTGTGGAGACAAACAAACCAAAATAATACTTAGGCAATCTGTGTCAGAGGATCCTTTCGTAGATGTTGGATCTTCTCTGCTTGAAAAAATAGTCAGGTATGTGGATATTAACGGTGACGGGCTCATTTCCAAGAGCGAGGCTGAAGCGATTGAACATATGAGTTTTGCAATAAGCAATTCCGATCAGGGAGATTACTCGTTTGATGTATTTCCTAATCTACGTTCTCTGAATATAACCGGCAATCGTGCAGAGTTTCAAGCCGAATATGCCGCCACATTTGATTTTAGCCATCATCCTAATATACAATATGTCAGGATTTCGTCAACTCTCGGTTCTTATCAATCAATAAAGATTCCATATATCAAACTGGATCACTGTGATAATTTAATATCGGTCATAATTCAAGATGATTCTAAAGAATATTTTCCAGAATATTACGAATATACCAAGATAGGATGTATTGATGTAAGCGGCTGTCGCTCTCTAAAATCTCTGATTTTTTCAAGTGGAGAGGAACAGTCGTCTCAGATAAAAACTATCGCATGTGATTCGATCAAGGCAAATGGATGCACTTCCTTGCAGTTCATAAGTTTTAAGGAACCTGACTACTTCGATCCTCTTTATCCTCCAGATCCTCCTGCAGCCGATATTGCATATGTGGATGTGGGTGGATGTGCTTCGTTGACACATCTGTTATTGGAGGGAGAATTAGAAAATATCAATGCCGAAGGATGTACTTCGTTGACACATCTGTTATTGAATGGAGAATTGGGAAATATCAATGTCGAAGGATGTACGTCTTTAACGAATCTCCGTGCTAGAGTCCCGGTTTTAGATATCAGTACTAATCGTGCGTTAAAAAATTTATCCTGTGAGGATGGTCTTCTTGCCCATTTGGATATTAGTAACAATACCAAACTGGAAATTCTGGAATGCAGCGGAAATTCATTGTCGTCATTGGATATTAGCAACAATACCGCATTGGTAACTCTGAGG
>DXAW01000066.1 GCA_019116865.1 Candidatus Coprenecus stercoravium | reverse complement strand
CAAAATTAAATCATACCTCCGTCACATACAATGACCTGACCTGTCACATATGAGGAGAGGTCGGATGCGAGGAAAAGGGCTACATTAGCAATATCCTCAGGTGTGCCTCCGCGGCGGAGGGGAATCTTCTTGTTCCACTCGTCACGCACTTCCTGGGACAGGGCGTTGGTCATATCCGTGATGATGAAACCGGGAGCTATGGCGTTGGCCCGGATACCGCGCGAGCCCATCTCCTTGGCGATGGACTTGGCCAGACCTATGAGTCCGGCTTTCGAAGCGGAGTAGTTGCACTGGCCCGCATTGCCGTTGACACCCACCACAGAGGAGATGTTGATGATGCTGCCTCCTCTCTGACGGGCCATAACCGGAGTAAGGGCATGAGTGAAGTTGAAAGCGCTCTTGAGATTGACCGTAATGACACTGTCCCACTGCTGCTCCGACATCCTCATCATAAGACCGTCACGGGTTATGCCCGCATTGTTGACCAGAATATCGATACGGCCGAAATCCTTCACTATCTGGTCCACTGTGGCGTGGGCCTCGTTGAAATCGGCTGCATTGGAAGCGTATCCGCGGCACTCTACTCCGAGAGCCTTGATCTCCTCCACTGTATTTTTAAAATTATCGTCTTCCCTCAAGTCTGTGAAAGCGATATCGGCACCCGCCGACGCAAGTTTCATGGCAATAGCCTTTCCTATTCCGCGGGCGGCGCCTGTGATAAGGGCGACCTTTCCCTTTAACATACCTTCTAACATAATATTTAACCGTTTACTTTATCATTTGGAACTACTGCGAAAGAGAGACTGGCCTCCACGCAAAGATTACCGTCCACGTAAGCCTTGGCGTCAATCATAAACAGCATGGCTCTGTGGTTGGTGATACGGGCATGCACCTCTATGGTGTCTCCGGGCACGACCTGACGTTTGAAACGGGTCTTGTCTATACCGGTGAAAAGAGTGGTGTTGCCTACCAGATAGTCCTTGATGAGCAGAGAGCTGCACTGTCCCATTATCTCGCAGAGCAGAACTCCGGGCACTATAGGCTGGCCGGGGAAATGTCCCTGAAGGAAGAACTCGTCGCCCTTGACATGATACTTGCCGATTACCGAGCCGTCTTCCTGAAGCTCCATCTCGTCAACGAGAAGCATCGGCTCACGGTGACGCAGGAATTTCTTGATTTCTTCTCTATCCATAATTTATTCTTTTAGTACACTTACATCTTTCTAAACGCCAGCACGGCATTGTGTCCTCCGAATCCGAGGGAGGATGACAGCGCCATGGTCAGCCTGGCCTCACGGGCATGGTTGGGATTGACATCCAGGTCGCACTCGGGATCAGGCTCCTTATAATTAATAGTAGGAGGCACGATGCCGTTGTCCAGTGCAAGCACAGCTGCCACGGCCTCGATACCGCCTGCCGCTCCGAGAGCATGACCTGTCATGGACTTGGTGGAGCAGAGAATGGCGCGGCGGGCCTCGGTCTCACCGAGGGCCAGCTTGATGGCGGCCGTCTCCGACTTGTCATTAAGAGGAGTACCTGTACCGTGAGTATTGATGTGCAGCAGGTCCGAGGTGCTGTAGTGAGCCTCCGTCAGCGCCTGTCTGAAAGCTTTGGCCGGTGTGGAACCGTCTGGGCAGGGTGCCGTGTAATGATATGCGTCGCAGGTATTGCCGTAACCGCATATCTCGGCGTAAATCCTCGCACCACGGGCAACAGCATGTTCGTATTCCTCAAGAACGACCACACCCGCGCCCTCGGCGATTACAAATCCCTGACGGCGCGCGTCGAAAGGTAGAGATGCAGCCATGGGATCCTCGGCCGGAGAGAGGGCCTTGCTGTTGGAGAAGCCTCCGATAGCCAGCGGAGTCACAGCCGCTTCGGTACCGCCGGCTATTATAGCGTCGGCATAACCGAACTTGATGGCCCTGTAGGCCTCTCCTATCGAATGGGTACCTGTGGCGCAGGCCGTAACGATAGGCAGGCAGGGGCCTTTCGCATGATGGGCGATGGCCACATTGCCGGCTGCGATATTGGCAATCATCGTAGGGATGAACAGAGGGGATATCCACTGAGGACCGTCCTGAATCAACTTCGTGGTCTCATTGACGAAAGAGTGCATGCCTCCGATACCTGAGCCGATATAGACTCCGAAACGGTCGGAATGCACAGTCCCGGGAGTATCGTCCTCCTCGTTGTCCGTAGATTTCAGTCCGCTCATGGCCACGGCCTGATTGGCAGCCGCCAGGGCGAAAAGGCTGAAACGGTCAAACTTCCTGGCAGCCTTGGGCTCGATGCCGTAGTCGGCCGGCTTGAAGTCCTTGACCTCGCCCGCAATCTTGACGGAAAGACCGTCTGTGGGGAACTGTGTGATGTAATCTATACCGCAGACTCCATCCACGATGTTCTTCCAAAAAGTCTCCACATTATTTCCGACAGGTGTGATAACTCCCATTCCTGTCACTACTACTCTTTTTTCCATATCGTTTTATTTTATTTTGACCAGCGGAGAATACATGCCCCGGTAGTGAATCCTGCACCGAACGCACTGAGCAACAACATTTCTCCAGTTCTTAATTTATTTCCACGGTTAAGGTCGTCCAGCAAGGCCGGGATAGAGGCGGATGACACGTTGCCGTACTTGTTCAGATTGACGGGGAACTTGCTCCTGTCCTGCTTTACAAAATGCTGGATAGCCTCGATAATACGGACATTGGCCTGATGCAGCACATACAGGTCGATGTCGTCGGCTGTGATGCCTGCCATACCCAGAACCTTGTCTATGTCCTTTATTGAGGACGACACAGCCAGCTTGAAGACATCCTGACCGTTCATGACAACGCCTCCGTCCGACTCCTCCTTGGTAAGGAAAGGCGTGGGCTGGAGCTTGCGTTTCTGATACAATGCCTCCACCTTGCAGTGGGTGGACAGCCTGATGGCCTTCAAGTCATCTCCCTTGGTCACGACAGCAGCACCGGCCGCATCTCCGAAGAGAATGCAGCTTGAACGGTCCTTCCAGTTCATCATCCTCGAAGGCTCCTCAGCACACACTATCAGGATATTCTTCATATCCTTAGTAGCCAGATAGGACTCGGCTATATCAAGGGCGTATATAAAACCCGTACATGCGCAGTTGATATCCATGGTAGGGCATGTTGCCCCTATCTTTCCCTGGATAATACATCCCAGACCGGGAGTGACATATTCGTTAACTACATTGGAGCAGATGATGAAATCTATCTGCTCGGGGGTAACTCCGGCATCCTCCATGGCTCTGAGAGCCGCAGTAGACGCCAGATCCTCCAGATTCTCGGAAGATATCACACGCCTCTCATGAATACCGGTTCTGGTGACAATCCATTCGTCGCTGGTATCCAGAAAATTCTCCAGCATGGCATTCGTCACCACCAAGGACGGACGCGCGCTTCCTGTTCCAATGATTCTCATATCCTTTACGTAAATATCCTATTATTAATCAACGCAAAAATATATAATTTGCCGAAAAAAACAAATCTCCGGGGCATCAGCCTATCTTGGCATTCACTATTTCCAGAACCTTACGCTCCTGCGCCTCGGCTTCTTTTGCTATCTCCGCCGCTTCCGACACGAGCGCATCGGCCTTCTCCCTGTCCTTCAATCCGGCAGCATTGATCCTGACATTCAGGAATGCTCCGAGCACTGCGGAACGGGCTGCCAGAGCTCCAACGCCGGCATCGGACACCGAATTGGGATTGCCCTCGGAAGCCATGGCCTCCACCAGCCCGAAGACCTTGAGGGAAGCCTTCATAGTCCTCAAAGGCACCTCAGTGGCGTAAAGGGTTGCCTCCTGCATGGCTGCGGCACGGGCCTCTTTTTCCGCATCCGTCTTCTTGGGCAGTGACATGGCGGCCATTATACGGTTAAATGCAGCAGTATCCTCATCCACCAGATGCAGAAGCTCGTACATCAGGTCCTGACCTGCCTCCGCCCATTTGGAGAACTTCGGGCACTGGTCGTCCCAGCCTCTCTTGTGAGAAGACAGATTGGCCACCATCGCGCCAAGAGCCGCACCGAGCGAGCCCATATATGCCGAGATGGAGCCGCCGCCGGGTGCCGGAGACTCACGGGAAGTCTCCTCGGCGAAGCCGCGGACAGTCAGGTCCACTAACTTGGGACTCTTATCACTGTCCTCGAGGATGTACTCGATAACCTTCTCTCTGGGGTTGAACGGCCGGAGGTCATCCAGTCCCATCGACTTAACGGCTATCTTGACGATATCCTCCTCCGGGATACCGCAGGAACGGTTCTGCTTGGCCAGATAATATTTTCCGGCATCTATAAGCACCTTCTTGGGGATAAGACCGACTATCTCCGAGCCGGTCACCCTCAGACCTCTGGCGTGAGCCTTCTCACACACCTCGTCGAAAGCGACATGCACAGGCGTCGCATTGATATCCGTAACATTCATGGACACCTGAGCGATACCGTACTCCTCAATATACCAGCCTATAGCCTTGCATCCCTTGAGAGTTCCGGGTATCCATACAGGCTCACCGTTCTCATCCTTGACCACCTTGCCGGTGATGGGATCTCCCTCCCTCTTCTTACGGCCTTTCTCACGCACGTCGAATGCCACGGAGTTGGCCCTGCGGGTGGATGTGGTATTGAGGTTGTAATTAATCGCTATGAGAAAATCCCTGGCTCCTACCGCCGTAGCACCCGTACGGGCAGTGTAGTCATCTATTACGGCGGGACCGAAGTCCGGCTTCACCCCGTCGGCGAAACGCTTGGCCAGACCTTCGTATTCTCCGGCACGGCACACGGCCAGATTCCTGCGCTCCTCGCTATAAGCAGCGCTTTCATAGCAGAATACCGGGATTCCCAGCTCCTCACCTATCCTCCTGGCCAATGTACGGGCATATTCCACACACTCCTCCATTGTCACGCCAGAAATCGGCACGAGCGGACACACGTCAGTGGCTCCCATACGAGGATGCTCACCGTGATGATGTCTCATGTCAATGACCTCCGACGCCTTTTTCACGGCCCTGAAAGCCGCCTCCATGACTTTATCGGGCTCTCCTACGAAAGTCACCACCGTACGGTTGGTGGCGGCACCGGGATCCACATCGAGAAGCCTTACACCCTCGACGCCCTCAACGACATCGGTAATCTGTTTGATAATCTGCATATCGCGGCCCTCGCTGAAATTAGGGACACATTCTATCAGTTTTCTTGTCATAACTTATATTGAATTTACTGTCTGTATATCTTTCCGTTAAGTACCACATCACCTATCAACTGCGATGTGAAGGAATACGGTATGAACTCGTAGGACGGTATCCTCTTCGTAATGAAGAAAGAGGCCTTCTTGCCTACGGTTATCGAACCGTAATCAGCCCCGGCGTCCATGGCGAACGCACCGTTGAGCGTCGCCGCATTGAGCACGGTCTCGGGCGTCAGCCGCATTTTAATCATAGCCAGAGCCATCATGAATTTCATATCGCCGGAAGGGCATGAACCGGGATTGTAATTGGAAGCTATCGCCAGCGGAAGGTCATATTCGAGCATCTGCTTGGCATTAGGATAATCCATATCCAGGAAAAATGTGGCCCCGGGAAGCAGAGTCGCTATCGTACCGCTGTCCTGAAGAGCCTTGAATTCCTCCGGTCCAGTGAACTCCAGATGGTCTACCGAAGCTGCTCCATACCTGACACCGACCTGAACTCCGCCGGAAAAACTCATCTGGTTGGCGTGTACCTTGGGGCGCATCCCGTACCCGGCGGCAGCCTCGAAGATACGGCAGGCGTCCTCCACGGTGAAAAAGCCCTCCTCCACGAAGATGTCCACATAATCCGCCAGGCCTTCGGCCGCCACAGCCGGAATCATGTCCCTGACTATCTCGGTCACATAGCCGCTGCGGTCGCCTTTGTATCTGGCAGGCACGGCATGTGCTCCAAGGAAGGTGGTACTTACCTTAAGCGGAGTCTCCTCTCCGACCCTGCGCGCCACACGCAGCATCTTGATCTCATCCTCCACGGTAAGACCGTAACCGCTTTTAATCTCCACAGCGCCGGTGCCGAGCGATATTATCTCCCCGGCCCTTTCAAGAGTCTGACGCAGCAGCTCGTCTTCGGATGTATTGTGCAGCAGTTCCACCGAATTGAGGATACCGCCGCCTCTGCGAGCTATCTCCTGATATGACAGGCCGCGGAGTTTGTCCATGAACTCCATCTCGCGGCTGCCGGCATAGACAAGATGGGTATGGGAGTCGCAGTAGGAAGGGAACACCATCCGCCCGGCGGCATCGATTACCTCGTCAGCAGCTGACTCAAGAGACGCCAGGGTCTCCGGCGCCGTATTGTCCATCGCACCGAAATCCTTTATCCTGTCCCCCTCGGTCAGCAGCCAGGCATTGTCAAGACATGGTAGCGACTCCATCTCCTTCCCCTTGAGCGGAGACACAGGAACCTCCCGCCTGACTCCAACGAGCTTTTTGATATTTTTTATAAAAAGCGACATGCTTTAAAATTCTGCTTTCCTTATAAATCCGATAGAATCCACCATCTTAGTGTACATCACCGTATCCTCCTCAATGAAAGGAACTTCTTTACGGTAGTCCTCGAATAGCTTCTCGATTACGGGGGATGACTTTCCGGCACCGGAGCGATGGCGGAAATCCAGAGCCTGAGCGGCGTTAAGCATCTCTATACCCAGCAGCTTCTCCACATTCTCCACCACACGCACGCACTTGGTGGCGGCGTTGGCACCCATGCTGACATGGTCTTCCTGTCCCTGAGAAGAGTCTATGGTATCCACCACACACGGTGTGCAGAGCTGCTTGTTCTGGCTTACAATCGAAGCGGCCGCATACTGGGGAATCATGAACCCGGAATTGAGACCGGACTTGGCCACCAGAAAAGATGGAAGGCCCCTCTTGCCGGAAATGAGCTGATAGGTTCGGCGCTCCGAGATAGAGCCTAGCTCAGCCAGGGCTATGGCCAGGAAATCGATGGCTATCGACAGAGGCTGACCGTGGAAATTACCTGCGGAGATAACCTGATCCTCGTCCGGGAGCACTGTGGGATTGTCGGTAGCGCTGTTGACCTCGGTCATGAACACGCCCTTGACGTATTCAATGGCATCTTTGGAAGCTCCGTGTACCTGAGGCACGCAGCGGAAAGAATAGGGATCCTGCACCTCCTTGCCCGGGCCGTCTATCAGCTGACTGCCCTGCAGATAACCGAGTATGACACGGGCCGTCTCTATCTGTCCCCTGTGGGGACGTACAGCGTGTACACCGGGAGTGAACGGCTCCTTGCGGCCGTTGAAAGCCTCAAGGGAGACTGCGGCTATCTTGTCAGCTGCCGCTGATATATGCTCCGCCTTAATGAGGCACCACACAGCATGGGCCAGCATGAACTGCGTACCGTTAAGGAGAGCCAGTCCCTCCTTCGATGCAAGCGTCAGAGGCTTCCAGCCGAACATTTTCTCCAGCTCACCGCCGGGATATCTTTTCCCTTTGTAGTCGAATTCTCCCAGACCCAGCAGAGGCAGACACATATTGGCGAGAGGAGCCAGATCGCCTGATGCTCCGAGAGAGCCTTGCTGATATACTACAGGCGTAACGCCCTCATTGAAAAAATCCACCAGCCTCTCCACCGTCTCGACTCTCACTCCGGAATAGCCGTACGACAGGGATTTGACTTTAAGGGCTATCATCAGGCGCACAATCTCCGGCCTTACCTCCTCGCCCAGACCGCAGGCATGGGACATCACCAGATTCTTCTGAAGCTGAGAGAGCTGGTCCTTGTCCACCGAGACATTGCAGAGCGAGCCGAAACCGGTAGTCACGCCGTATATGGGAGCTTTCTGATTTTTCATCCGCTCATCCAGATAGTTACGGCATTTTGCAATTCTCTTTTTGGATTCCTCTCCGAGATGAAGCCTGCACTGTGGGTCGAGCAGGCCTCCGACCTCCTCCAGTGAATGGGTCAATTTATCTATATCAAACTGTATCATACTTTTGTAATTTGAGTCAATTCAACTTACAAAAGTACAAAAAATATCGGCTACTCTATCCATATAAGCGGCTTTCTAGTCTCAATTTCAGACATTATCCGCTCCATATAGCCCTCAAAATACCTTGCTGTGTATCCGAAACGGGGGAAATAAGGCGAAGGCACTGACTCCTTCCGCTCCGACCTGTGTATTACGGCCGGGCACACGTCGAACCTGGTCGCCGGCCTGGAGTCAGACATCCAGTTGAAATCCCTGAGCGTCATCATCTCCGACGTCAGGTCCCAGACCGGATAAGCATCGCTTTTTACATTCTCAGTATATAGAATGCGCTGTACCTGACCGTCTTTCAATCTGCCTGTCATGATACGGCACTCCTTCTGGTTCATCGTGGTTATCACCGAATCCTCGGCGACATAGAACATGGCCGTGACACCGCCCAGGGCATCGAACCTGGACACTTTCCCGTTCGTGAAATAGCCCACCATCTCAGGCGACTTTATCTGATGATAGTACTGGTCAGGCTTTTCCTCCGAAATGACAAACGCATTGGAGAAAAGGAAGCCCTTGTCCAGCGCCCGGTCCCTTATCAGGAACTGCATGCTGTCGGCCGTAATCTGGCTGGTAACCTCGTACCATATCACAGGCTTGATGAATAGCCTGGCTATGGAGTCCAGGGAAGTAAACAGCAGGGAGTCGCACAGCACCTGTATATCGTTCTTGTATATGCGGACATTGTGGTAGGCCTCGGCGAAATCCACAGACGTGGTGTCCGGCATGGAAGCGGCTATGGAATCTGCCACGGACAAAGAATCCGCCATACTCAGTGAATCCTGTGCGGCCAGACTGTCCGTAGGCGCAGCCCCCGCCGGAGCCGGAGGAGCCTCCTTGGCAAGCGGGTCCACCAGCGCAGCCTCGTGCCTCTCGTTCGCAGCGGCCACTACAGCACTGTCCACCTCGAACATACGCTTGGTATAATAAATAATCGTGTCAGCGGCCAAAAAGGTCGAGTCAGGCCGTCCGTACTCATCTTCCTGAATCATAACCAGCGCCGGATCCCTGTAAAGTTCGGCCCTGCGGGGGTCGTTCCAGAACAGCAGCTCTCCGGCCAGCACGAGCGCATTGTCCACAGTATCGAGCAGTTGAACACCTCCGAGCAATCTGGAGTCCTCAGTGTTACGGTTGTAGTACAGCGAATCGCACCACAGCTCGTACTCCTCTGTCAGGATATGCACGTCCCTGGTGAAGAAAAACTTCTCCACCGGCCTGTCGTACCATCCGGCTCCGGAAGAGATATGGTTCAAATCATACCAGCCCCTCGTATTGCCGAAGAACTCAGCCAGGTCCCTGTCCGAATAATATTTGAGGGTATCACACGAGAAAAAGACCGAATCGGAGAACATCTCCACCTTCCGGATGAACTCGAACTGCTTTTTCTTAGACTCATACCTTCCTCTCAGACTCTCTATGATATTACCGTCACTGTCCTTCATGCTGCCGCCTCCGAAAAAGACTGCAACACTGTCCTTGGTATTATAATCCAGATAGTTGGTGCGCAAGATATTGTGTTCAGCATCCGTAAGCTCCACCAGATGCCCCCTGAACCTGGCCGTATTGACAGGGATGACATATTTGAGACTGTCACCGGTCAGCACCGTGTTCTCCTGCTCTATCCTCACCCGTCCTATGGCATCGATATATTCCTCGTCCACATTCCAGTAAGCACTGTCGCACTTCAGATAGGTGTTATTGTGGAAAAACACAGCGTTGCCCACCACCTTGCGGTACTGCTTGCCGTCTATCTCCACCAGGCGCGCCCGGTCAGCCGACAACAGACGGACCAGACTGTCCCTGCTCTCCTGCGCCCCCATTGTCAGACACGAAAGAGCCGTCATCAACAATAGATATGCCGCCGCCCTTCTCATTTCAGCCAACCGTCACGTTTAAAGACACATTTCTGGAATATAGGGTCTATGACTATGTACGTAGTCGCTATCTTCTCCCTGATAAAGGCCTCCACGGCATCCTGGGCCTTCTGGTTGGTGGCCATATTCTGAAGCACATTGAAATCATCATTGTAAGTGGGCACATGGGACGGCACCACCTTCTCCAGCTTGAGTATCTTATATACAGTGTTGCCGGTACGTCCCTCATTGTCAGTAGAGACCATGGGTGCGGATATCTCCCCCTCCTTCATATTGCGCAGCACCGCATATTCCGCAGGCTTGAGCATGTCCACCGCCACATAAGGCGCTCCGGACTGAAGATCGGCGACAAGTCCGCCATTGGTCCTGGTAGATGGATCCTCCGAGAATTTCCTGGCCGCCTGCTCAAATGTGATACTGTCCGCCAGTACGGCATTACGTATGGAATCAAGACGCACGAAAGCGGAGTCACGGTCCTGCTCCGTGTATCTGGGGCGGAGCAGAATATGTCTGGCATTGAACATATCTCCCTTACGGTCTATAAGCTGTATCAGATGAAAGCCGTCCGGAGTCTCCACAATGGGCGACACCTGACCGGGCTTGAGAGTCATGGCCGCATCGCTGAAAGCCGGCCAGAATATGGATTTGGACGTCATGCCCAGCTCGCCTCCTCTCATCGCACTCTGCACGTCCTCGGAATACAATGTGGCCAGAAGCGAGAATTTCTCACCCTCCATCACTCTCTGACGGAACTCCAGCAATCTCTCCCTCACCTCCAGCGAAGCCCGCTCCACGTCCGGATACAACACTATCTGACTGTATCTGTACTGGGTAGGAATCACCGGCAGGCTGTCCTTGGACGTGCGGCGGTAGAAACGCTCCACCTCCTTGGGAGTGGCCTCACCGGCCTTGCCCGCCACCGTTCTCTGCATCTCACCGGCAAGATTCTGTTCCATGAAAAGCTGACGCCACTCCTCCCTCAATTTATGCAGAGGCTTTCCTGCCTGCTTCTCTACCTCCGCCTCACCTCCGGCCTCAGAGAGCACCTGAGCCATCCTCTGATTCAGCATAGCCTCGACCATATCCGGATTGACTGTAAGACTGTCCAGCTGGGCCTGGGTATAGAACAGCTTGGTAATCATCATATTCTCCAGCACCTCGCATCTGATGTTCTGCACGGACTCATATCCGCCGTAGTACTGCATATAATACGCCTCGCCCTCCACCTCGGAAAGCAGGATGGCACTGTTGCCTATCTGGGCGACTGTCTTGTCTATCACGCCCTCATATTTCTGGGAGAAAGCGGCCGTGACCGGACAAAGGGCTACCGCCGCCAGCGCCAGGTGGTGTTTAAGTCTCATATCTTATCTGGAATAAATAATGAACTTTTCGGACACTATGGCATCATTAAGCAGATTCCGTTCCAAACTGGTTATCAACTGCTGTTTTCTTTTATTGAGGATGTGGTTGCGTATAGCGTCCCTACAATACTCATATGGTGCGGGGCTCCCTGCCGGGACATAGTCCTCGACCGATATGAGATACGTATACCCCAGTCTGTCCACATCCAGCCACGACCTGTCGTCGAGAATCCTCGAAATCTCCTCCAGATCCAGCCCCGTGCCTTCGGTAAGAGCATCCAGAGCGACCCAAGTATCGAAATAAAAATACTTCTCGGCGGAGATGTAGCACAACTCCCTCAGCCTGTCCGCATCCTCCTCGGTGCGTGAGCGGTAAAGGGACTTGACAGGATTGAGATTGGGAGAATTGTCCCCTATCTTGATATACCACCCCTTCATGAGAGGAACATGGGCGATGAAACTGGCAGGATGAGTGTCGTAGTATTCCCTGTACTCCTGCTCCGATATGACAGTATCCAGCCTCTGCCCGACATACTGCTGCTCATACCGATAGACTATCAGCTGCTGGCGGTACTCCTCCAACTGAGCCTCCACGTCGAGATCAGCCTTGGAAAGACGGCTCTCGGCGACATCCAGCAGAAGCCTGCTTTTGGCCCACGAGAAGATGTAGCGCTCCACTATCTGAGCACTGTCTTTCGGAGAAAAGCCCTTGATATTAAGAGCATCTATATCACTTTGATACAGTACGTCCCTGCCGGCCCTGGCGACCACGTCCCCTTTGAAAAGACTGTCGTAGAGCCGGCAGGAAGTCACTGATACACAGATTAGGAGTATCCAGAGAGCTTTTTTCACCTTATCTGCTGTAGTTGGGAGCCTCACGCGTAATGGTCACATCGTGGGGATGACTCTCGATCATACCGGCCGACGTAATCCGTACAAATCTGGCCTGCTTCAGCTCCTCAAGATTATGCGCTCCGCAGTAACCCATGCCTGAGCGGAGTCCGCCCACAAGCTGGTACACCACTTCAGACAAAGTACCCTTGTAAGGTACCTGCGCCACAATTCCTTCAGGAACCAGCTTCTTGATATCCTCCTCCATATCCTGGAAGTAACGGTCCTTAGAACCGAGCTGCATAGCCTCAAGCGAGCCCATTCCTCTGTAGGACTTAAACTTACGTCCATTGAGAATGATAGTCTCTCCGGGAGACTCCTCCACTCCGGCGAAAAGCGAGCCGGCCATTATGGTGTCCGCGCCGGCGGCCAGAGCCTTGACTATGTCGCCTGAATAGCGGATACCTCCGTCGGCGATTACCGGTATGCCAGAGCCTTTGAGTGCATCGGCCACCATCATGACTGCTGAAAGCTGGGGCACACCCACTCCGGCGATGATACGCGTGGTGCAGATAGAGCCGGGTCCTATGCCGACCTTCACGGCGTCCACTCCGCACTCCTTCAGAGCCTTGGCGGCCTCACCGGTAGCTATATTGCCGGCTATGATCTGCAGATCGGGGAATTTCTGACGGACAGTCCTGAGTACCCTGAGCACGCCTTCCGAATGACCGTGGGCCGTATCGAATACCAGTGCGTCAGGCTCGACGGACATCAGCATCTCCACTTTTTCCACGCTCTCGGAGTTGATGCCGACAGCGGCGGCCACCAGCAGACGGCCTTTGGAGTCCTTGCTGGCGATAGGATTGTCCTTTATCTTCATTATGTCCTTGTAGGTGATCAGACCGGCCAGCTTGCCGCTCTTGTCCACCACGAGGAGTTTCTCGATCTTATAGCGCTTCAGAAGTTCGGTAGCCTCCTTGAGGTTGCTTCCGTCCGTGGTGGTGACCAGATTCTCCTTGGTCATCACCTCGCTGATGGGAGTCTTCATATTGTCCTGGAAACGCAGGTCGCGGTTGGTCACGATACCGCAGAGCATTCCATGGGCGTCCACTACGGGGATACCGCCGATATGGTTCTCGCTCATGAGCTTGAGCGCATCAGCGACAGTAGCGTTCTCTCGGATGGTCACGGGGTCGTATATCATGCCGTTCTCAGCCCTCTTGACCTTGCGTATCTGCTCTATCTGGACATTGATAGGCATATTCTTGTGTATCACTCCGATACCTCCTACCCTGGCGATGGCGATAGCCAGATCCGCCTCGGTAACCGTATCCATGGCGGCGGATACAATCGGGGTATGCAGCTTAATGTCACGTGTCAGCCTCGTAGTAATGTCCACCTCACGGGGCAGCACATCGGAATGGGCCGGTATAAGGAGCACATCGTCAAAGGTGAGCCCCTCGACTATAGGTGAATTGGTCAATATCTGCATAGTCCGGAGTTTTATTCAGCTTTCTTGGAAACAGCCGCACTGAGCTTGTCGTACATCACGTCGAGAGAGCTGAGGAGCTCATCGGTAAGATTGCGGTAATATGCCCTCTTGTCCCCCTGGGGATGGTTTATCTTCATGAGAGTCTCGTCGCGGAGGTCGAGAGCTCCGTTGGCAAGACCGACTATCTGCTCTGTTTTCTCCTTGTCGTCTGTAAAGCTCATGCTGATAAATGCATCTGAAAGAAATTCATCTATCAGATAATTGACATCCTTTTTAATAACTCTTAAATTCATAGCAGTAATATTTTATTGTTGTTGATTCTGATTAAAATACCACGGGTGCCTGAGGACTGTCACGATACCCGGCTCACTGTCCTGGCAGCCAAGAATCCTGACAGCACCGACCACCCGTTTGCCGGTGTATGAGTCCTCCCTGCCGGGCAGCAGGCTGTTAATCCGGACTCTCAATGAGGAATGTATCATCATGCCGTCCCCCATGTATATGCCCACGTGGGTCACGCTGCGTGGTCTCCGACCGTCGGCCGGTCTTCCGAAAAACACCAGGTCCCCTGCCCTGAGGTTACCTTTTATATCATTGTGGTCCAATGTAATGCCTGTCTCTATCTGCTGTCTAGCATCCCGGAGCAGAATAAGACCGTTCATAAAATAACTCAGCCTTACCAGTCCGCTGCAGTCCAGACCCTTCGGTGACAGTCCTCCCCAAAGATAAGGAAAACCGAGAAACATCCCGGCAGTCTCCACGATATCCTCTCCTGTAGGATTCTCCACCTCTTCCAGCCAGCTGTCAAAGGCCCTCAGGCTGTTTTCCCCGACATATCCCTTACGGCCGTCGGGCAGCATGACCCTGACATAACCGTCACCATCGTCCGCTGCAGGACACAACTCCAGTATATTGCCCATAACACAGTCCGAGACGACCGGCGACGAAAGCTGCGGAGCCTCCCTCACCACGGTGAAATAATCCGTGACGACAAGTCTCTGAGAAGACTTCCACTCCTGATACCTTTCATCTGAGACAAGAGCCAGATTAAGCTCTGTCGTCCAGCCGGTATAGCCCTCGGGTGTTACTATCGAATACCAGTATCCCTCCTTGCCCGTAACCTCGACGGGTGTGCCCATAGTCGCCTGGGAAATCGTTTCCGACTGATAGTCAGGCGCCGATTTCATATCCGTCACAGATACGGACACCAAGGCCATACTTTTCTCCCAAGCGGATGACGACACCGCTGTCAAGGACAAAAGCAGAATTGTGCACAAAACTTTATTCATTCCTGCAAATATAAACGAGATTTTTATAATTTTGAAATTAATTATGATGAAACGGCTCATACTTACATTTTTCGCAGTACTGCTGGCCACCGGCCTTCAGGCACGGGACTCCCTTTCCATATCCCTGCTGACCTGCTCGCAAGGCAAGGATATATCATCGGCTTTCGGACATTCCGCCATCAGGGTGAAAGACGTGACCACCGGAGAGGACCTCGTCTTCAACTACGGGACATTCAGTTTCGAAGAGCCGCATTTTTTCCTTAAATTCCTGAGGGGAGACCTTAACTACTGCCTGTCAGTGAACCGGTTCCATAATTTCAAATACTCCTATGAGAAAGCCGGCCGAGGAATCATAGAGCAGCCTCTCAACCTTACACCCTGGCAGGAAAATGAGATATACCTGTTCCTCACAGACAATGCGCTGCCTGAAAACAGATTCTACCTGTACGACTTTCTGCAGGACAACTGCGCCACCCGTATCCGGGACATATTCGACAGGGAAGGGTTCCTGATAACCGACACCCTCACCGGGGCCACCTACCGGGACGAGCTGACCCGGCTTGTAGGCCACTACCGGTGGATGATGTTCGGCATCGACCTGCTGCTCGGAGCCAAAGTAGACCGTGAGATAAGCGTCAGGGAAGCGGCTTTTCTGCCGGACCGGCTCTCGCAGAGCATGGCCCTGTACGCCAATCCCGGCATTGACTCCTCCTCGTCCGCACCTCTGGCGTCAGAGTGCCGTGTGCTCCTTGAACCTGATCCGGCACCGGGACGCTGGGCCGGCATACTGTCCGCTGCCACAGGGCCTTTCCCGGTGTTCGTCATACTGCTGCTGTTCTATCTGCTGTTCTTCATGCGCACCAGCCGCAAGTGGAGATTCATGCACATATTCTCCACCGTCCTGTATGCCATTCTGGGCACAGGAGGCGTCATCCTCTGCCTGATGTGGTTCGCCACCAATCATATATGGACTGAGAACAACTGGAACCTGCTGTGGATGAATCCGCTGATGCTGATACCCGTGTTTCTGCCGAACGGTGTGGCCAAAAACCTCATCATCGACATACTCACACTCGTCGCCGTCCTCGGTCTGGTCTTCGGCTGGCTCATACCGCAGACATTCCATCCGGCCGTGACGGTAATCATCCTGCTGCTTGCCCTGGTGGCCCTGAGCCGCAGATCCATTTACAGAAAATACTGAACTTCATGATACTCGACTCACTCACAAGCTTTGAACGCTACGTCACCCTGCACGCTTCTTTCGGCAAGGTACTCGACTTTATAAAAAACCATGACCTGCACACACTCCCGGACGGGAAGCACATCATTGAAGAGGGCAATATCTGGTGCTCCGTATCCTCGTCCGAGGCCAGGGAGCCGGAAAACGCTCCGCTGGAAGCACACGACTCTTTCATCGACATCCACGTAATCCTGGAAGGCACCGAGATTATCGGTTTCCGGGACAGGGCCAGGTGCATGGGCATCGACGTGAAGTACGACGAGACAGCCGACATCGCATTTCTCAAGGAAAAGCCTGAAGCATACGTCAGCTACAGTGACGACAATTTTATCATCTGCTTTCCCCAGGACTGCCATGCCCCGCTTATAGGCACCGGCACTATCCGGAAAGCCGTCTTCAAAGTCCGGCTGTAGGCAGTGGGCAGATACAACTCATACATAGGCTATTTCAAGAAGACCTACGGAGAGCGGCTTCAGAAAGTCGTGGTGGACGCCGGCTTCACCTGCCCCAACCGTGACGGGCTGGCAGGACGCGGCGGATGCACCTACTGCGACAACGCCGCCTTCCATCCCGGCTACAGCACGGCCGGCATACCGATTCACGAACAGATAGACGAGGGCATCAAATTCCACCGGGTACGGTACCGCAAGGCGGAGAAGTTTCTGGCATACTTTCAGCCGTATTCCAACACCTATGCCCCTCTGGAACGCCTCCGGTCCGTATACGAAGAAGCCCTTTCACATCCCCTGGTAGCCGGCATCGTCATAGGCACCAGACCGGACTGCGTGGATGAGGCCAAACTGGACTACCTCGCCTCACTGGCCGCCCGTGGTCACATAGTCATCATCGAATACGGCATCGAATCCTGCTATGACCGCACTCTGCAGCGCATCAACAGGGGGCACACATTCGCCGATGCCGTCCGGGCCGTGGAGATGACAGCCTCGCGCGGACTCACTCAGGGAGCGCACTTTATCTTCGGCCTGCCCGGAGAGAGCATCGACGACATGCTGGCATACGCACCTATTATAAATAGCCTGCCGCTGCACTCCGTCAAGTTCCACCAGCTCCAGATAGTCCGGGGCACGGCCATGGAACGTGAGTTCGCATCCCGTCCCTCCGACTTTGTGACATTCACCCTGGACGGATATCTGGACTTCATCGCCGACCTGCTTGAACGCCTGCGACCCGACCTGTACATCGAACGCTTCGCCGGCGAAGTCCCTCCTCGCTTTGTCAACTCCACCCCCTGGGGCCTTGTCCGCAACACAGACCTCATCCGCCTCCTTGAGCAGCGCCTCGAAGCCCGCAATACCTTCCAAGGCCGCCTTTACCGCCCCTGAAAGGTGTCGCTCCGCTTTCACCACCCCCTCCCAGACCCTCCCCAACAGGAAGGGCTCCGTCACTCCGTTCCGAATCAGGGCCGCCTCTACCAGCCCTCCGGGAAAGTGAACCATTTCCCTACGAAATCCAGGCACTTTCTCCTCACGCATCCATTCTGCGCCAACCATAAAGCACCCATCAAAACACCAATGCGCTATCTATCAGACAAATACATCGCACACCTCTCCCCTATGGTCTGAAAAAAACGGCCATAGCGCACCTCTCTTATTCAAAAATTACTGTAAATCAACCTTTTAACATTAAGACCAAGGCTTCATGGTTCGCTCACGACTCCATCCGCCACAGATAAGAGTACCCAGGACTACTCTCCGACAGATTTATGCTTGACTTATGAGTCATCTTGTCCTGAATCAAGCGCGACACTACTTAGCTGTCAATGAATGGCCCGAATGTCTCTTGAGCAGAACTGACGCCAGAATCTTCCGGTCGGCCATCGTAAGACGCGCCAGCTGACTGACACTGAGTCCATATTTCCTGCGCAATGCATCCGCCAGACGATACCTGTCCTCTACACACAAACTTTCCGGCGAATCCGACTGGAACATCTCACGGCACATCTGTATCACGACTCCACGCAGCTCCTTATCTCCGTAACGATGTCTGTTCAGAATACCGGAGGCCAGTTCCATCTCCATATCTTCGTTACGTGACATATAGAACATCATACGGGCAGGAGATCTATACAGCTCCTCAACAGCTTTGTAATCGACATAACATGCCGGATCCACGCACATATCCCGTGTCAGGCGGTAATTATCAGGCAACACTACCCTAGTACCCAGTATCTTCCTCAGTTCTTTTCTACCGACTTCGGCTACCGGGACCTTCTCCTGACTGTGATACATGGCGTTGAAGTACAAAGCACCTGAGCCCCAGCGATAAGTGATCGGAAAAACATCCAGACCGGCAGACATAGGATTACGGAGCACGTATGCAATCACCCTCTTAAGATACTCATCATCGTCAATTTTCTTAAGACACTCATCCGCCACAGTCATATCTGCCAGGACAGAAAGTCTCCGCTTATAATATCTGATAAACTTTACACACGCATCCCGGCTGCCTTGAACCACAAAATGCACATGATTGTCCATAAGACAGAACGCCAATATCCTCAAGTCATATATCAAAGCAAAGACAGCGACCCCGTTCATCCCGTAGATAAAATCCTCGTCACTCTTGAAGATAACCTCACTCTCCAGCCCCCTCGTGCAGATATGCCAACAATCTCTCATATGGCAAAGTTAATAATTATAACGTAGGCGACAAATTAATTTAACAAAATGAATATCAAAAGTTTACAGAAATGGTTATTTAGAAGCGTTCCCCATGTCAACGCATCTAAACTGCCAAACTAAGCCACCGGGGCATTTGGGGCACCGGTAGCCCCTCACCATGAAGCACCCTCCGAAATCACAAATAGCTGAGTTATAGTGCTTTGACAAACAACGCCTTGCTTTATGGCCTGTTTTTTCAAGGCATAGAGCAGCCTATCCCAGAGCATCTCGCTGAACATCAACAAGTTAGCAAACACATAAGTGCTTCATGGTTAGGAGCGGAGGCGGCGAAATAAGGGGAAAAAGTGGCTAGGAAGGTGGCCGTGTAAAACGGTGGGGGACGTGACGGAGAAGAATGAGAAAGGCAAGAGAGTGAGGGACAGCGAAAAAAATGACGATGGGATGTGACGGTGGATAATGACGGAAAGAAGTGGCTGGGAAGGCGGCGGTGTAAAACGCAGGGATGTTGGAGGGTGAGGAGGGATGAGGGCATAGAAAAAGAGGGCGAATCCTAAGTTAAATCCAAATTTATTTTAAGATTCGCCCTCCTCAATATTTGCAACATCCAATATCAGACTTACTTCAGACGGATATTTCCAGTCTGCGTGACAGGCTGCTGTATCTTTCCTATCTGTCCGCCCGAATGCCGGACAGTATTCCTTGAGGCCACCGCCGTCACCTCATCCGACACTTTCGTCATGGTAATCTCTCCTGAAGGAGATGTCTCGCTCATCGCCGACCAGGTGCTGCTGCCATCATAGTAGAACAGCCCGAATGTCAGGACTTCCAAGCCCGACATAGCGTAGGCATCCCAGATGAATTCCGCATTATCGCCTTCCCTTTGCAGACTAACGCCGCCGTAGTATAATGTATAGTCATCCGCCAAAATCCTCCATTCCACCTCCTCGGGATAAGAATAGCCAAGATAATCAGTAAGACTTACATCATTGTAATCGTTCGTCAGGTATAAATATCCCGAGTCATCGTAACTCATTCCGAAAGGCAGGGGTTTCCCGAAACGGGTTTCCAATTCCGGCAGCCAACCGGTCATTACGATTGTATTATTTGTCGGCCATCTGAATATCTCCACATCGAACTCCATCGGAGAGTCGACTACTGTTCCTTCCAAAGCAGAATATGTCTTGGAGGCCGTCACATGCCAGGTTCCGTACCAATCCACGGCCGGATCCGTAGCAGTTGTCCATACCATAAACGGCTCGGAACAATCAAAAAGATAAATCTCTCCCGATTGGTCAAAAGGGACTCTGACCATTGAGACGGCAAAGAACACATACTCAGTATCCGGAATAAGAGATGTAGCCGACAAACCGTCAAACGAGCCCACAAATGCGGAGAGTGATGTGACATAGTCATACAGTTGCATTCCTCTCGATTCCGCCCAGCTCTTCATCACCTCGACACCGCTTCCTCCACACGCATTCCATTCTTCCAGCATCACATAGGCAAGGATGTATGATGTCGACTCATCTGGAGAATCCACATCAATATAGATTCGGTCATATTCGGCAGAATTCAAGGTGATGTCCACATTCAGTAATTGCTCCGGGAGGATATATGAAGCGAGGTCTGATGCAAGGTAGGCGTCCAGACTTTCCTCCGGAACCACTATCCACACATTGCTCCCGTCAAACGCACCCGGCTCCACTTCCGGCGGCACCGCGGATGTAAACTCGATCAGGCATGGCGTCTCCTGGTCTCCGCAGCCACTGAAGGCTCCGGCCTGTATCAGCGTTGTGGTCTCGGGCAGCACAAGATACTGAAGATCCGGGCAATTGGAGAATAAACCCTCAGGAATCCGCTCAAACAATGTGAAATAGCGGAATTCACCGAACCATCTGCATCCGGATTCCGAGAATGAAGGAAGCTGCACACAGTCGGCGGCCTCACCGTACGAAATCTCATTATCTCCGTTCATGTCCGCTACCGCAACAAGACGGGCCTTCACATTGAGATCCTTGAACTCTATAATCCGGTTGTTATACTCATAACTATCAGCGCTCTGCTGATAGATATACAGTTCCTCGACATACTCACTTGCATCCTCGTCATAGATGTAGATAACCGCCTCACGCATTGTACCGGAAGGATACTCGGCCACGGAGAATGTCAGATAGTCGGTCCTCATACTCTTGGTCTCAGGCAGATAAGTCACCCAGTCCTCGGCCTCCGGGTCAATCGCGACACCGTAGGCGATATTGGTACGCAGCTCGAATGTCACCTTCTCCGCAGAGCCGTCCTCAATGTACCATGAATCCACCACTGCCTCCAAATGTCTGCCGTTGAAAAGAAGCGTCCTGACTATGGTCTGTCCAGCCGAGCTGACAAACACCAGTATCTTGCCCTCTGTCTCATCGCCCTCCGGAGCTGTCACTTCTATGGTTCCCGAGTAAGCGTCGGTTGCATTGACCTTGCCGGTCCAGCCGCCCTGTCCAAGACACTCCACCACTGCCTGATAATCTCCGCCGACCACATGATAAGGTATGTCTACTGTCTGACCGGGAGCACATTCTATGCCTACTGTCTCGTCAAAGATTATATCCAGACCACCGGCCATCGGCACAGCCAGGACAGTACCGTCGGAAAGATAGAAATACACGGTGGAGCTGATAATCTCAACACCTGTGAATATGTCATAGGACTGACTTTCACTGACCGCCGGTCCTATCTCCGTCCACTGCAGGCCGTCGTATGACACCCACCAGTATCCGTTCTCTATCTTTAACTGAGGCGTAAGACCGTCCTCGCCCTTCGGGCCGGTCTGGCCGGTAACTCCCTGAGAACCGTCCTCACCCCGGGCCGGCACCTTGTTTCCGTCCCCATCCGTCAGCCATTCACCGTTGAGAGTCCAGTAATAGACTCCGTCGGCATCCTGCCTGATACCTATCTGAGGTACGGAACCGTCCTTGCCGTCCTCTCCGTCCTGACCGTCCTCTCCATAATAGATGGTGATAGGACCGTTCTTCTCAAAGGTAATAGTATAGCCAATCACCTTTCCGCCCTCCTCTATGGGAGTAACGGAGGTAATGTAGTCGTCATTCTGAACTGCGTCAAGCAGAGTCTGAAGCGACTCGATGTTGGTGTTCATCTGAGCGCACAGCCTCTCCAGTACTTCCACCCGGCCTTCCAGATCGTCAAGCCGGCTGTTGACCTCATCCAGGTCTGCCGTACAGCCCCACATCAGGGCAAAGCACAGCGATGCGATGGCAATTAGTCGATTTTTCATAATACAGAGATTTAATTGTTAGTTTAAAGTAGGTTCAGCTTCAAATTTAAAAAATCATACTCACTTCAGCAAATAAAACTCCAGCAATCTTTCAATTCCGTAAGCTGCAATAAAAAAGCGTGTGCCGCCCCGGAAAGGGAAACACACGCCTGATATTGTGTCGGATTCTGATACCGGATTAGCGGCGGGGGCCTTTGTCGCCGTCACGGCGGGGACCTCTTCCGCGGTCACCACGGTCACGGTCGCGACCGCCGCGTCCGCCTCCGTTCCCGCCGTTGAGCCTGGGCTTGCGCTCGTGCTCCACCCAGCCCTCGGGAGCGGGCAGAAGCGCCCTGCGGGACAGTCTCATCTTGCCTGTCTTCTCATCGATCTCGAGGAGTTTGACATCCACCTCGTCGCCGACCTGAAGCACGTCCTCAACCTTGTCTACTTTCTTGTAGTCAAGCTCGGAGATATGCAGCAGACCCTCCTTGCCGGGCAGTATCTCTACGAATGCACCGAACTCGAGGATGGACACCACCTTGCCGTGATAGGTCTCGCCGACCTCAGGCACGGTAGTGATGGCCTTGATGCGTGCAAGTGCGGCATCCATGGCGTCCTTGTTCTCGCCGAAGATGTCCACGATACCCTTGTCGCCCTCCTCGGTGATGGTGATAGTGGTACCGGTGGTCTTCTGGATGTCCTGGATAACCTTTCCGCCGGTTCCGATAACGGCACCGATAAACTCACCGGGAATGACAATCTGAATGATGCGGGGAACATTGGGCCTGTAATCCTCACGAGGCTCGGAGATGGTCTTGAGCATCTCGCCCATGATGTGGGCGCGGCCTTCCTTGGCCTGGGCCAGAGCCTGCTCGAGCACCTCGTAGGGAAGTCCGTCAACCTTTATGTCCATCTGGGTGGCGGTGATACCGTCCTTGGTTCCGGTCACCTTGAAGTCCATGTCTCCGAGATGGTCCTCATCGCCGAGGATATCGGAGAGCACCACGAACTTGCCGGTCTTCTCGTCGGAGATAAGACCCATGGCGATACCGGATACGGGCTTCTTTATCTTCACACCGCAGTCCATCAGGGCCAGGGTGCCGGCGCATACAGTAGCCATGGAAGACGAGCCGTTGGACTCGAGGATATCGGATACCACGCGGACTGCGTAGGGATTCTCCTCACCGACGGGAACCACCGGCTTCAATGCCCTCCAGGCCAGATTGCCGTGACCGATCTCGCGGCGGCCTACGCCTCTCTGGGGCTTGGCCTCTCCCGTAGCATAGGGAGGGAAGTTATAGTGGAGGACAAACTGCTGCGTACCCTGTACCAGCACTTCGTCCAGCTCTTTCATATCCATCTTGGTTCCGAGGGTAACAGTCGACAGGGACTGAGTCTCGCCACGGGTGAAGATAGCCGAGCCGTGCGCTCCGGGCAGATAGCCGACCTCGCACCAGATCGGGCGGATCTGAGTGGTAGTCCTGCCGTCAAGACGCACACCCTCGTCGATAATCATACGGCGCATGGCCTCTTTCTCCACCGCACCGTAATATCTGCTGACCATCATTGCCTTCTCCTCTCTCTCCTCCTCGGGGATGGTCTCCATGAATTCCTCTTTCAGAGCGTCGAATGCGTCCTCACGCTCGTGCTTTGCAAGACCGCTCTTGGCGATGGCGTAGCACTTGTCGTAGCAGTAGTCGTGAACGGCCTTGCGCAGGTCCTCGTCATTGACCTCGTGGCAGTATGCCTTCTTCTCCACCTTACCGAGCTCAACCATCATCTCCTTCTGCACACGGCACTGCTCCTTGATAGCCTCGTGAGCAAACTTGATGGCATCGAGCATCTCCTTCTCGCTCACCTCCTTCATCTCACCCTCGACCATCATGATATTCTCCTCTGTCGCAGCGACTATCAGTTCCATGTCGGCCTTGTCCACCACGTCAAACGTAGGGTTGATCACAAACTGTCCGTCGATACGGGCAACCCTTACCTCGGAGATAGGTCCGTGCCAGGGGATATCGCTCACTGCCAGAGCTGCGGAAGCCGCAAGACCGGCATAGCTGTCCGGCATATTGACCTTGTCTGCCGAAATCATGATTACATTCACAAATACCTCAGCGTGAAAATCATCGGGGAACAGCGGACGCAATGCCCTGTCCACCAGACGGGCCACTAAAATCTCGGAATCCGAGGCGCGTCCCTCTCTCTTGAGGAATCCGCCGGGGTAACGGCCTGCCGCCGCATATTTCTCCTTGTACTCCACTGACAGAGGCATGAAGTCCACGTCCTCCTTTGCATCCTTGGCACATGTGACTGTGGCCAGCAGCATCATGCCGCCGACCTTAACGACTACTGAACCGGCGGCCTGCTTGGCCAGCTTGCCGGTCTCGATCTCAACGATCGTTCCATCACCCATTGTGATGGTCTTCTTAACTATATTCATACTCATCTAAATGTTGCCGATAATAAAAAGGGGCTGCCTTAACTTTAACGGCAACCCCGCTTTTCCCAGTGTCAAAGCTTACTTACGTAAGTTGAGCGCCTTGACAATCTCCCTGTATCTCTCAATATCCTTTTCCTTCAGATAGTCGAGAAGGCGGCGTCTTTTACCCACAAGTCTGAGCAATGCTCTCTGGGTGCCGAAGTCCTTCTTGTTGCTGCGAAGGTGTTCTGTCAGGTGAGCGATACGGTAGGAAAATAGAGCAATCTGACTCTCTGCCGAGCCGGTGTCCGTATTAGACTTCCCGTATTTAGCGAAAATCTCTTGCTTCTTGTCTGCTGCAAGATAC